>NZ_JARE01000075.1:0-86458 GCF_000708325.1 Microbacterium sp. Cr-K20 | reverse complement strand
GTCCGCATGACGACGACGCCCGCGACCACTTCGACCACCACCGCGGACACCCCGGCATGCCGCCCTGGATGGCCGACCCGTCGGGACGTCTCGGCGGACCCGCTCGCATGCGCCTGCTCGAGGCGCTGGCGGCGGCATCCGCTCCACTCAGCGTGAGCGATCTCGGCATCGCGATCGGCGTCGATCAGCCGCGCGCCTCACGGCTCGTGCAACAGGCCGTCGATCACGGCTTCGTGCGCCGTGAGGCCGACCCCGACGACGCGCGACGCACCCGTATCGCTCTCACCGACGAGGGTCGCAGGCTCGCCCGCGGCATGCGCGGGGAGCGTCGCGAGATGCTCACGACCGCGCTCGCTTCCTTCACCGACGACGAGCGGGTCGAGCTCGCCCGGCTGCTGAACAAGCTCGCCGACAACTGGCAGCGCTGAACCGGCTGCGCCCTAGCCGCGCGCGAACTCGAGCGACGGCTCGTCGTCGACCGAGAGCGACAGCACGACGGTCTCGACGGCTTCGTGCGCCTCGATCCGCCGTTCGACGTCGCGCAGCCGGCGGGCCACATCGTGCTCGCGGGCATCGCCGGCCAGATCGATCTCGGCCACGATGAACAGCCGGTTCGGGCCCACATACTCGATGTGCAGGTAGGTGACGCGCTCGATGTCGTCCAGCCCCAGCAGGGCGGTGCCGACGCGGGCCCGCAGCTTCGGCGCCGCCGTGGCCCCGACCAGGAAGGCGATGTTCCGCCGGATCAGGATGATCGCGACCACGCCGAGCAGCACTCCGACCAGGATCGAGCCGATCGCGTCCCAGGCCGCGACGCCGGTGATCTGATGCATCGCGATGGCGCCGGCCGCGATCGCCAGGCCGATGAGCGCAGCGGAGTCCTCGAAGAACACGGCCCGCAGCGTCGTGTCGCTCGTCTCCAGCACGAAGTCCCAGGTCGACGATCCGCGCTCCTTGGCCAGGCGCCGCGACTTCACCATCGCCTGCGTGAACGACGCACCTTCCAGCACGAACGAGACCCCCAGCACGATGTAGGCCACCATCGGGCTCTCCACAGGGCCGGTGTCAGACAGCTCCTGGATGCCGTGCATGATCGACACGATGGATCCGGCCGTGAAGATCCCGAACGCGGCGATGAGCGACCACACGAAGGCGTTGCGTCCGTAGCCGAGGGGGTGCCGCGCATCCTTGGTCTTCGCGCCGCGGCGGTCGGCGATGAGGAGGAACACCTCGTTGCCGGCATCCGCCCACGAGTGCGCCGCCTCGGCGACCATCGATGCCGAGGAGGTGATGATCGCGGCGATCGTCTTCGCCACCGCGACGAGGATGTTGGCGAGGAAGGCGAGGATCACGGTCACGCGGTCAGGCTACTCCCGCCGCGGGTGTGCAGGAGTCAGCGCGGCGCCTTCACCGGAAGCAGCAGCAGGAAGCCGGCGATCAGGACGACCACGATGCCCAGGATGCCGTAGGCGGTCTGACTCGTCAGCACGATCAGGAGCGTCCAGGCGCCGGAGGCCATCCAGCTCGCGGCGCGACCGGTCGTGGCGTAGAGACCGAAGATCTCGCCCTCGCGGTCGGCGGGGGTGACCCGGGCGAGGAACGAGCGTGCCGCCGCCTGCGCCGGTCCGACGAACGCGCACAGGACGAGGCCGCCGATCCAGAAGACCATCGACCCGGCGTCCCGCAGGAAGAAGACCGCGAGACCGGCGACGATCATCGAGCCGATCGAGGCGAGGATGATCCGCTTCGGGCCGAGGCGGTCGTCGAGCCGGCCGGCGGCGATCGTGGAGACGCCGGCGATCAGGTTCGCGACGATGCCGAAGATGATGATGTCCTGCGCCTCGAAGTGGAACACGGCCGTGCCGATGATCGCTCCGAAGGCGAACACGCCGCCCAGCCCGTCGCGGAAGACGGCGCTCGCCAGCAGGTACCAGAAGGTGGGCCGGGTCTCCTCGTTGCGGTACAGCCCGGCGACGTCCTTCACCAGCAGCGGGTAGGAGGCGAAGAAACCGACCTTGCGCTCCGGGCGGCCGAGCGACGGCTCCGGCACGTTGAGGAAGATCGGGATGCTGAAGATGATCGCCCATACGGCGCATCCCACGGCGATCAGTCGATAGGCGAGGCCGTTGTCGGTCGACATGCCGAACCAGTCGAAGGTGTCGAGCACGACCACGATCACGAGGGCGATGATGCCGCCGAGGTAGCCGAAGCCCCACCCGAGGCCCGAGATGCGTCCGACGTTCTTCGGGTTCGCGATGCCGATGAGCATCGCGTTGGAGTTCACCGCGGCGATCTCCTGGAACACGGTCGCGGCCGAGATCAAGGCGACGCCCAGCCAGAACAGGCTCGGCGTCGGTTCGACGAACCACAGGCCCAGCATGCACAGGATCAGGGCTCCGGTGCCGATCCCGAGCCAGAGCTTCTGACGCCCGGCGGCATCCGCCCGCTGGCCGAGCACCGGAGCGAGCAGCAGGATGCCGAAGGCGGCGATGGTCGAGCCCAGCCCCAGCCCGGAGGCGAGGTCCGCCTCGGCGGCCAGTCGCACCTGGTCGTCCTTGTCGAGGGCTGCGACGTCCGCGGGGAGGAATCCCTCCCCGACGAGGTACAGCGCCGTGAACACGAACGTGAGGATGACGGTGTTGAAGGGCTGCGTCGCCCAGTCCCACAGCGCCCAGGAGTACACCTGCTTCTTGGGGGCCGGCGTCTCGCCGCGCAGGTCGAGTCCGACGACGGCCACGGCGCCGCTGTTGGCGGTCGCCACGGGCTCGGGGACGCCCTGGCGAGATTCGGGTTCGCTCATGGGGGAAGTCTGGCGGCCCCCGGTGAACGCCCGGTGACGGCGCGCCGTACCGATATGTCGGCGGCGCGGGGCGGGGCGGCTCAGTCCGTGCGCAGCGGCCGGAGCGTGCGGGCGTAGTCCTCTTTGAGTACGGCGAGGTGCAGCCAGGCCTCGATGCGGGTCACTCCGGGCAGCGCGCGCAGGCGCTCGAGGCTCGCATACAGCGCGCCGGCCGAGGGCTCGACCAGCGTGGCGACGGCGTCGAACCGACCGAGGGTGCGGGCCGCGAAGTCCACGCCGCGCCCCCGCCGCAGCTCATCGATCACGGCCTCGTCGTCGTCGCCGAGGGTCATGCCGACACCCATCGACAGCTGCCGGTGCGCGAGCCCACGCGCCTCGACCGCGCTGATCTTGATCACTCCGGCGTCGATCAGCCGCTGCACCCTGGTCGCGACGGCCGAGGGGGAGAGGCGCACCTCCTCGCCCAGCGCGCGGAAGCTCTTGCGCCCGTCGGTCTGCAGCTGCTCGATCAGAGCTTCGTCGATCGCGTCGAGAGTGACGCCGCCGTGGTACTCCGAAACGAAGAACCCCTTGATCACGGTCGAGTAGATGATCGTGCTGATGTCGAGCACGCCGTCGATCGCGCGGATCAGGGCGAGCAGGTCGTGCAGCTCCGACATCGAGCCGACACGCACCTCGGTGACCACGTCGTGCGCCCCGCCGACCGCGGACACCAGCACGGTCTCGCTCATGTCGCGCAGGTGCTCGGCGACGAGCTCGACCGAGCCGTCGGTGCGGATGGAGACGTGGGCGAGCACGTGCTGGCCGAGGAACACGGGGTCGACGGCAGCCACGACCCGCACCGTCCTGTCGGCGAGCATCGTGCGCAGCCGTGCCGCGACGGCGGCCCGCGACTGCCCGAGTCGCTGGGCGAGGGAGAGGATGCTGGCGCGGCCGTCTTCCTGCAGCGCACGGATCAGTTCGGCGTCGAAATCCATGGTTCCGCTCGATTCCTCAGTTTCCCGCGATCGCACGCTTCGCCGCGCACATGTTCAGTGTATGAGGGGCTTGAGCCGTCGGGAAGGGGAGAAGTGCACGGATCTGGAATCAGATACCTGGTGAATCGCTGCTATCGCTGGAGTTCTGCCCTTGCCGACGGCCCCCCGCAGCCGTAGCATCCTTCGCTATCCGACATCTTCCGCAAAGGAGCGGGCACCCCATGACCACTACCCCCACGAGCGGCACCCACAGCCGGGCGCGACGCGCCGGCATCGCCGCCTTCGTCGGCACCACCATCGAGTGGTACGACTTCTACGTCTACGCGACCGCCGCGGCGCTCGTCTTCGGTCCGCTGTTCTTCCCGAGCGGCGACCGGCTGGCCGAGACCGCAGCGGCCTTCGCGACCTTCGCGGTCGCCTTCCTCGTCCGTCCGCTGGGTGGCATCATCTTCGGCCACATCGGCGACAAGCTCGGTCGGCGCACGTCGCTGGTCATCACGCTGGTGATGATGGGCGCGGCCACGGTTCTCGTCGGCTGCCTGCCGACCTACGAGAACATCGGCATCCTCGCCCCGATCCTGCTGATCCTGCTCCGTGCGGTGCAGGGGCTCGCGGTCGGCGGCGAGTGGGGCGGCGCGGTGCTCATGAGCGTCGAGCACGCTCCTGAGAAGTCGAAGACCTTCTACGGCGGCTTCACGCAGCTCGGCAACCCGGCCGGCGCCCTGCTGGCCTCCGGCATCTTCGCGATCATGACCCGCATGGGCGACGACTTCATCATCAACGGCGGCTGGCGCATCCCGTTCCTGCTGTCGATCGTGCTGGTCGGTGTCGGCTTCTGGGTCCGCTACCGCGTCGAGGAGACGCCCGTCTTCGAGGCGAAGGTCGAGGGTCGTAAGCAGTCGATGCCGCTGGCCTTCGCGCTGCGCACCAACTGGCGTCCGATCCTGCTCGGCATCGGCATCCTGCCGATCTCGACCGGCGGCTACTACCTGGCCACCACCTTCGCCACGGCCTACGCCACCGGCGACACGGTCGCGATCAGCGAGCAGCTCATCCTCGACGCCATGACGATCGCCTCGTTCGTCGAGTTCGTGGTGACGCTCCCTGTCGCCTGGCTGGGCGACAAGTGGGGCCGCAAGAACGTCATGTACTTCGGCCTGATCACCTCGGTGCTCACGTTCGTGCCGTTCCTGCTGATACTGCCGGGACGTGTCGAACCGCTCATCTTCCTGTTCGCCTCGCTGGTGCGCATCGCGATGAGTGCGACGTATGCCCCGATCGCCGCGCTGCTCTCGCAGATGTTCCGCCCGCAGGCCCGCTACACCTCGATCGCCCTGTCCTACGGCGTGGGTGCGGCTGTCTGGGCCGGGTTCTCGCCCTGGTTCGCGACGCAGCTCATCGCCTGGACCGGCAGCATCTGGTCGGTCATCGCGATGTTCATCGGCATGGCGGTCATCGCCGGTATCTGCACGCGTCTCGCACCGCAGCACTCCGACGAGGCCCCCGTCACCGCGTCCTTCACCGCCCGCACCGACACGACCGCGAACAGGCTGCCATGAGAAAGCTCACCCCCTTCGACCGCTCGGCCCAGACGGCACCCGTCCTGCTGACCGCGCACGCGATCCACACGGCGGATGCCGCGGCCACCACGGCCACGGCGATGCTGACCGATCGTGGGCGGATCCTCGCGATCGGCACCCTCGCCGACTGCGAGGCGGCGGCCGAACGGGGTGGGATCTCTCCGGAGCGCATCGACCTCGGCGACGCGGTCATCGTCCCCGGCTTCGTCGACGCCCACGCGCATCCGCTCATGTTCGGGCAGATGATGAGCTGGGTCGACTGCGGGCCGGAGAAGGCCGGCAGCATCCCCGAGATCGTGGCGCTGCTGAAGGCCGCGGCCGCCGAGCTGCCCGAGGGGCGGCCGGTGCGCGGATACGGCTACGAGCAGCGCAACCTCGCCGAGAAGCGGCATCCCACCCGCTTCGAGCTCGACGAGGTCGTGGCCGACCGCGAGGTGTATCTCATGAACGCCTCGGGTCATGGCGGCGTCGTGAACTCGCACACCCTCACCGTCAACGGCGTCGACCGCGACACCCCGAACCCCGAGGGTGGTGAGTTCTTCCGCGACGCCGACGGCGAGCTGACCGGTGAGCTGTCGGATGCCGCGTGCAACATCCTCACCGGCGTGCACGGCGTGAAGATCGGCCATCACGGTCCGAACTTCCACCTGGCCGACGAGCCCGAGGAGCACCTGCGCCAGCTGGACGCCGCGACCCAGCGGTTCCTCGCCGGCGGGGTCACCTCGATCGGCGACGCCCAGGTCACACGGCGCGAGTTCGACATGTACCTGCGCCTGGCCGAGGCCGGACGCCTCGAGCTGCGCGTATCGATGTACCTGCTCTCGCACCTGCTCGACGAGGCGCTCGAGATGGGCCTCGTCGGACAGTTCGGCAACGCGCACCTGAGCTTCGCCGGCATCAAGTTCTACGCCGACGGTACGCTCGGCGGCTGGACCGCGTACTTCCCCGACGGCTACGTCGGCGACCCCTGCCGCACCGGTCAGCTCTACCACGAGCCCGCCGAGTACGTAGGGCTCATCCGCAAGGCGCACGCCGCCGGCCTCCAGACGGCCACGCACGCCCAGTCGCCCACCGCGATCGAGATGGTCGTGTCGGCGATCGAGGCGGCGCTCGCCGAGCATCCGGATGCCGACGCCCGCCACCGCATCGAGCACTGCGGACTGCCGACGCCCGAGCAGATCGAGCGGATGGCCGTCTCCGGCATCCGTCCGGTCAACCAGACCCAGCACTACTTCAACTGGGGCGAGGGCGTGGAGGAGGCCATCGGCACCCCAGGCGAGCGCTTCAATCCGCTGGGCGAGTTCGAGCGAGCGGGCGTCCCGTTCACGATCTCGTCGGATGCTCCGGTCGCCGAGCCCATCCCGCTCGAGGCCATCCAGACCGCCGTCACCCGCGTCACCCGCCGCGGCCACAAGCTCGGCCCCGACGACCTGCGGGTCTCGGCGCTCGCCGCCCTGCGCGCGCACACGATCGAGGGCGCTGTGTCGATCGGCCGCGAAGACGACCTGGGCTCGCTCGAGGTCGGCAAGTACGCCGACTTCGCGGTGCTCTCCGGCGACCCGCTGGCTGTTCCCGCCGAGGAGATCTCGGCGATCACCGTGCGCGAGACCTGGGTCGACGGTGTTCGTCGTCACCGGGTGTGAGGATGATCCGATGAGCACCGACACCACGCCGGCCGAGCAGTACGCAGACACCGCCGGACGCGCGGTGCTGGAGACGATCCGCGCCTACGGCGTGACCGCGATCTTCGGCATCCCCGGCACCCACAATCTGGAGCTGTACCGGCCTCTCGCCGACCTCGGCATCCGTGCGGTGACGAACCGTCACGAGCAGGGCTCCGGCTACGGGGCCGACGGTTGGGCGCAGCAGACCGGGCTCCCGGGCGTCGTCATCACGACCTCGGGCCCCGGGCTGCAGAACGCCATGAGTGCGATCGGCACGGCGTTCTGCGAGTCGCGGCCGCTCCTCGTGCTCTCTCCCGGAGTGCCGCTCGGGGCGGAGTTCGCCGACGTCGGCACCCTGCACGAGACGAAGGATGCCACGGCCATGGTCGGCGCGATCGCCGAGTGGTCGCGCCGGGTGACCAGCGCGGCCGAGGCGGTCGAGGCCGTGCACGATGCGTTCGAGTTCTTCCGCACCGGGCGCCCGCGTCCGGTGCACATCGAGATCCCGCTCGACGTGCTGGAGGCGGCGGCCGACGTCCCCGCCGAAGCGCGGCAGCCGCGCCCGGTCCCAGTGCGCGTCTCCGGCGAGCCGGCGGCGCTCGCCGAGGCCGCACGCCTGCTGGCCGCCGCGAAGACCCCGGTGATCGTCGCGGGTGGCGGAGCGGTGGATGCCGCCCACGAGGTCACCACTCTCGCCGAGCGCCTCGGCGCCCCGGTGCTGACGACCCTGAACGGCAAGGGCGTGGTGGATGAGCGGCATCCGCTCGCCCTCGGCTCGAACCTGCGCCTGGCCGCGGCGCGCGCGGTCGCGGAGGACGCGGACGTGCTGCTCGTGGTCGGCTCGAAGCTCGGTGAGGCCGAGCTCTGGGCACCGCGACTCGAGGCGCGAGGATCCGTGATCCGCATCGACATCTCGCCGGCGCAGCGCGACAAGAACCTCGCAGCGACAGTCGGGATCACCGGCGACGCGGCCGCAGTTCTGGAAGCGCTGCTCGCGGTCCTCCCCGCCGAGACCCGCCTACCGCGTGAGCTGACCGCCGAACGCACCGCGATCGCCGCCGAGGCGCGCGAGACCGCACCCGAGACGGTCGCCCTGGCCGAGATCATCGCGGATGCTCTGCCCGACGACGCGATCGTCGCGGGCGACTCCTCCCAGATCGTCTACATGGCGCTGGGCAGTGTGCTGCAGTCGCCGCATCCGCACTCCCTGCTGTACACGCCCACCTACGCGACCCTCGGCTACGGCCTCCCCGCCGCGATCGGCGCCCGGGTCGCGCAGACCGAGCACCCGGTCGTGACCGTGATCGGCGACGGCGCCCTGATGTTCTGCGTGAACGAGCTGGTGACCGCGGTCGAGCAGCGCCTCGACGTCACGGTCGTGTGCGTCGACAACGGCGGCTACGCCGAGATCCGGCAGAACGAGGTCGACCGCGGCATGACCCCGGTCGGCGTCGATCTGGTGCAGCCCGACTGGGCCGCGCTCGCCACGGCGTTCGGTGCGACCGGGCGTCGCGTCGAACGGCGTGACGACATCGCGTCGAGCATCCGCGCGGCGATCGCCGAGGGCGGCGTGCAGCTGGTGCACATCCCGCAGCACGCGCTCTGAGAACCCCCCCCGCATCCGACGAATCCGCCCCGACGAACAGGAACGAGCAATGACCGAGAACGTGGGCCCCATCGACGCGTCCGTGAACCCCCGCTACTCCGGCATCGCGACCTTCGCGCGGCTGCCGCGGATCGAAGACGTGCCGCGCGCCGACATCGCCGTGGTCGGCATCCCTTTCGACTCGGGCGTGAGCTACCGGCCGGGCACGCGCTTCGGTCCGTCGCACGTGCGCGAGTCGTCGCGACTGCTGCGGCCGTACAACCCCGCGCAGGACGTGTCGCCGTTCGCGATCGCGCAGGTGGTGGATGCCGGTGACATCCCGGTCAACCCGTTCGACCTGACCGAGGCCGTGACCGAGGTGGAGCGGGCGGCGCTGGCCCTCGGCGAGCAGGTGCAGCGCATCGTCACGATCGGCGGCGACCACACGGTCGCCCTGCCCCTGCTGCGGGCGGTCGCCGCGAAGCATGGTCCCGTCGCGGTGCTGCACTTCGACGCGCACCTCGACACGTGGGACACCTACTTCGGGGCACCCATCACGCACGGCACCCCCTTCCGGCGCGCGAGCGAGGAGGGGCTGATCGACCTCACCGCCAGCTGCCACGTCGGCACCCGCGGACCCCTGTACTCGAAGCAGGACCTCGAGGACGACGAGCGCCTGGGCTTCTCCATCGTGTCGAGCGAGTACATCGAGGAGCACGGGGTCGAAGCCGGCATCGCCCGCATCCTGCAGCGCATCGGCGACAAGCCGCTGTACGTCTCGATCGACATCGACGTGCTCGACCCCGCCCACGCGCCCGGAACGGGAACTCCCGAAGCCGGCGGGCTGACGAGCCGCGAGCTGCTGCGCATCCTGCGGGCACTGAAGGAGCAGAACATCGTCGGCGCGGATGTGGTCGAGGTGTCGCCCGCCTACGACCACGCGCAGATGACCGGCATCGCCGCGAGCCACGTCGTCTACGAGCTCGTGACGCTGCTGGCCGCCCGTCTCGCCGCCTGATCCACCCGGCGTCCGAGGGAGCCGAGTAGTCAGGAGCGGGTGACCTGCGCTCAGCCGAAGGACTTCGGCGGCGTGACCCGCACGAGGACGCCGTCGGCTTCGCCTCCGGCTGCGACGATCCACGTCGAGCCGGTCCAGATCGCGTCGTTCGCGCCGCACAGGAACGGCAGCGGATACTCCGTACCGTCGACGCTCGCGCGCAGCGCGTCGGAGCGGGTGAGGCCGCTGCACGAGGAACGGCTCTCGATCGCCTCTCGCGCGTCGGCGGATCCGCCGACGATGGCGGAGCTGGCGCTCGTCCGCGCGGCGTCTCCGCCCCACCACAGGGCGGTCCCGTCGGGGCGCACGGCCACCTGGGGGAAGTTCGCGGTCTGCGGCGTGCGCGTGCGCTCCGTGCCGTCGGGGTTCAGCACGACGCGCGCCGTCGGCGCGGCGAGATGGATGGCGCCCTCCGCATCGATATCGAGGCGGACGGGTGGTACGTCGGGGAAGGACTTCGGGGCTTCGTCGAGCGCGATGGGCTCCGTGTGCAGGACCTCCCGCTGCCCGTCCTCCAGGTCGATGCGCAGGATCTCCAGCGTCAGATAGCCGACTCGTTCGGGGCGGACGTGCGCGACGATCGCGTCGCCGTCCCGGGTGGCGACGTCGACGAACTGGAACAGCGACGACTCCCCGCCGCCCGCCGCGGTGCCCGGCACATCGCGCATGGTCAACGTGGTGGTGTCGAGCACGGCGATCGCCGGTGCCGTGCCCGCGCGGGCGACGACCAGCTCGTCCGGGGTCGATGACGCCATCGCGATGACCTGCGAGAGCTGCTCGTCGTGGAAACGGGCGAGCGTCTCCCCATCGGCGCCGACGTGCAGGAACGAGCCGGCCGACTTCGCCCAGAACCCACCGGTGCCGTCAGGGGCGAGCTGGGACATGCTGAACGAGACGTCGACCAGGTCGCCCGCGCCCTCTCGGGGGGCGTCGGCTGCCGGCGAGCCCGGTCGCCACTCGACCCGCGTGTCGATCGCGATGGGTTCGAGTGTCCAGTCATCCGGTCCCGGTGGCACGGGTGCCGGTGTGCACCCGGCGAGGAGAGCGACCGCAGCGGCCAGCGCGAGAAGGGAGGCCTCGGCTCGGCGGGTGAGACGCATCACCCCAGCCTGGTCGAGCCGGCTGGGAGATCGGTGTGCCGATGTCGTCGGACGATCGGTCGGTTGCGGCGGACGCCTGATCGGGCGATGGCCTCCGGATGCTGCGAGCGTGGAACCATGACCATCACAGCGCCCGTCCCCACCGTGCCGGCCTCGGCCGTCACCCGCATCCGCTACGGCGGACTGATCGTGCTGATGCTGATGGGCTTCCTGCTGGTCACGGCGGAGTTCCTCCCCAACGGCGTGCTGACCGAGATGGCCGACGGTCTCGGTGTCACTCCCGGTCAGGCCGGGCAGACCGTGACGGTCACGGCACTCGTCGGCCTCGTCGTCGCGCCGACGATCGGGCTCATCTTCCCGCGCCTCGACCGGCGGTCGCTGCTGGTGTGGATGGCGCTCGCCGCGGCCGTCTCGAACCTCATCGTGGCGATCTCGCCGAATCTGATCATCGTGCTGCTGGCGCGCTTCCTTCTGGGCGCCGCGATCAGCGCGTTCTGGGCGATGTCGATCACGGTCGCCGCCCGCCTCGCGGGGCCTGCGAACCTCGGTCGCGGCGTCATGTTCACCTCCGCCGGTGTCTCGCTGGCGACCGTGGCCGGCGTGCCGCTGGGCGTGATGCTGAGTGAGCTCGTCGACTGGCGGATGGTCTTCGCCATCGCCGGAGGGCTGATGGTGGTGCTCGCGGTCGTCCTGCGATTCACACTGCCGTCGGTTCCGGCCGAGCGCGCGTCGAGCCTGCGCCTGCTCGTCGACACGCTGCGCCGGCCGGGCATCGGACTCGGCATGGTCGGGCACGTGCTCGTGGTTCTCGGGCACTTCCTCGCCTACACGTACGTGCGTCTCGCGCTGGAGCGCATCCCCGACGTCGACGCCTCGACGATCGTGGTGCTGCTCGCGCTGTTCGGCGTCGGCGGCCTCCTCGGCAACATCACGATCGGGCTCGTCATCGACCGCACGTTCGCCTTCTTCGCGGTGTTCGCGCCGCTGGTGATCGCCGTGTCCGTGATCTCGATGATCCTGTTCTCCGGGTCGATCCTGGGTGTGGGCATCGTGGTGGTGGTGTGGGGCTTCTTCTTCTCTTCCTGGCTGATCGTCGCGAACACCTGGGTCGGACACCGGATGCCGGATCGGCTCGAAGCCGGCGGCAGCCTCGTGGTCGTGGGCTTCCAGGGGGCGATCACCCTCGCGGCCGGCGTCGGCGGGCTGCTCGTCGACACCCTGAACGTCGAGCTGGTCTACGTGCTCGGTGCGGCCGCGCTGCTCGCCGGTGCCGTGCTCTTCGGGGTGTCGAACCGGGTCAGCAGCCGCGCCTGACGTGGCGCGGCGTCAGGCGGAGACGGGGATCCGGTTGGCCATCCGCCACGACGTGGGGGTCAGTCCGGTGCGGCGCCGGAACGCCCGGCTGAACCCCTCGTCCGAGGCGTAGCCCAGCTCGCGGGAGATCTCCGAGGCACTGCGTCCGGCCTCGAGCATCCGCTTGGCCGCGTCCACGCGCACCTCGGTGACGTAGTCCGCGGGGGAGCGGCCGACCGCGTTGCGGAACCGCTCGGCGAAGGTCGAGCGTGACATGGCGCCGATGCTCGCGAGGCGTTCGACCGTCCAGTCGCGGCCGGGCTCCTCATGGATGGCGTCGACGACGCGGTCGAGGAACGGGTCGTTCGACACCGACGGCCAGCCCGCCGGTGCGCAGCCGTTCGCCGCCCAGGCGCGGATGACCGACAGCAGCACCGTCGTCGCCATCATGCGGCAGATGACCGGGTCGCCCTGACGGGCCGGCAGCACGGTGTGATCGACGAGGCCCATGTTCAGGGCGAGGGCCGCGGCGGCCGGCTCGATGTCGTCGAAACCGGTGACGGTGAGGAAGGGCGGAAGCAGGGCGGGCAGCGGCGAAGCCGCATCCGCGAGCACGATCTCGGCGATCATGAGGCTCGTGTCGCCCTGGGCCTCGAGCGCGAACGGGGTGCGGCCGAGTGTGAGGAAGGCGTCGCCCGCGACGAGCGCGTCGCGGCGGCTGCTCGGGTCGACCATGAGGCGGTGCGAGTCCCGGTCGACGTCGAGGCGGCAGCCGTCGCCGAGCGGCGGATGCCCGTGCACGCCGCCTTCGACGATGTACACGAGGGTGATGGCGCCGGTCGGGATCGGCAGCAGTGTGCCGGAGGCGAGCGACATCCGACGGCCGACGCCGACGCGGAGGTCGACGGCGCCGAGCACCTGCGAGATCGCGTCTGCGTCCACTGTCACCATGCCTTCGGCAACGCCTCCGTCGCGTCCGCTATTCCGCATCCGACTCCTTCGCATCCGACTCCTTCGAGGCGCGAAACAGGTCGCATCGCTCCGGCGTTCTCAACCATTCGGTTGATTCGACGGCGATGACGGCCGGATACGGTGGGAGGACCCCCACCCGAGGAGTTCCGTGTTCCGCACCCCCGACCGCCTGTTCCGAGTTCTCGCGATCGCGGAGGCGATCACCTGGACGATCCTGATCGCCGCGATCATCGCCCGTGCCGTCGGCGCGCCCGGGGTCGTGGTGACGGTGGGTGGCGGCATCCACGGATTCGTGTTCCTCGCCTATGCGGCGACGGCGATCCTGGTCGCGCTGAACCAGCGCTGGCACCCCGGCGTCGGTGTGCTCGCGGTGGTCAGCGCCGTGATCCCGTACGCGACGATCCCGATGGAGATCTGGTTGCACCGCACCGGTCGCCTCGACGGTGCCTGGCGCCTCGAGGCCACGGACGACTCGCGGGATCGTCGCTGGTACGACCGCCTGATGCGGTGGTTCCTGCGGCGGCCGTGGGTGCTGGCGCTGCTGCTGGCCGTCGGCATCGTGGCGCTGTACGTCATCCTGCTGCTGGTCGGCCCTCCCGGCGGCAAGTGAGCCGCCCCGGAGTGAGCCCGGTCGGCGTGGCGATCAGGGCGTGACGACGACCGCGTTCGCGTCGGTGACGGCGTCCATGATCTTCTCCGCGTCGTTGGCCATGCAGTCCACGATCGTGTAGAGACCGACTCCGGTCTGCGTGAACGCGCGGGCGGCCATGAGCCACGACCGAGAACCCTCCACCGCGCTGACCTGACGCATCTCGACGCCGCCGTTGCCGCCCGCCATGTAGCTGAACTCGCCGGTGGTGGCGACGGGGGTGATGTCGGCCGTCGGGGTCTCCAGCAGCACGCCGAGGATCGCATCGGACGACGCGCTGTCATCGCCGTCGACGACGGGCACATCGGTCATGTGGCCCTGCCAGAAGCGCACCGTGCAGGTGCCGTCTGCCGTGCCGTACGTCCAGCCGCCGTTGCCGTCGTCGGGCGAGATCGTCTCCCACTGCTCGTCGGCGATGAATCCGTCGCCCCACTCGATGTAGGTGTCGGGATCGAGGTCGAGGCCCTCCTCGAAGGTCAGCGTCGTGCCGGGGGTGCCGCCTTCCGGGGCGTCCGTCCCGTCGGTCTCCGTGCCGGGCGACGGCGCCGCAGAGGGATCTGCTGCGGGGATCTGCGCGTACAGGCATCCGCTCAGGGGCAGGATCGCGAGCGTCACGATGGCGGCGGCGGTGCCGAGGCGGCGGGTGGCGGAGGCGGTCCACATCATGCCCGTCAGCCTAGCCACTTTAGGCGCGTCGGACGGGCTGCTGCAGCTCGGTGACCCAGTCCGACTGGTCGTCCGACACGGCGCGGACGTAGAGCTCTCGGCACGGCCCGTCGTGCACCAGACCGCGGGCGAAGATCTCGGTGTGGATGCCGTGCCAGCTCTCGGCGATGCGGTCCATCGACCCGAGGTGGATGCCGCACACCGCTTCGTTCGCGGCCGGGAGTTCGATGATCTCGAACCCGTCGCGGGCGGGGCCGGAGTACGTGTACCCGACGATGACCTGCAGGCCGTCGTCGAGCGTCTCGTACTGGGCGATCGGAGTGGAGAGCGAGTGCTCGTCGCCGATGATCGCCGCCACGGCGTCGAACGACGGGCCCACGACGGCGGCGACGGACGACTGATCGGCGACGACGGTGCGGATGGCGGCGAGGCGGACGGCCGGGAGGGGCTTGTCGACGATCTCGATCGGGGACATGTGGTTCTCTTTCTCGATGAGGTGGAGGCGCCGCTCCACGTCGACGAGTCTCTCTGCGGCGACCCGGTGCTCCAGCTCGACCTCCGCGCGGCGGATCCGCAGCAGGGAGGCGATGCGGTCGGCGTCGACACCTCGGTCGAGGATCGACGAGATGTCATCGAGCCCGAAGCCCAGCTGACGCAGGGCGACGATCCGATGCAGACGATCCAGTTGCGAGGGGTCGTAGGAGCGGTAGCCGCTGAACTCGTCCACGTGGGCGGGGACGAGCAGGCCGGCCGTGTCCCAATGCCGCAGCATGCGGTGGGTCACCTGGCCGATCTGCGCGAACGCTCCGATGGACAACATGTCTCTGTTCTCCCGTCTGCCACAGTGTCAGGGTCAAGTATCGCGTCCGGGATGTGTCGATCGATTTCGCGGCGGTGTGCGGGACCCCCGTGACCGCATATCGGTATTTCGTTTTGTGGGCCTGATCTGGCACTTTGAATGTCGGTGGCCCCTGATTGACTCGAGATATGGCAGCACTGGTGGATGCGACGGTCGAGCAGATGGCGACGCTCGCCGAGCTCACCGACATGCTCGTCGGGTTGGAGTGCACGATCAGCAGTCTGCAGGCCGCGCGTGATGGCGTGCTCGCGGTCGGTTCCCGGCTGGCGCTGCAGGTGGCTGACGAGGCGGAGCATCCGGATTTCGGCGATCTGACCACCCGCACGGTCGCGGCAGAGATGGCGGCGGCGCTCCGGGTGAGCGACCGCACGGTGCAGGCGCGGATGTCGGAGGCGGTGTGGCGGGTGGAGCGCTTCCCGCTGGTGTGGGCGGCTCAGGGGGCCGGGCGCATCAGTGCCGCACATGCGCGGGCGATCTGCGATGCGGCAGAGCATCTGGAAGACGCGGCCGATCGCGACGCATACTCCGCCGAGATGGTGCCGTTCGCCGAATCGGAATCGCCGAACCGGGTGTCGCGGCATGGGCGGCGAGTCGCGGAGCGGTTCCAGTCCCGGTCGGTCGACGAGCGGCACAAGGATGCGCGAGAGAAGAGGTCGGTGTGGGTGAAAGACGTCGGCGACGGCATGTCCCGGCTCGGGCTGCTCGGCCCCGCCGCGCTCGTGCACGGCGCATTCGAGCGACTGACGCAGATGGCGCAGGGCGTGCAGGAGTCGGAATCTCCGGAGCAGCGGCCTGCGTCTTCGGAGCGGGAGGACGTCGATCAGCGCACCATCGCGCAACTCCGCGCCGATCTCGCACTCGACCTGCTGCTCACCGGCGCTCCGGCGGGGCACGACACCCCCGATGGCCTCCTTGCCGCGATCCGCGGTTCGGTCTCGGTCACCGTTCCGGTCACGACCCTGATGGGGCACGGTACGACTCCGGCCGAACTCGACGGGCGTACCCCGATCGACACCGGCACGGCGAAAGCTCTTGCGGGTGCCGCGTCCGGGTGGGATCGGATCCTCACCCACCCGATCACGGGGGCGCTCCTCGCCGTCGATCGCTATCGGCCCGGCTCCGAACTGAAACGGCTTCTGCGCGCACGGGATCAACGTTGCCGATTCCCCACCTGCGGGTATGCGGCTCGCGACTGCGACATCGACCATCATCACGATGCCGCCCGCGGCGGGCCGACCGCCGTGAGAAATCTGGGCCACCTCTGCCGCCGCCATCACGTGCTCAAACACCATTCGCCGTGGGTCGTCGAAGTGCTCGGCGACGGCGCCTATGCCTGGACGAGTCCGACGGGCAGGGTCTACGTCGATCGGGAGCAGCCTCAGAACACGGTCACCTTCGTGGAGGAGCACGCCCCGGCGCCCTTCTGATCGCAGGCCCCGAAGCGTCGACTCGAGGCGGTGCGCAGCGGGCTCCCCGACGCGTGTTCCGTAAAGTTGAGTCGACTCGTATCAAGTTGATTTGACACGGTCGATGCTCGAGCGTACAGTTGAGCCATCGCGACTCAGGTTTCCCTGATCGCCGCAGATTTCCGCACCACAACGAACATCCAGTTCAACGAAACTTCCAACAAAGGAGAGAACACATGGCACGTGCTGTCGGTATCGACCTCGGAACCACCAACTCCGTCGTCAGCGTCCTCGAGGGTGGCGAGCCCAAGGTCATCGCCAACGCCGAGGGCTTCCGCACGACCCCCTCGGTCGTGGCCTTCACCAAAGACGGGGAGGTGCTCGTCGGTGAGACCGCGAAGCGCCAGGCCGTCACCAACGTCGACCGGACGATCGCTTCCGTCAAGCGCCACATGGGCACCGACTGGAGCTTCGACGTCGACGGCAAGAAGTGGACGCCGCAGGAGATCTCCGCGCGCATCCTCATGAAGCTCAAGCGCGACGCCGAGTCGTACCTGGGTGACACGGTGACCGACGCGGTCATCACGGTCCCCGCGTACTTCAACGACGCCGAGCGTCAGGCCACCAAGGAGGCCGGCGAGATCTCGGGCCTCAACGTCCTGCGCATCATCAACGAGCCGACCGCGGCCGCTCTGGCCTACGGCCTCGACAAGGGCAAGGAAGACGAACTCATCCTGGTCTTCGACCTGGGTGGCGGAACCTTCGACGTGTCGCTGCTCGAGGTGGGCAAGGACGACGACTTCTCCACGATCCAGGTGCGCTCGACCGCCGGTGACAATCGTCTCGGTGGAGACGACTGGGACCAGCGTCTCGTCGACTACCTGATCAAGCAGTTCAAGGAGACCACGGGCGTCGACGTCTCGGGTGACAAGATCGCCCTGCAGCGTCTCAAGGAAGCTGCCGAGCAGGCGAAGAAGGAGCTCTCCTCCTCGACCTCGACCAGCATCAACCTGCCGTACCTGTCGCTGACGGAGTCCGGCCCGGTGTCGCTTTCCGAGACCATCACCCGCGCGAAGTTCGAGGACCTCACGAAGGACCTGCTCGACCGCACCAAGAAGCCGTTCGAGGATGTCATCCGCGAAGCCGGCATCAAGGTCTCCGAGATCGACCACATCGTGCTCGTCGGTGGATCGACGCGTATGCCCGCGGTCGCCGAGCTCGTCAAGCGCGAGACCGGCAAGGACGCGAACAAGGGTGTCAACCCGGATGAGGTCGTCGCCGTCGGAGCCGCGCTCCAGGCCGGTGTCCTCAAGGGCGAGCGCAAGGACGTCCTCCTCATCGACGTCACGCCCCTGAGCCTCGGTATCGAGACCAAGGGCGGCATGATGACCAAGCTCATCGAGCGCAACACGGCCATCCCGACCAAGCGCAGCGAGACCTTCACGACGGCAGACGACAACCAGCCGTCCGTCGCGATCCAGGTCTTCCAGGGTGAGCGTGACTTCACGCGCGACAACAAGCCGCTCGGCACGTTCGAGCTGACGGGTATCGCTCCGGCTCCCCGTGGCATCCCGCAGATCGAGGTCACCTTCGACATCGACGCCAACGGCATCGTGCACGTGTCCGCCAAGGACAAGGGCACCGGCACCGAGAAGTCGATCGTCATCTCCGGCGGCTCCTCGCTGTCGAAGGAAGACATCGAGCGCATGGTGCGCGAGGCCGAGGAGCACGCGGCCGAGGACAAGGCGCGCCGCGAGGCCGCCGAGGTCCGCAACCAGGCCGAGACGCTCGCGTACTCGATCGACAAGCTGATCACCGAGAACGACGACAAGCTGCCCGAAGACGTGAAGACCGAGGTCAAGGCCGACGTCGACGCGCTCAAGACGGCGCTGGCCGGCGAAGACGACGAGGCCGTGAAGACCGCGTTCGACACGCTGAACCAGTCCCAGTCCAAGCTCGGCGAGGCCATCTACGCCTCCTCGCAGGCGGATGCCGCAGCCGGCGCTTCGGCTGAGGGCGAGGCCCCGGCCGGTGACGCTCCCTCCTCCGAGGAAGACGTCATCGACGCCGAGGTCGTCGACGACGAGGACGAGAAGAAGTAATCATGACGGACAAGAACTTCGACGAGAACCAGAATCCTGAGTCCGCCGAAGGTCGCAGCGAGGGGTCGGACGCTCAGGCGTCCGGCCCCGCGCCGCACCACCCGGACTCCCGCGAGGCGGCAGCCGCCGAGGGGTCGGACGAGACCCCGCTCGACGGCGCCGTGAACCCCGAGACCGCCGACGACCTCACGGTCGACGACATCCTCGGAGCGACCCAGACCGGCGAGGCCGCGGCGGAAGACGCCGTGCTCGCCGACCTCGAATCGACCCTGCTGAACGACCTCAAGCGCCTGCAGGCCGAATACGCCAACTACCGCCGCCGCACCGAAGAGCAGCGTCAGGTCGAGATCGAGCGCGCGAAGGGCGAGGCCGCCAAGGGTCTGGTCCCCGTGCTCGATGATCTCGATCGCGCCGCTCAGCACGGCGACCTCATCGACGGCACCCCGTTCGCCGTGATCGCCGACAAGGTGCGCACGGTCGTGGAGCGTCTCGGAGTGGTCGCGTACGGCGAGAAGGGCGAGGAATTCGACCCGCAGCGCCACGAGGCCATCTTCCAGCAGCCGACTCCCGGCGTGGAGAAGACCACGATCCTCGAGGTCGTCGAGGTGGGCTACCGCCTCGGAGACGTCGAACTGCGCCCCGCGAAGGTCGTCGTCGCTGTCCCTGCGGAGTAGGTGATCGATGGCCAGCCAGGATTGGTTCGACAAGGACTTCTACAAGACCCTCGGGGTCTCCAAGGACGTCAGTGATGCGGATCTGAAGAAGACGTATCGCAAGCTCGCGCGGAAGTACCACCCGGACTCCAATCAGGGTGATGCCAAAGCAGAGGCGAAGTTCAAGGAGATCAGCGAGGCCTACTCGGTGCTCTCCGACGCCGAACAGCGCAAGGAATACGACGAGATCCGCGCCATGGGCTCGGGCGCTCGCTTCACCGCGAGCGGTCAGGGCGCCGGCGGCTTCGAAGACGTGTTCAGCCGGTTCGGTCAGCAGGGCCGAGGGCAGACCGCCGACTTCGAGGACATCTTCGCGATGTTCAACCAGGGTCAGGGCGCGAGCTTCGGCAACGGGCGCTTCGGGCAGCCGAGCGGCGGCTACCGCGGTTACGGCGGCCCGCAGCGCGGCGCCGACGTCACCGCGCGCACCACGCTCGACTTCGTCACCGCCGTACAGGGGGAGACCATCTCCCTGCAGGGCGAAGACGGCAAGCCGTTCAAGGTGAAGATCCCCGCGGGCGTCGCCGACGGGCAGAAGATCCGTCTGCGCGGCCGTGGCCGACCCTCGCCTGACGGTGGGGAGAACGGCGACATCGTGGTGCAGATCGCGGTGCGTCCGCACCCGGTCTTCACCCGCGACGGGCTCAACCTGCGCGTCGTGGTCCCCGTGACGTTCACCGAGGCGACCCTCGGGGCGACGATCGAGGTTCCGACGCTCGGCGGCGATGTGGTCAAGCTCCGGGTCGCACCCGGCACCCCCTCCGGGCGGGTGCTGCGCGTGAAGGGCCGCGGAGTCGCGACATCGAAGGGGACGGGCGACCTGCTCGCCGAGCTCCAGGTCGCGGTGCCCACGCACCTCGACGACGCCGCACGTGAGGCGCTGCAGAAGTTCCAGGAGCTCGAGCCCGAGGAGAACCCGCGGGCCGAGCTGATGGCCAAGGCGCGGCGATGACCGATCGTCGAAGCGGGCACCGGGGGCGGAGGCGTTCATGATGAATGCTGACACCCCGGTGTTCGCGATCGCGGCCGCCGCGGAGCTCTCCGGCCTCCACCCGCAGACGCTGCGGCAGTACGACCGCATCGGGCTCGTGGTCCCCGGGCGCACCACGGGCGGCTCCCGCCGCTATTCCCCCCGCAACATCGAGCAGCTGCGCGAGGTCGCCCAGCTCTCCTCCGAAGGCGTGAGCCTTCCCGCGATCGCGCGCCTGCTGGATCTCGAAGACGAGAACCGGATGCTGCGCGATCGCATCGCCGTGCTCGAGGGCGCCCTGCGCACCGAGCGCGAGAATCGTCCCGGCGTGCGCGTGTTCGCCGCCGGCTCCGCGGGGGTCGTCCCGATGCCGACCGGGCGCCGCATCCGTCGCTCGACCGAGGTCGTGCTCTGGGACCCGCGCGGGAGCGCGTAGTCCACATACCGCGCGTCGGCGCGCCCGCTTGCCCGCGACTCAGCGGCTGATGCCGACGCGGCGCACCAGCACCCAGGTGTTGCCGCGGTCATCGTAGGTGTGGACGAACCCATCGAGCACTTCGCGCGCCAGAGCCAGCCCGCGGCCGCTCTCGCTGTCCACGTCGGGCATCGCGACACCGTGCCAGTCGATCGAGGCGGGCGGAGCCGTGTCCACCAGTGTGGCGCGCAGCTCGTCGGAGGAGAGGCTGAGGTCCACGGAGAGCGTCACTGCGGCAGTGACCTCTCCGTGCTGCACCATGTTGGTCGCGATCTCGCTGACCGCGAGGGCGAACACCGTGCGGTCCTCGGCCGGTACGCCCGGCGCATCCGACCACAACCGTTCGAGAGTGTCGAGGATCTCGTCGACCGTCGCCAGCCCGGCGGGTCCGCTCACGCGGGCGCGGGCTTCACCGGGCATCGAACGCCGATTCGGGCGTCGGGTAGTCACGAAGCACACGATCCAGGTTCGTCAGCCGCAGGACCGTTCGCACCGCCTCGGGCACGGCGGCGATGCGCAAGTCCCCGCCGGCGACCCTCGCGCTCTTCAAACCGCCGACCAGAGCGCCGAGGCCGGAAGAATCGACGAAGGCCAGCTCCGCCATGTCGATCACGATGTGCGGCTCGCCGGCCGTCACCAGGTCGCCGACCGCGTTGCGGAGCAGGGGTGCACCGGATGCGGTGAGGCGCCCGGAGAGCACGATCACGGCGTACCCGTCGCGAGTGTCAGTGGACAGTTCCATGGGACTCCTTCTCGAGCAGGACGGCGGCCGGGCCGCGGTAGCGAGCCGCCTGGATGATGACGCTGAGGACCACGAGGTCGTACACGACCCAGATCGTGTTCACGAGGGTGCCGACGCCGTCGGCCGTTCCCAGGATGACTCGCGTCGCACCGATCACCAGCGCGACGCTCAGGACGGCGATGGCGGTCAGCTGCGGCCAGATCTCGCGCCAGGGCACGCCCCGAGGATCGCGACCATCTTTGCGGGTGACGGCAAACGCGAGCGGGCGATGGAAGACGACGTTGGCGAAAGCTGTCACGCACGCGCGTATCCATACCGGGAACAAGGCGAGCGAGTATTGCTGGCCCCGCCAGGTGCGGACCCCCTTGGCAACTACCAGGAACAGCAGCTGGTTCACGAGGAAGTACGGCAGGAACCGCGCGAAGAAGTCGACCGACCACGCCGTCACAGGCAGAACGCCGAACACCAGGTAGATCACGGGCGCGGCGAGGTACGCGAGCGCGGCGAACCCCGACAGGTAGCTCCACATCGTGGCGAAGTACATCAGTCGCTGACCGAACGAAAGGCCCCGTTTGACGAGCGGATTGTCGCGCAGCATCACCTGCAGCGTGCCCTGCGCCCACCGCAGACGCTGCGTGAGCATGGTGCGGAGGTCCTCCGGAGCGAGGCCCTTGGCGAGGATTTCGTGGTGGTACACACTGCGCCATCCGAGGGCGTGCAGCTGCATCGCCGTCGCCATGTCCTCTGTCACAGAGATGGTCGCCAGCGGCAGGATCGGCAGAGCCTCCTCGCCCCGATCGAGACGGAGCGCATCGAGCAGCCCCCGTACGGCATCCAGAGCGGTGATCGGAGAGAGGTCGGACTCGGCGAGGGCGGCGAGTCCGGCTTCGTCGACGATCACGGCATCGAGCTCCGCATCCTGGGCGATGGGCGGCGCGCCCAGTGCCTCCAGGTCGGCTCGGATACCGGCCAGATCCTGCGCCACCAGGATGCGCGAGGCGCGGTCGACAGCGGCACCGACCTCGTCCGCCACATCGGCGACGGGCACGCCGGCTGCGAGATCACGGATTCCTCGACGGATGGCGATCTGGAGGACGGAGAGCTCACGCGACAGTTCGGCGCTCGCCGACTCCCGCATCTCCTTGTCGATCATGATCTCGGCCGTCCGCAGCGCCCTGCCCGCGGAATCGGTGACCTCTCGGACGTACCCGATGATGCCGAGCTGCATCAGCGCCTCACGACGGAGAACCGCATTCGAGCCGCAGAAGAACGCGGCGTTCCACCCGTCCTTGCCCTGCTGGATCGGGCCGTAGAACAGGGGCGCCTGGCTGCCGAGCGGATCCGCTTCGTCGACGTTCACGAACCACTGCGGTGTCTGGACGACGGCGACCTTCTCGTCGTCGGCGAAGTAGCCGAGGGTGCGGTGGAGGATCAGCGGATCGGGGATCTGATCGGCGTCCAGGATCAGCAGGAACTCCCCGTCCGTCTCGAAGAGCGCGTTGTTGAGGTTGCCGGCCTTCGCGTGCCGTGGCTTGCCGGCCCAGTCCGCGGAGCGCGTCAGATATCCGACTCCCGCTTCCCGCGCTGCGACCTCGAGCTCGGGACGGGAGCCGTCGTCGAGTACCCAAGTCGTGTGCGGATACGCGATCCGCGCGGCTGCGCGGGCCGTGGTCATCACCAATTCGATCGGTTCGTCGTAGGTGGCGATGAAGACGTCGACCGTGCCCTCAGGCGGCGACGTCGGCGTCGGCCGCGTCCGGGCCTTCCACATCGTCGAGGAGAAGAGGATGGTGTCGATCAGGCTGTACGTCTCAGCCAGAACTAGCGGGACCGCAATCCACCAGGCGGACCAGTTCACCGACTCGAGCCAGCGCCAGGCGACGTAGTTCACGCCGAGCACCACCGACAGCACCGCGAGGATGCGGATCGTTGCGAAGCGCACGGTCATCGGTCACGCCTCACCACGACCACGGTGATGTCGTCGGTGGCGCGATCGTCGTCGGCCAGCCGCAGAGCCTCGCGAATGGCGCCATCGGGTCCTAGCGTCGTCAGCACGCGGTAGACGTGCGCGAACGGGTCGTCGGCGTCGAGCACGTCGAGCAGTCCGTCGCTGCAGCACACGAACGCATCGCCGGGGTCGAGGTGGGCGAACCGCGGTTCGCGGATCTCGGGCGGCTGCAGCCCCATCCCCATTCCCAGCGGCAGGCTCGTCGAGCGCAGGTGCTCCCATGAGCCGTCCGCGCGCAGGATGAAGGCGAGACTGTGGCCGGCGTCGATCAGCTCGAGGTCTCCGGTCTCCGGTCGGAGTTCCGCGTGCACCGCTGTGACGAACATCGCCGTGTCGGCAAGATCCTCCTCGAGCAGACGGTCGGCGTCGGCGATCGCCGCCGCCAGTGAGCGTCCGGGAGCCGTGCGCAGAGAAGCGCGGACACTCGCTGCGATGAGGGCCGGCCCTGTGCCCTTGCCCATCGCGTCGGCGAGGGTCACGCGCAGCGCGCCGTCATGCATGCCGAGGTCGTAAAAGTCGCCAGCAAGCCGGCCGCGTGACGCCGCACCTCCGGCGATGGTGTACCCGGGAACGACCGGATGCGAATGCGGACGCAGCGCACTCTGGATCACGGCCGCGTGGTCGAGCTCGGCATCGTTCGCGAGCTCCGTCTGCACCCAGAACGCCAGGTCTCGCAGCAGACCCTGCTGGGCGTCGGACAGCGTGTGCGGTTCGGTGTCGAGCACGCACAGAGTTCCGATGGGCTCGCCGCCGGGCGCATGCAGCGGGTGCCCGGCATAGAAGCGGAGGTGCGGATCGCCCACCACGAATGGGTTGTCGGCGAAGACCTCGGTCGTGAGCGCATCCTCGACGATCACGGTCCGATCCTGCCGGACGGTGTAGTCGCAGAAGGAATCCTGCCGCGGGGCTTCATCGCCGCCGAGTCCGATCTCGGACTTGCGCCACTGGCGGTCGCGGTCCAGGAGCGAGACGCTCACCATGGGGACCCCGAACATCTCCTTGGCCAGTCGTGCCACCCGATCCACGCGCTCATCGCGCGGTGTATCGAGGATCCCCAGTTCCTCGAGCGCTTCCTGACGTCTTCGCTCGTCGAACATCTCCGCCCCTCCCCGGTCGTTGCCTCATCCTGACACGGCGACGAGGGAAAGCCGAGGGGCGCGGCGCGGTGTGTATCCTGTCAACAGTTAACAGGAGGTCACCATGACGCAGTCCGTGAAGCGTGGAGAGTCCCTCGGCGCGCAGGTGGCCCGTGTCCTGCGGCAGCGCATCGTGCGCGGCGAGCTCGCCCCCGGCGCGCGTATCACCGAGGAAGCACTGGCCGAGGAGTTCTCGGTCAGCCGCGGACCGGTGCGCGACGCCCTCACCCAGCTCAGCTTCGAGAAGCTCGTCGAGGTGCAGCGCCCCCGCGGCGTGTACATCGTCGGACTCACCCACGACGATGTCGATCAGCTCTACAGCCTGCGCGGCGCTCTCGAGCAGCTCGCGCTCTCCCGGGCGATGCGCGTCGAAGACGACTCCCGGTGGACCGCGATGGCGGCGGCCGTCGGGCGCATGGGAGAGGCCGCGGACGCCGGTGATCACGCGGCCTTCGTCGCCGCCGACCTCGAATTCCACTCGCAGATCTATGCCCTCGCCGACCACCCCCGTCTGGAGGGCGCCTGGAACCAGTACCTCCCGACCTTCACCGCGCTGCTCGAGGTCACGATCAACCACGACGAAGACCTGCACGAGTCGTCCGGCGACCACGTCAAGCTCATGGACGTGATGCGCAGTGGAAAGCCCGCCCAGGCCGCGAAGGTGCTGTCGGAGCACCTCGACGGTGCCCGCGAGCGCATGCTCGCCGAGATCGCCGCCCGCGCCTGAGGGCGAGCGTCTGCGGATCGACGAGACCGCATGAGTGGTGACTGTTAACAGTCAACACTGGTAGCCTCAGGGGGTCGACAACAAGGTCGACCCACGTAGAGGAGCAAAGATGCCCCGCAAGCGCATCACCCGGGCGGCTGCCGCGATCGCCGCCCTCGCAGCCACCGCTCTCATCGTCTCGGCCTGCACCAAGGTCGAAGAGGGCGAAGAGGCCGGCTCGGCCTTCCCCGAGAACGACATCCGGCTCATCATCCAGGCCAACCCCGGCGGAGGATCCGACCTCTCGTCGCGCGCGCTCGCCACCGAGCTCGAGAAGATCCTCGACGTCAGCGTCATCCCGGAGAACATGCCCGGTGCCGCCGGCGCTCTCGCGATGGAATACGTGGGCGCACAGGATCCCGACGGCTACGTCATCGGATTCGCGCCCGTCGAGATCGCCATGCTGAACACCACGCAGGGCGCCAACGTGATGCCGGACGACTTCGACCTGCTCGGCCAGATCATGCTCGCCCCCGGCGTCGTCACGGTCGGCGCGAACAGCGGCATCGAGACCCTCGAAGACCTCGTCACCCAGGCGAAGGCCGGTGCGGTCACCGTCGCCAACTCGGGCGCCGGCTCCATCTGGGAGGCGGCGACCATCGGACTCGGCAGTGCGACCGACGCCGAGTTCACCCCGGTGCCCTACGACGGCGGAGCGACGGCCGTCGCCGCAGCCGCCTCGGGTGAGACCGTCGCGGCCGTCTCGGGTCTCGGCGAGGCTCTGGCGCAGGGCGACGCGGTGCGCATCCTCGCCGTCATGAACGACGAGCGCCACCCCGACGCGGAAGACGTCGAGACGGTCGAAGAGGCCATCGGCGAAAACGTCGTCTTCGGCGGCTGGGGCGGCATCTACGCCCCCCAGGGCCTGCCCGACGACGTGAAGTCGACCCTCGAGGCCGCGGTCAAGGAGGCCGTCGACTCCGACAGCTACCAGAAGTTCCAGGCCGACGCCGGGAACCTGGTCGTGTACCGCGACTCCGCCGAATGGACCACGTTCGTCGACGAGCAGTTCGATCTGTTCAAGGACCTCCTGGGCTGAGAAGGCCCGACTGAGAGGACTGCGGGGCCGGCGCAGGCCGGCCCCGCAGCCGTTCCTCTTCGACGAAAGAAGGAGCATGATGTCCACCCCCGACACCGAATACCAGGGCGCACCCGCCTCCCGCCCCCTCGAGGTCGTCTTCGCGGTCGTCGCCCTGGCGTTCACCTCCGGCTACCTCTTCCTCTCGACGCAGATCCCGCTGCGCCGCGAAGCCGCTCCCGGGCAGATCGACGCCCGCTTCTGGCCGCTCGTCATCGGAGTCACCGGGGTGGTCGTCGCCATCGCGCTGCTCGCCGTCGCGGTCACCCGCCCGGCCCCGACCCGCGAAGACCTCGAGCGCATCCAGCGCGGCGGCTACCTGCGCGTCATCGCCACCCTCGTGATCACCGGTGCCTTCATCGCACTGTGGTCGCTGGGCTCGGTCATCCTCTTCGGCTACCGCGTCGAGGTCTTCCCCGTCGCCGCCGCCCTCTTGATGGCCGCCCTCATGCTCCTCTACGGCCACCGCCGCTGGCTGAGCCTCATCATCTACTCCGCCTCGGTCACGGCGTTCGTCTACGTCGTGTTCGGGATGCTCCTGAGGATTCCCCTGTGAACGCGCTCATGGAGGGGCTGAACTCGCTCCTCGACATCTCGATCCTGCTCTACATGCTCGTCGGCCTCCTGCTCGGCTTCATGGTCGGAGCCTTCCCCGGCATCACCGCGACCATGGCCGTCGCACTCGCCGCCGGATTCACGATGACCCTCGAGCCCGTGCAGGGCCTCGCGGTGCTGCTGACCATCTACGTCGCCGCGAACTTCGGCGACCGGGTGCCGTCGATCCTCATCAACACCCCCGGCACTCCGGCATCCATCGCCACCACCCTCGACGGATATCCGATGGCCAAGCAGGGGAGGGCAGGACTCGCCCTGACCATCTCCGCGATCGTCTCGGCGGTCGGCATCCTCGCCTCCCTCGTGCTCTTCGCCGTCGCCGCCGTGCCGATCGCCAGCTTCGCCCGCGACTACTTCAAGTCGCCCGAGCTGTTCGCCCTGGTGGTCTTCGGCATCGCGATCATGATCGGCATCTCGTCGAAGTCGATGCTCAAGGGCATCCTCGCCGGACTCTTCGGCCTCATGCTCGGCAGTGTCGGCACCTACGCCGCGACCGCCGACCAGCGCTTCACCTTCGGGGTCCTCGAACTCGTCGAGGGCGTGAACTTCATCGCCGTCATCATCGGACTGTTCGGCATCGCCGAACTGTTCGACCAGCTGCTCACGCATCGCAAGTCCGCCGTGCGTCCGATCTCGAGCCTCGGCCGCTGGTGGCCGAACCGCGCCGAGCTGAGGCAGAGCGGGCGGGCGACCGCGGTCGGCGGCGCCGTCGGACTCGGCGTCGGTCTCATCCCCGCGGCGGGTGGCGACATCGCCGGACTCATCGGCTGGGAGCGTGCACGCAAGGTGTCGAAGCATCCCGAGATGTTCGGCAAGGGATCCATCGAGGGCGTCGCCGCGAGTGACACCGCATCCAGCGCCACGCTCGGCGGCTCGCTCACCACGACCATGGCGCTCGGCATCCCCGGCGACTCGGTCATGGCCGTGATGATCGGATCGATGATCATCTGGGGCATCACCCCCGGGCCGACGCTGTTCACCAACCGCCCCGACCTCGTGGTCTCCATCGTCGGCATCATGCTGATCGCGACGATCCTGTCGCTGGTGCTGAGCCTCATCCGCATGAAGGGCATGGTGAAGCTCCTCGATGTGCCGCAGCCGTACCTGTGGAGCGGCATCCTCATCTTCTGCATCATCGGCACCTACGCCACCTCGAACAGCCTCTCGACGGTCGTCACCATGCTCGTTTTCGGCGTGATCGGCGTGCTGCTCAAGCGCATGCAGGTTCCCGCCGGTCCCATCGTGCTCGGTCTCCTCCTCGGGCCGCTCGCCGAGGAGAACCTCGCCCGCACGCTGGCGATCCTTCCCACGCGCCCGTTCTTCGAGGTCGTCAGCCCCATCGCGATCGTGCTGCTCGCGCTGGCCGTGCTCTCGATCGTGATGCCGGCGATCCGTGCGGCACGCAGACCTCGCGCCGAGCGCGCGGCGCTCGCGGACTCGATCCTGCACGACGACAGCATCCAGCAGATCGAGAAGGCGCACGACGAGCTCGCCGCGCAGCCGGATCTGCTCACCTCCACCGTCCGCAACGTCGACGCCCCCGCGCGCCGCCCCCGCAAGTCCCGCAAGAACTCCGAGGAGAACGAGAAGTGACCCGCTACGACATCCTGACCGCCGTTCCGACCGCGTTCCGCCGCGACGGCAGCCTCGACCTCGAGGGATCGCGCGCGATCTTCCGCTTCGTCGGCGACTCGGGCAACGAGGGGGCTTTCATCCTCGGCACGACCGGGGAGTTCCCCGCCGTCGACGTCGCCGAGTTCACGGCCCTCGTCGCCGCCGCCGTCGAGGAGCTGCAGGACCGGATGCGCGTCATCGTGCACGTCGGCCAGCCGAGCACCTTCGAGGCGGTGCGGCTCGTCGAGATCGCCAAGGGTCTCGACGTGACCGAGTTCGCCGCCCTCACGCCGTACTACCTGAAGTCGACCGAGGATGCGATCTTCGACTACTTCCAGGCGGTGTCGGATGCCGTCGGCGACGGGCGCTTGTACGTGTACATCTACCCGGCGCGCAGCGGCAACACCGTCTCGCCCGAACTGCTGGTGCGCCTCGCTGCGCTGCCGAACATCGTGGGGGCGAAGCTCAGCGAGCTGTCCCTCGACGAGATCGCTGCGTATCGCGCCGTCGTCCCCGCCGACTTCGAGCTGTACACCGGCGCCGACCGCGACCTCATCGCCGCGGTCGACGCCGGTGCGCAGGGCGTCGTGTCCGGGGTCTCGTCCGTCACCCCCAAGCCGTTCCGCGCCCTGGCCGACGCCGGACGATCGGGCGACGCCGAGGCGATCGCTCGTGCGCAGGCCGCCGTCGACGATGTCGTCTCCCTGATCGGCGGAGACATGGCGCGCATGAAAGAGGCGTACCGCGTGCTCGACGTCGTCGACGCCTACTGCCGGATGGCGATCGCCGAGCCGAGCGCAGCCGAGCGCACCGCCGTCGCCGAAGTCGTCGCCGCGCACCGCTGACCGGGCCCCTCGCCGGGGGCTGATCACAGGAGATGGAAAAGTGCGCTTCCTAGCGTGGAAGCAGGGAACGACCCTGCTCCGCGCCTGGCGCGCGGGTGTCCTGCCACGAAGGAAGAACTCCTCATGACGAACACCAAAGCCTCCTCCGCCGCCCCGTCGCTGGGACTCCTCGTCCTGCGCGTGGTCGTCGGTGCGATCTTCGCCGCGCACGGCGCGCAGAAGATCTTCGAGTTCACGCTCCCCGGAACGATCGGCAGCTTCGCGGGCATGGGGATCCCCCTCCCCGAGATCGCGGCGCCGGTCGTCGCATTCGTCGAACTCATCGGCGGACTGCTGCTGATGCTCGGGCTCTTCACGCGCCCGGTCGGCATCCTGCTGGCGGTCGACATGATCGTCGCGCTCGTCGCCGTGCACCTGCCTGCCGGGCTCTGGGTCGGAGAGGGCGGATACGAGTTCGTCGCCGTCCTCGGCGCCGCGGCGCTGGCGCTCGCGTTCACCGGTGCCGGGCGGTTCTCGGTCGACGGTGCATTCCTGCGCGGTCGAGCCCCGGCCTGGCTCGCCTGACCGGAGAGCAGTGACACGGATGCCGCGGGGTGGACCCCCGCGGCATCCGTCGTATCCGGGGGATACGTGCGTTCTCCGGGGTGAGAAGACACGATAAGGTTGCGTAACCATTTCATTCTTGACACCGCTGTGAATGCGGAGTTATGGTGATGAAACCGATTTCACGCAGACCCGGCGAGAACTCGGATGCACCGTCGCATAGAACTTGCTGCCCAAAGGAGTGAACAGTGAAGTCGAACCACGCACACCCGTCCCGCCGCGCACGCGCGCTGCGGATCACCGGCCTCGTCGCCGCCGCGACCATCGCCCTGGCCGGATGCGCCGCCGGCGACGACTCGTCGGATGCCGGAAGCGCCGGGGGAGAGCTCACGTTCTCCAACTGGCAGTTCCTCGAAGACGGCAAGGGCCCGATCATCTGGGACGCCGTCAAGGGCTACACCGGCCCCGACGACAACATCGAGCTGACCAAGGTCGAGATCCCGTTCGCGAACTACGCCGACAAGCTCAGCACCGAGCTGGGTGCCGGCGGCGGCCCCGACGTGATGGTCCTCCAGGACAGCCAGTTCGCCTCGCTCGTCGACGCCGGCGTGCTCGAGCCGCTCGATGACATCGCCGATGAGCTCGGCGACACGCTCAACAACACGAACGAGGCCGGAGTCTTCGACGGCGGGCAGTACGGCTTCAACTGGGAGCGCCCGACCTACAGCACCGTCATCTACAACAAGGACATCTTCGCCGAACTGGGGCTCGAGGTCCCGACGACGTTCGATGAGTTCCTCACCACGGCGAAGACGATCAAGGACGAGCTGGGGATCTCCGGCTGGGCCGGTCGTCACCAGACCGCCGAGATCGACGGCTGGACGCTGGAGATGGCGAACTGGATCTACGGATTCGGCGGCGAGCTCAGCGATGGGAAAAAGCTGACGATCGACAAGGCCGAGAACGTCGAGGCCGTCGAGGCGTTCCTCGAGACGTTCGCCTCGGGCGTCGCCCCCATCGGCGACGACGCGTCGACCTTCCGGGCGAAGTTCGGCCAGGGCCAGGTCGGGATGCTGTTCGAGAACTCCGGTGTCGCGACGACCATCACGAGCAACCCGGACAACGCCGTGAACGGACAGAACATGGGCGCGGCTCCGCTGCCGCTCGCGAACCCCGGCTCGAACTCGCAGCTGATCATCGCCGTCAACGCGAACAGCGACAACAAGGAGGCCGCCAAGGACTTCGTGCGCTGGGTGCTCGGCGAGGAAGGCCAGACCGCCATCCGTGCCGGCCTCGGCGCCTCGGCCATGGCCACCGACGTCGAGCCGGACGCTGCCTTCCTCGAGGCCAACCCGTGGGCGACGCAGTTCCTCGAGGCCGCCAAGACCTCGAAGTCGACCCTCGTCGAGGGCTTCGAGACCGAGAGCAAGGTCGTCTGGCGCGAGGTCCTCACCGCGGTCGAAGACCTGCGGGTCAACGGCGGCGACGTGAAGGCGAAGCTGGCCGAGGTTCAGGAGAGCCTCGAAGCCGAACTCGGCTGAGCACCCCGAGGGGCGGGCGTGACCCCCGCCGCCCGCCCCTCGGCCATCCCCGCGACACGCGAAAGGACACCCGGCCATGGCCACCCCCACGCTCGAGGCGCGACCCACGACGCCCTCAGCTTCGCCGCCCCGGCGACGACGCCGCGACACCGGCGCGATCGGACGCTTCATCGAGCGCAACGGCGCCTACCTCTTCCTCTTCCCGGCGATCGCGTACCTGGCGGTCTTCACGGTCTTCCCCCTGATCCGCGGCGTGCTGCTGTCGTTCACGGCGACCAAGCTGGTCAACCCCGCCGGGGGACGGCCGGTCGGCATGGAGAACTACGAGTACCTGCTGTCGAGCGACAAGTTCTGGTCGTCCGTCATCACGACCCTCCTCTACACGCTCTTCACGGTGGTCTTCTCGGTCGGCATCGGAACCGCCGGAGCGCTGCTGCTCAACACCGCCTTCAAGGGGCGCGGTATCGTCCGTGCCATCGCGACGATCCCGTGGGCGGTGCCGACAGTGGCCGCCGCCCTCATCTTCGTCTGGATCTACAACAACGAGCAGGGCATCCTCAACCGCACCACCGCAGCTCTCGGCCTCGGTGAGCACGGCTGGCTCGTCGATCCGAAGTACGGGCTGTTCGCGGTGACGCTCGCGACGGTCTGGAAGCTCACGCCGCTCGTGATGCTGGTCATGCTCAGCGCCCTGCAGAGCGTGCCGCACGAGCTCCGCGAAGCGACCTGGGTCGACGGCGCCACGCGCTTCCAGTCCTTCCGCGCGGTCACCCTGCCCCACATCATGCCGACCGTGCGCGTCATCACGCTGCTCATGACGATCTGGTCGATCCGACGCTTCGAGATCATCTTCCTGATCACCGGTGGGGGACCCCTCGACGTCACCAACACGCTCGTCGTGAACGTCTACCGCACGGCGTTCCAGGATCAGAACCTCGGACGCGCCGCGGCCATCGGTGCCCTCGGCCTGGTGCTGTCGCTGCTGGTCACCGTCGTCTACTTCATCGTCGAGCAGATCCAAGAACGTCAGGAGAGCCAGCGATGACCACCGTGCGCATCCCCACCGATCTTCCGCGTCGCCGCGGGATCGGCGCCAAGTTCGGCAGCCTCGGCAAGGCCGTTCTCATCACGCTGCTCGTCGTCTTCGCCGGATTCCCGGTGTACTGGATGCTCGCGACCTCGCTCGGCACCGAAGCTTCGCTCTACGGTGGCAGCCAGCCGCTGCTCCCCGAGGTGCAGAACATCGGCCAGTGGGGCGGCTTCCTCTCCGACATCCCGATCCTGCGCTGGCTCGGCAACTCGTTCGTGATCGCCGCCGGCACCACGATCCTCAGCCTCGTGCTGGCGACCATGGCCGCCTATGCGCTCAGCCGGTACAAGTTCCACGGCCGCGGCGTCGCCGGCTTCATCTTCTTCAGCACGCAGATGCTGCCGGAGGCGCTGATCATCGTCCCGCTGTACGCGATCTTCGCCGGCGCCGGGCTGCTCAACAGCCACTGGGGGCTCGTCCTCGCCGACACCGCGTTCGTGATGCCGGTGAGCATGTTCATCATCAAGAGCGGCATCGACAAGATCCCGTACGAGATCGAGGAGTCGGCCCGCATCGACGGCTGCTCGCGCCTGCGCATCCTCACCACGATCGTCCTGCCGCTGATCATGCCGAGCATCGCGGCCGCGGCCGTCATCGCGTTCTTCGACGGCTGGAACGAGTTCATGTTCGCGAACACCTTCATCTCGTCGTCCGACCTGTGGCCGGCGTCCGTCGGGCTGTCGTCGTTCCTCGGGCAGTTCTACACACCGATGAACATCGTCATGCTGTGCGCGCTGCTGTTCGCGCTGCCCGCGATCATCTTCTTCCTGTGGGCGCAGCGCGGCATCGTGTCCGGGCTCACCGCGGGATCCGTCAAGGGCTGACCGCCCTGCAATCTGGAGTATCGATACATGTCTGAAGGACTCGACCCGCTCTTCTCGGTGCGGGACAAGGTGATCGTCGTCACCGGCGGCTTCGGCCAGATCGGCGCGGAGTTCGTCCGCTCGCTGCACCAGCGGGGCGCGCGCGTCGCCGTGACCTCTCGCAGCGAGGTGGCCGACCCCGCCGCGCGTCTCGGCATCGACGACCCGGATGGGCGCCTGCTCGCCGTGGCGATGGACATCACCGACCAGGCCAGCGTGGACGCAGGGCTCGACCAGGTCGCGGCGACCTGGGGCGTGCCGACCGTCGTCGTCAACAACGCCGGACTCGACACGCAGCCCAGCGCGCCGCCGGAGGTCTCCGGGCCGTTCGAGGAGTTCCCGGTCGACGTGTTCCGCGAGGTCGTCGACACCAACCTCGTCGGCACGTTCCTCGTGACGCAGGCGGCGGGTCGGCGGATGCGCGATGCCGGCGTCGGCGGCTCGATCGTCAATGTGGGATCCATCTACGGGATGGTGTCGCCCGTGCAGGACATCTACGCCTACAAGGCCGAGGACACCGGCATCCCCTTCATCAAGCCGGTCGCGTACTCGGCGGCGAAGTCGGGGCTCTACAACCTCACCCGCTACTGCGCCACGTACTGGGGGCGCGCGGGCATCCGCGTCAACACGCTCACGCCCTCGGGCGTCCGCCGGGACACGCAGGATGCGAAGTTCCAGGCGAACTACATCGCCCGGATGCCGATCGGTCGCATGGCCGAGGCCGACGAGTACAACGGCGCGCTGGTCTTCCTCGCGTCCGACGCGTCGACATACATGACCGGCTCCAACCTCGTGGTCGACGGCGGGTGGACCGCATGGTGAGTGATCTTCTCGGCACGCGCCTGTTCACAGCGGCGGTCACCCCGATGCGCCGCGACGAGAGCGTCGATCACGGCGCGCTCGCGACCATGCTCGACACCGATATCCGGCGCGGCGTCGAGGGCCTCTACATCTGTGGGTCGTCCGGCGAGGGCGTGCTGCTCTCCGAGGCCGAGCGCATCGCGGTGGCCGAGACCGCGGTGACGGCTGCCGCGGGGCGCGTGCCCGTGGTCTCCCACGTCGGCGCGATGTCGACGGGGGAGGCGGTGCGCATCGCCGCCGCAGCGAAAGACGCGGGTGTCGCAGCGATCTCCATGATCCCGCCGCTGTACTACGGCTATTCGACGGCGGATGTGGTGCGGCACCTCCGCACCGTGATCGACGCGGTCGAGCTTCCCTTCATCCTCTACAACATCCCGCAGTTCACTGGGCGCGACATCTCCGAGGGCGGCTTCGACGAGCTGCTCGCGCTGCCCCAGGTGATCGGCGTCAAGCACACCTCGCGCAACCTGTACGGGGCCGAGCGGATCCTCCGCCGCTACCCGCACCTGACCCTGATCAACGGCTTCGACGAGTTCTATCTGCCGGCGCTGTCGATCGGCGCACGTGGGGCGATCGGCACCACCGTGAGCCTGCAGTTAGAGCTCTTCCTGTCGCTGCGTCGACGGTTCGACGCCGGCGACCTCGCCGGAGCGCGTGCCGTGCAGGTGCGCATCAACGACACGGTCGAGGGCATGGTCGAGGTCGGCGTGTTCGGCGCGGCCAAGTACCTCGGCGGCAAGCTGTCGGTCCCGCTCGGCGACTGCCGCTCGCCGCTCCCGGCGCTCGACGACGACGGTCGTGCGCGCCTGGATGCGGTCTTCGCGCGCCTACAGGAGAACATCGCGGTCACCGCCGAGGAGGATGCCCGCGACGTCTCGTGATGGGGGATCGCGAGCGTCGTCCGGAGAGGCCGGTAGGGTGAAGCATCCGGGCAGCAGAGGGCGGGAAATGACCACGATCTACGACGTCGCGAGGCGCGCAGGCGTCTCGCCGGCGACGGTCTCGCGGGTGTTCAACGGCACCAGGGTCTCACCCGAGAAGATCGAAGCCGTGCGCGCCGCGGCGGAAGAGCTGAACTTCACGCCGAACCGCGCCGCCCGCACGCTGCGCACCCAGACGTCCGAGGTCATCGCCCTCGTCATCCCCGACATCGAGAACCCCTACTTCACGGAGATGGCCCGTGGCGTCGAGGATGTGGCCTCCGAGGCCGGGTACTCGGTGGTGCTCTGCAACTCCGACTCGCAGACCGAGAAGGAGGCGACGTACCTGCAGATCGCGATCGCCGAGCACATGTCCGGCGTCATCATCGCGGCGGCGTCGAAGGCGACGGATCTCGACAGCATCCTCTCCACCGGCCGACCGGTGGTGGCGGTCGACCGCGCCACCCGTCACGAGCTCGATCTCGTCGTGATGGCGAACCGAGAGGCGGGCGTCGCGGCGACCGAGTCCCTGATCGCCGCCGGCCACCGGCGAATCGCGTACATCGGCGGTCCGGAGGATATCGACACCGCTGCCGAACGCGCCGCGGGTTGGCGAGAGGCGCTCGCAGCGGCGGGACGCGATGCCGACATCGACGAGCTGCAACGGTTCGCGACGTTCCGTGTCGACGGCGCGCGAGCGGCGATGGAGGAATTGCTCGCCCTTCCCGACCCGCCGGACGCCGTCGTCGCCGGAAACAACCTCATCGGCGTCGGAGCGATCCAGGTGCTCACCGAACACGGACTCACCCCACCGGCAGTCGGGGTCGCGGTCGTCGGGTCGCTGCCCTTCACGACGCTCTCGCCGACCGCCGTCACGATGGTGCAGCTGCCCGCGCGCCACATGGGTGTGACGGCGGCGCGCATGCTCCTCGAGCGCATCGCCGGCGACACCCACCCTGCGCGCACGGTCGTGTTGCGGGGCGAGACCCGGCAGGCGATCGCGCGGCGTTCCGCGTAGGGCTTCGCCCCGCATCGCCTCGGTGATGGACGGTGCATGCGTAACCACGATCTCCTGCTTGCATCGTGAAATCGATTTCAGCTACGCTTTCCTCAGGCGTGATCAAGGAGGACACCATGCGATGCACCCTCGGGGTGGATGTCGGTACATCGAGCACCAAAGGCGTGCTCGTGGGGCCCGACGGAACCATCATCGCCACCACCACCCGCGAGCACGACGTCTCCCGGCCGCACACCGGCTGGGTGGAGTTGGATGCCTCGATCTGGTGGGACGAGTTCGTCGACATCGCCCGCGAACTGCTCGCCGCGCACCCCGATGCCGAGGTCGTCGCCGTCGGCGTCAGCGGGATGGGTCCCTGCATCCTGCTCGCCGACGAGAACGACCAGCCGGTCCGACCCGCGATCCTCTACGGCGTCGACACCCGCGCTTCCGCCCAGATCGAGAGGATCACCGCCGAGCTCGGCGTGGACGAGATCACCCGCATCGGAGGCTCGGTGCTCACGTCGCAGGCCGGCGGGCCGAAGATCGCCTGGATCGCGGAGGAGGAGCCGGCGGCCTGGGCGCGCGCCAGACGGCTGTTCATGCCCGCATCCTGGCTCGTCCGTCGGCTCACCGGCGCGTACGTCTTCGACCATCAGTCCGCGAGCCAGGTCTCTCCCCTCTACGACATCGAGAGCGAGCGGTGGCACGCCCCGTTCTGGGGTCGCTACGCCACCACGATCGTGCAGCCGCGCCTCGCGTGGGCCGGCGACATCGCCGGCACCGTCACCCTGCAGGCAGCCGAATCGACCGGAATCCCGGCAGGGACGCCCGTCATCACGGGCACGATCGACGCCTGGACCGAGGCCGTCAGCGTGGGCGCGCATGAGACCGCCGACCTGATGCTGATGTACGGGACGACGATGTTCATGGTCTTCACCAGCGCGGTGACGCCGGGGGAGCCCGCGCTGCGCACGCCGTCGATGTGGACCACGGCCGGCGCCTTCCCCGGTACCCGGAACCTCGCCGGAGGCCTCTCGACCTCCGGCGCGCTGACCGCGTGGCTCAAGGAGCTGACCGGTGCCGACTACCCGCAGCTCCTCGCCGAGGCGGAGGCATCGGGGGTCGGCGCCCGGGGTGTGCTGATGCTCCCGTACTTCGCAGGAGAGCGCACCCCCATCCAGGACCCGGACGCGCGAGGCGTGATCGCCGGGCTGACGCTCGAGCACACCAGGGGAGACCTGTACCGGGCGGCGCTCGAGGCCACCGCGTTGGGCGTGCGGCACAACGTCGAGACCATGCGGGCCGCCGGCGCCGACATCCGCCGGATCGTCGCGGTCGGCGGCGGTACGCAGGGGAGACTGTGGCTGCAGATCGTCTCCGACGTCACCGGTCTCGTGCAGGAGGTGCCGGAGACCACGATCGGTGCGAGCTACGGGGCCGCCTTCCTGGCCGCCGTCGCCGTGGCAGCCGACGGTGAGGCGCCGCTCATCACCGACTGGAACCCCATCACGGAGCGCATCACCCCGAACGCCGAGCTGCGCACCGCCTACGACACCCTGTTCGACCGCTACGTGCGTCTGTACGACGGAACGAAGGGCGTCGTCCACGAACTCGCCGCTGAGCAGCGCGGCACGTCATCCCACTCAACCCCGGAGGAATCATGACCACCTACGCACTTCCCGCCCCCGTGTCCCGCCCGGCATCCGCGCCGAAGACCGCCTACCTGATCGCGTCGGGCGACCTGCGCGAGGCCGCCAACACCGGCGGCTGGCCGGTGCAGGTCGAGCTCGAAGCCGGCGTCACCGGCGTCTTCGAAGACCTCGGGTGGACCGTCATCCGCGCCAACGACGTCGATCCCGAGACGGGCCACGGCTTCATCTCGAGCCAGCGCATGGGCCTCGAGGTCTTCAAGAACATCCCGACCGACGCCCCGCTCATCGTCGCCGAAGCCGTCTGGCAGTACTCCCACCACGTGCTCGCCGGCCTCCGCACGCACCAGGGCCCGATCCTCACGGTCGCGAACTTCGCCGGTGACTGGCCCGGCCTCGTCGGACTGCTCGGCCTGAACGCCGGTCTGACGAAGATGGACAAGCCCTACGCCACGATCTGGTCGGTCGACTTCTCGGACGACTGGTTCAAGGCCGGCATCAAGGAGTGGACGGAGACGGGTGCCATCACCCATGACGCTTCGCACGTGCGCGCGCTGCCCGCGCTGCCCGACAGCCCCGAGAAGCAGCTGGGCGAGGCGCTCGCCGCGGAGCTCCTGGCGGAGAAGGCCATCATCGGCGTCTTCGACGAGGGCTGCATGGGCATGTACAACGCGATCTTCGACGACGAGCTGCTCAACCAGACCGGCATCTACAAGGAGCGCCTGTCGCAGTCGGCCCTCTACGCCGAGATGCTCGAGGTCACCGAGGCCGAGGCGGACGCCGCGTATGACTGGCTGATCGACGCGGGCATGACCTTCCGGTACGGCGAGAATGCCACCACCGAGCTCACCCGGGAGCAGGTGCAGTGGCAGCTGAAGATGTACATCGCCGCGCTCCGCATCGCCGACGACTTCGGACTCGACGCGGTCGGCATCCAGTACCAGCAGGGGCTGAAGGACCTGGTTCCGGCCTCCGATCTCGCCGAGGGCATCCTGAACTCGACTCAGCGTCCGCCGGTGACCTCACGCGACGGTTCACGGGTGCTGCACGACGGCCGCGCGTTCCCGCACTTCAACGAGGCCGACGAGGGGGTCGCCGTGGACGCTCTGGTCACCGATCGCGTCTGGCGTGCGATGGGCCTCGTGCCCGACAACACCCTGCACGACGTGCGCTGGGGCGAGGAGTACGACGGGCAGTTCGTCTGGGTCTACGAGATCTCGGGCTCGGTTCCGGCGTCGCACCTGGGCGGATGGCAGAACGCCGAGGGCTGGCGGCAGGGGCACGTGTTCTTCCCCGCGGGCGGAGCCACGATCAACGGCGTCTCGAAGCCCGGCGAGATCGTGCTGTCGCGTGTGTTCATCGCCGACGGGATCCTGCAGGCCGACATCTTCCGCGCGTCGGTCGTCGAGCTCCCGGCCGAGGAGACCCAGCGCCGCAAGGACGCTACGAACCCGGAGTGGCCGATCGCGCACGTCGTGCTGCACGGCGTCTCCCGCGACCAGTTCATGGCCCGCCACAAGGCCAACCACGCACAGCTCGTCTACGCTCCGGATGCCGAGACGGCGGACAAGGCTCTGATCGCCAAGGCCGCGATGTTCGACGGAATGGGCATCAAGGTCAACCTGGTGGGAGACGTGGCGGTCTGACCCGGCGCTCGTCTGCCTGGAGGGCTACTGAGACCGCCAGAACCGCATCACCAGGTTCGTCAACTCCTTGTCGAGATCGTCGACCTTGGACTCGATCCGCCCGAGGCGCGCGTCGAGGCCGTCGATACGTGCCGAGAGAGCGGTGTCGAGGCCGTCGATACGTGCCGAGAGGGTGGCGTCGATGCGATCGACCTCGACGCGGATCACGCGGCTGAGCTGCGTCGTCATGAGCGTCATGCCGCCGAGCATCACAGCCGCGAAGATACCGAGCAGCGTCCATACCTGAGGGTCGTTCAAGCGCATGCCTCCAGTCTGAGTTCGGAGGCCCACGTTGTCACGGTATTCCGGTCTCGCTGCGCCACGAGCCCAGTCGTCGTGGGTACCTCGCCGAGACGAGGTGCCCGTGTAGAAGGAGTGGCCGACCGGAGGGATCAGCCCAGGTCGAAGATCTCGAGTTGACGGAGCGTGACCTCGGCCACCGCGCGCACGCGGAGCGCCGAGGTCACGGTCCGGGCTGTCAGGGTGAACGGCGTCGTGCGGTCGGCCGGCAGCTCGGCCCGGTGTGTCATCGTGACGGGGATCCACAGGCCGTCCGTCCCCTCGGCCTCCCATCGGAGGGCCGACGACGATGCCGTCGCCGCCACGGTCACGCTGACGTCGGTCACGCCGCGAGGCTCCTCGAACCGCCATCCCACCCACTCCCCGCGACGCAGCGCGACACCGGCATCCCCCGACGGCACACCGTCGTCGAAGACGCGGTCCGGACGGATGGTGTCGGTGGAGGCGACGACCTCACCGGCGCCGGAGGTCAGGTCAGGGCACCAGATCGCGAGGTCGTCGAGGGAGGAGCCCGCTTCGAGCGCCGCGACCGGGTCGACGCCGAACTCCAGTTCCAACACCGCGTCGCCGGAGAGCGCGTCGATCGGCAGGTCGGCCGAGGGTAGGGGCACCCCGTCGAGTCGCGCCTCCTGCAGGATGTGGGCCGAGGGGGTGGCTCGACGCGACCGGATGCGCAGGGAGGAACCGCTTCCGCGATCCACGCGGATGTCGTGGAAGAGCGGCGACCCGATCCGCAGCCGCCCCGACGCGAGCTCCAGCGGGTAGAGGCCGAGCGCGGCCCACAGCCACCAGGCGCTCATCTCGCCGTTGTCCTCGTCGCCGGGGAAGCCCTGGCCGATGTGCGCTCCGGCGAACAGGCGCGCGGCGAGGTCGTGCACGAGCGGCGCCGACTGCCACGGTCGGTCGCTGAACGCGTACATGAACGGGATGTGGTGCGCCGGCTGGTTCGAGATCGCGCACATCCCGGAACGCAGCGCCCTCGCCTCGCGCTGCTCATGGATGACGGTGCCGTACGCGCCGCCGAAGCGTTCATCGGCGGTCTCGGGTTCGGCGAACAGGGCGTCGAGGTGGCGTCCGAGACCGGCGGGACCGCCGTAGAGGTCGGCGAGGCCCGCACCGTCGTGCACGGCGCCGACCGACATGCCCCAGGCGTTCGTCTCGACGTTGTCTCCGCCCCAGGATCGCGGATCGAACCCGGATGCGGAGAACGCCTCTTGATCGTCCCGGCCGCGGAAGAACCCGGTGTCTTCGTCGAACAGCGTGCGATACGCCCGGGCGCGATTCGCGAAGTATCGGGCGAAGGATCGATAGCGCGCGGCAGCGGATTCGGTCTCGGATGCGGTCTCGGATGCGGAATCGGATGCGACCTCTCGGGCGAGCTGCGCCGCGAGCCTCCCGAGCGCGGCATCGCTCACCGCGTTCTCGATGCTCCAGCTCATGCCCTCGGGAACATTCGAGGAGATGTATCCGGTGAACCGGCCCCTCGCGATGCCCTTGCGGCCGCGGCGCGCATCCGGCCCCGGCTCGCACGCGTTCCGCCATCCGCTCTCGAACGCGGTGACGCGGTCGAAGTCCACGCCCCAGCGTGCGGCATCGGCGAAGATCTGGTCGCTCGAGGTGCCGACCATGCTGTCGACGTATCCGGGTGCGCTCCATCGCGCCATCCAGCCTCCGCGGCGATACTGCTCGAGCTGCCCGTCGAGGAGCCGCCCAGCGAGGGAGGGATCGAGCAGGGCGAGAGCCGGCCACTCGGTGCGGTACGTGTCCCAGTATCCGTTGTTCACGACGAGTTCGCCGTCGACGGCCGGTGCGACTCCGCTCTCGTCGTGTGACTCGCGCGCGGCGAACACGTCGGCGAATCGCCAGACCGGCGCCTCCGCCGTCCCGACGTTCTCGGCGGCACTGTTGGGATACAGGTGCATCCGGTGGAGCGCGGCCGCGATCCGGGACCGATGCTCCTCGTCGGCGAGCCCACGATAAGGGGCCTCCGCGTCCGGCAGCGGTGGGATCGACACCCGCCCCAGCAGTCGGTTCCAGGAGGCGGCGGCCGCATCGCGCAGCTCTCCGTAGGCGCTCGACCGCGGAGCCTCCGTCTCCAGAGCGTGCCGGGCCTGCTCCACCGACAGGAAGGAGATGCCGATCCGCACCTCGAGCGATCCACGTCCGCCCACGTATCCCGCGACCCGCCCGCGGCCGTCGTCATCGAGGGGCCCGCGATCGAGTGTCCGCTCATCGTCGCGGGGGTGCCGGACCGTCCCGGCGAAGAAGCAACGGGGAGCGTTGCCCCAGTCCTCGGGCCCCTCCGGGATCCACCCCTCGAATCCGCCGGCATCCGTCCAGAAGAGACGCCCCGCGTCGGTGAGCTGGTCGATGACGAAGCCGACCGGGGCGGCGGCATCCGCGCTGTGCACTCGGAACGCCGCTGCGTGCGCCGTCGCCGTCATCTCGACCTGCAGGCCGTCGCCGAGATCAGCCGAGTATTCGTGCGGACGCGCCCGTTCGGAGCCGGGGGTGATCCAACGCCGCCGTCCGGCGCGGCGCGAGGTCGGCGCGCCCAGGAACGGCATCAACTGCAGCACCGAGCGATCGCCGATCCACGGGCTCGGCTGATGGGAGAACTGCAGCGCTTCGAGCCGTCGCCCCTGCCGGTCGTCATGCACGAACGGCCGGTACGGCCAGCGGGCGTCTTCCGCATCGGTCGCCGGCGTGACGAAGGTGAACCCGTGCGGCACGGCCACCGCCGGGATGGTGTTGCCGCGAGAGAACCGTGGACCCGAATGCGAGCCGCGCCGGGTGTCGACCCGTTCGACGGGCGAGAGGTCACGGGCGGGGGCCCGCTCCTCGATCACGACCTGCACGAACCCGGTGCACCGCGCGGGGAGGTCGGCGGTGCCGGGGAGGGATGCGGCGCCGAGCACGACCTCGACCGTGCAGCTGCGGCGTGCGAAGGGGGCGAGGGAGACGGTGTCGGCGTTCCACTGCTCGGGCATGCTCCAGCGGGCGGCGAACTGCGCCTGCGCGGTGATCGGGAAGTCGTAGCGATCGCGCACGGCCGACGTGTCGCTCAGTCGTGCGCCGTCGGCGAAGCGCACATCGACCGTCACAGCGAGGGCTGCGTGCGGAGACAGTGTCGCGGCGGCGCCGTCGGCGTAGAACGCCCAGTGCAGCACGGTGTCGGGGGAGATCTCGAGGTCGGTGAGCCCGGGCACGTCGACCCGCTGCTCGCCGGCAGAGGGATCGAAAGCGAAGGCGAACACCGGGCCGGGCAGCACGCCCGCTCGGGGACGGGACGACGGAGGATCGGCCGGCCCGTCCGCCGGCGTGAGATGCGCGGCGCTCACCCCTTGATCGCGCCCTCCTGCACGCCCTTGAAGAAGAAGCGCTGCGTGAAGGAGAACATGATGACGATGGGCACGAGAGCGATCATGGTGCCGGCCGCGATCAAGCGCGGGTCGACCGAGAAGCTGCTGTTCAGATACGCCATGCCGACGGTCAGCGTGTACTTCGACGGGTCGGACAGCACGATGAGCGGCCACAGGTAGTCGTCCCAGGCCCCGATGAATGCGAAGATCGCGACCACCGAGACCATGCCGCGGATGTTCGGCCACACGATGTGGCGGATGCGCTGCCAGGTGGTCGCACCGTCGACCGTCGCGGCATCCAGCACGTCCTTCGGGATCATGCGGCAGGCGGTGGCGATCAGGAGCACGTTCATCGCGCTGATCGCGCCGGGGAGGAAGACGCCCCAGAGGGTGTCGGCCAGCCCGAGGGCGCGGATCGTGAGGAAGTTGCTCGTCACCGTCACCTCGCCGGGGAAGAGCAGCGTGGAGAGCAGGATCGCCATCACGATCCACTTGCCGCGGAACCTCATGCAGCCCAGCGCGTAGCCCGCGAACGTGGCCAGGACGACGTTGCTGACGACCGTGCCGACCGAGACGAGCAGCGAGTGCCAGGCGTAGAGGTACACCGGGACGATGTCGGCGACCCTGATGTAGTTCTGCAGCGTCGGCTCGCGCGGGATGAGCTCGGGCGGGAAGGAGTAGATGTTCTCCTGCGGCCCCTTGAACGAGGTCGACAGCTGCCAGATGAACGGCCCGATGACGAGCACCAGGACGAAGAGGAGGAGGGCGTATCGACCGATCAGACCGCCGAGGGTCGGCTTGCTGAAATCGCCGGAGCCGCGACGGCGGAACATGCGCTCGCGGGTCGGCGCCGACACCTCTTCGGAGGGTCGGGCGTCGTCGGTCGAGCGGGGCGGCGTGAGCGTGCTCATGCGGAGACCTTCGCCTTCTTCTCGCGATTCATGACGGCGATCGCGACGAGCGGGATGAGGGTGAGCAGGAACAGCGCCACGCTGATGGCGGACGCGTATCCGATGTTCCCGTTGAGGCCGGAGCCGACCTGGCGGATGAGCATCACGAGCGACATGTCGTAGCCACCGGGGCCGCCCGTGCTCTTGGACAGCACGTCGAGCTCGGCGAACACCCTCATGGCGGATACGGCGATGAGCACCGAGATGAGGAGCATCGCGCCGCGGACCGAGGGGATCGTCACGGACAGGAACCGGCGGAAGGACCCGGCGCCGTCGAGCATCGCCGCCTCGTGCAGCTCCTTGCCGACGTTCCCGAGTGCCGCGAGGTACACGACCATGTAGTAGCCCAGGCCCTTCCAGACCGTGAGCAGGATGGCGCAGCCGAGCAGCAGCCAGCGGTCGACGAGGAACGCCATCGGCTTGTCGACCAGCCCGAGGAACTCGAGCGTCTGGTTGATGATGCCGCGGCTGTCGAACAACCAGGTCCAGATGAGGGCGACCACGACCACCGAGGCGATCACGGGGAAATAGAACGTGGTGCGGAAGAACGAGATGCCGGGGAGCTTCTTCTGCACGAGCAGCGCCAGCAGCAGCGGCAGGATCGTGAGCAGCGGCACGCACACGACCACGTAGATGAGGCACGTCGTCAGGGCGTTCCAGAACATCTCGTCGCCGAACATGCGCTCGTAGTTCGCCCCGCCGACGAACTCGGGCGTCCGCAGGGGCTTGGCGTCGGTGAAGCTGAGGAAGACCGTGTTCAGGAACGGCCAGAGCGCGAACACCAGCACCCAGGCGACGGCGGGCCCGAGGAGCAGCCAGGGCGTGAACCACCGGTGGGATCTCATCGTCTTCCTGCCGGCCGTGATGCCGGTGTCCGCGCGCATGGCTTACTTGTCCACGCGGTTGGCGTTGGCGTACTCGACGATCTTGTCGAGCTGGGCCTTCGCGTCCGCCTCGCCGTTGACCGCGAGGGCGATCTGCTGGGTCATGTACGTGGCCATGTCGGAGGTCCACTGGAACGGCAGCGCCTTGGCGTCCTTCATCGCGCCGAAGACGGTGTCGATCGCCGACAGCTGCTTCTCGTCGGTGACGGTCGCGGCGATGTTGTCGACGACCTGGTCTCCGCCCTCGGCCGTTCCGGGAGCGGTGCCGACGGCCAGAGACGAGAACGCCACCTGGTTCTCCTGGTTCGTCGCGAACTCCGCGAAGGCGAGCGCGGCTTCCTTGTTGTCGGAGTCGGCGGAGACGTTGAGCCCCTGCACGTACAGCGGTGCGACACCGAGTCGCGGCGTCGCCACCGTGTTCTCCAGCAGCGCCGGCGCGTCCTTCTGCAGGTCGGTCGTGAAGCCGGTGCCGCCGGTGGTGAAGGCGACCTTCTCCTGGATGTACGCCTCCGCGTTTCCGCCGTAGTCACCGGTCAGTGCCTCGGCCGGCATAGCACCCGCAGCGTACGCGTCGGCGTACTTCTCGATGATCGCGGCGGCCTCGTCGGTGTTGAAGTCGAACTCGCCCTCGTCGTTGATGACCTCCATGCCGGCTGCGGTGAACGTGTCGAGCGCCGGGATCGAGGAGAGGAGCTGCACCTTGCCGCCGGACTCCGTCGCCACGTCCTTCGCAAGCGTGAGGAGCTCGTCGACCGTGGTCGGAAGGTTCTCCTCGGTGACGCCGAAGGGGGCGAGCTGCGCGAGGTTCCACCAGGAGGCGTCGCTGGAGAGGTACCAGGGCAGGCCGTACGTGCCCTCCATGCCCGGGTACTGGCTGTACGCCTCCCAGGCGCCCGTGTTGTAGGCGGTCTTCAGGTCGGGGTCGGCGGTTTCCAGGTCGATCAGCTTGCCCGCGGCGACCAGCGGGTACGCGATGTCGGGCGGCAGGTTCAGCACGTCGGGGAGGGTGTCGGCGTTCGCCTGGCTCAGGATCTTCTCCTGGTAGCCGTCGCCCGGCTGGTCGAGCCACTCGACCGTCACGTCGGGGTGCTCCTTCTCGAACGCGTCGATGAGGTCCTCGAAATACGGGGTGAACTTCTCGTTCTTGAGTGACCACGTCTGGAACTGGATGGTGCCGCTCAGCTCGCCCGATGTGTCGATGGGGCCCGAGGCGCCGGAGGTGCCGCCGCCTCCTGTGCAACTCGTCAGCGCCAGAACGCCGATGCTGAATGCTGCCAGAGCGACAATGCGTGTGCGAACTTTCATCGTGCTTCTTCCTCGAGGCGGGCGAATCCGCGCGAAGTCCACAGAAAGAGGACTACAGCGCTTTAGCAGATGAAACCATCCGATTTCCTCCCTGTCAAGGCACTCGTCCGGCGACGTATTGCCTGCAAGTGCAGGAGTGCGCACCGTTCGTTGCTCAAGCGTTATAGTGGTGCGAACTCCGCCCTCCTCGAAGGGCACGTCCGAAAGGTCTGACACATGACGCAGCGCGGCGCCCTCGATGCTCCTCTGAGGTTCGGGGCGAACTACACGCCGTCGAAGAACTGGATGCACTCCTGGCTCGACTTCACCCCCGACGACGTGCGCCGGGACTTCGCGGCTCTCGCGGAGCTCGGGCTCGATCACGTCAGGGTCTTCCCACTGTGGACCGTGCTGCAGCCGAACCGCACGCTCATCCGGGAGAAGGCCATCGACGACGTCCGTGCCGTCGTCGACATCGCCGGCGAGTTCGGCATGGATGCGGGCATCGATGTGGTCCAGGGGCACCTCTCGAGCTTCGACTTCGTCCCCTCGTGGCTGTACACGTGGCACGACAAGAACATGTTCACCGATCCACGGGCGCTCGAGGGTCAGGTCGCGCTCGTCGACCGACTCGGTCGGGCGTTGAGCGACGCACCGAACTTCCTCGGCCTGACGCTCGGCAACGAGACGAACCAGTTCTCCGCGCACACGCACCCGTCGCCATGGCCGGTCACGCAGGACGAAGCCGGCGGCTGGATCTCGACCCTGCTGGCGGCGGCGGAGGCCGCGGCGCCGGGGATCCCGCATGTCCACAGCGAGTACGACGCCGTCTGGTACATGGACGGCCACGGCTTCACGCCGGCCCACGCCTCTCGACTGGGCGCGATGACCACGATCCACTCCTGGATCTTCAACGGCACCGCCCAGCGCTACGGCGGTCGCTCCGTCGCCTCCGATCGTCACGCCGAGTACCTGATCGAGCTCTCCCGCGCCTTCGCGACGGATCCCGACCGGGTGGTGTGGCTGCAGGAGGTGGGTGCTCCGTCGAACTGCCTCACCGACGACGAGATGCCGGGCTTCCTGGAGGCGACCGTGCGCTCCGCGGCCCGCACCGAGAACCTCTGGGGCGTCACCTGGTGGTGTTCGCATGACGTCAGCCGCGACCTCGGTGACTTCCCCGAGCTGGAATACACCCTCGGACTCATCGGTCAGGACGGTGCGGCGAAGCCCATCGGCCGGCGTCTCGCCGAACTCATCCCCGAACTGCGACAGCGCGTCGCGCCGCCTGTGAGGGACACGGCGATCGTGGTGGACGTGGACGAGCGCGAGGTTCCCGTGAGTCGGGCGGCGCTGAGCCCGGGCGGGGCGGTGTTCCAGGCCTGGGTCGATGCCTGCGCCGCGGGCCTCGATCCCGCACTGGTCACATCGCGCGACGCGCTCGACCCCGTAGCGCTCGACGCGCGAGGAATCCGTCGTCTCATCCGTCCCGACCTCTCGGCCGACGTGGTCGACCCCTACGGATCGGTCAACACCGTCGTCCAGAGCTGACCGCGATCGCGGTTCGGGCCGGACGAGGTCGTTCAGGCGAGGCGCGCGGGCGGAGCGGTGCTCTCGCGTGCCGTGAGCACCGGCGTCGGACCCTCGACGCTGGGCAGGTTCACTCCCGCCTCGATCTGCTGCAGCAGCAGGGTCGCTGCGCGCTCGCCGAGTTCGAAGGTGTCTCGGGTCATCGCCGTGATCGACGGGTTGATCAGTCCGGCGATGACGGAGTCGTCGAACGAGGCGAGGGAGACGTCGCGCGGCACGGCACGGCCCATCTCCTGGGCGACGCGGAGACCTGCGACCGCCATCACGTCGTTGTCGTAGACGATCGCGGTCGGCTGCTGCCGACCGGAGAGCAGCGAGCGCGTGACCGCCGATGCGCGTGCGGGCGAGAAGTCCGTGATGATGACCACGCCCTCGACGCCGTCGGTCCTCATGCGCCCGAGCACCTCGGCACGCAGGCGCGTGTGCTCGAGTTCGGCCGGGCCGGCGACGTAGGCGATGCGGGTGTGCCCGAGGGCGGCCAGGTAGGAGAAGAGCGTCTCGGCCACCGTGTCGTCGCCGATCCAGACGCTCGGCACGGAGCCCTCCGGCGAGGGCTCGGAACCGATCATCACGGCCCGGGCGTCGAGGGCTTCGATGCGCCCGACGCGGGGATCGTCCTCGCGGGGGTCGATGAAGATGAAACCGTCGACCTGGTTGGAGGAGCGCCACTGTCGGTGCACTTCCATCTCCTCGGCGATGTCGCTGACGAGGCGGAGCTGCAGGCTGACCTTGCTCTCCGACAGCCGTGACTCGATGCCCGCGATGAGGTCGGTGAAGAACGCCTCGGATCCCAGCGACCGTGCCGGGCGGGCGAGGGCGAAGCCGACGGTGTTGGCGCGCGCTCCGACCAGCGCTCGAGCCGCCGAGCTCGGCTGCCAGCCGTTCTCTTCGACGACGCTGAGGATGCGCTGCCTGGTCTCGTCGCTCACGCCGGGGCGGCCGTTCAGCGCGAAGGAGACGGCACCGGGAGAGACCCCTGCCATGCGCGCGATGTCGGCGATGGTGACGCGTTTCGCCGGGGTCATAGTCCCTCACCATACTTGATCGATTTAGTCTCGCGGAAGAAGTGACGATGCGTTTAAAGCGGTCGGTCGCGCGGGCACGATCCTGGGGTTCGGCGGCAAACGCGAACCGGATCTCTCATATCGGAATGCCGATGCTCTACCCTTGCCCCTCCGCAGGCGGCGCGATAACCCTGGCTCTGGCCCCCGCTTTGCAAGGAGATACATGAGCGCCCCACACGAGCCTGCGCAGGCCGAGTTCCCCCCATGTGGTCAGCTGTCGCACGGCGGCGTGGCCGCCCGGCGAGTCACCTACACCGGCCCTCTCTTCATGTGATGGTCAGGAAGACGGGTCTTGGAATCTGGGTATTCCTCGCGATCAGCGGGATCGGGGTCGGATGCTTCAGTGCTTTCGACAACTTCTATTTCCACGATCGCGGATACGCCGTCGTCGCAATCGGTGCCCTGACAGCGACTTTCAATATCAGCGTCGCCGTGGCAGAGCTTCCATCGGCCATGATCTTCGATCGCAGATCGCACTGGGCCGCCATTCAGATGGGCAACGGTCTCCGTTTCGTTGGTCTCGTTCTCTTCTTCCTAGCCTTCGGGGCTTGGTCTGATTTCGCTGCCGAAGCCATCGCCGGAATCGGCGCGGCGGCCATGAGCGGGACCTCGATCGCATTCATCTTGAACAGGATCGGCGATGTGGGTGCCCATGATCGTCGCAAGATCATCGGTCTCGTTGCGGTTCTCGGATCGGCGGCCTCGCTCCTCGGCGGTGGGATCGGGCTCCTCGGCTTTCTCAGGGAGCCGCGACTCATCTGGGGCTTGGGGGCCCTGTTCATGGGTATCGCGGGACTCTGCTTCTTCCTCTGGCGGCCGAAGGATCGAACGTCAAGTCGGCGACACCTGGAGCCGCTGAGGTCCTATCTGATCGGGCTGGGCGCAATCGCCAGGCATCCACGCGCGTGGCTGTCGATTGCAGCGGATGCTGCACTCGTCGCGCCCTTCCTTCTCTGGCAACTTCGCCTGGGGAGCACCGGTATCTTCGCGGTTCTTGCGGGGTTCGCGGTGATGAAGATCGCTGGTGTCCTGGGCGGGCAACTGGTCGGGAACCGTCGGATCGATCGCAAGTTCTTCTACGTGCTCGTCGCGGCGAACATTGCCGCCATCTTCGGTTTCGCCGGTTTCGCTCCTGTCGTGCTCATCGTTCTCTGCTTCGGGATTCATGTCCTCCTTCACATCGCGATCAGCGTGTATTGCCAGGCCGAATTCCAGGCGGTCGTGTCCGACGACCAGCGCGCGGGCGCCACCTCGGTCGTTTCGCTTCTCAGCTCCTTCACCGCCGGCGCCGCGGCGATTCTCGTCGGCGTCCTGGCGGACTCAGCGAACCCGATCGTCGCCGTCCTCCCGAGCGTGGTCCTCTACGTGATCGTCGCGCTCGTCACTATGACGGAACGGTCCTGAGGGGCCGCCGAGGACGGAACCGATCTCCATCTCGCGGAAGAAGTGACGATGTGTTTAGACTTGGTTACTAGATCGTTTTAGTAAATCCGATAGCATCAACACGGCGTCGCCTGTCGCGCCGCGGACCAGCACTCACCGTCGAGCCCGGAGATTCCCATGCATGACGACACCTCGCTCACCGTCGGCCGCGTCAAGCGGGTCCTCGAGGAGCGCATCCGCCCGGCCATCCACTCGGCGTCCGTGCCGCTGGACGTCGCGATCCACGAACTGCCCGGCGAGCCGATCGCGCCCGCCGAGGGGCTCGCCCTCGCCTTCGAGCCCGGCGTCGTCGGAGCCCCCTGGGGTCCCGCCTGGGGCACCACCTGGTTCAAGCTCACCGGGCGCGTGCCCGCCGAATGGGCCGGACGCCGCGTCGAGGCGCTCATCGACCTCGGATTCGACGTGAACATGACGGGCTTCCAGTGCGAGGCGCTCGCGTACCGTCGCAGCGCCGCAGGGTCCGACCCGATCCCGGTGAAGAGCATCAACCCGCGCAACCAGTGGGTGCCCATCACCGAGACCGCCGCGGGTGACGAACCCGTGGAGCTGTACCTCGAGGCGGCATCCAACCCGGTGCTGCTGGACTATCACCCCTTCCTGCCGACGCAGGAGGGTGACATCCTCACCTCCTCGAAGGAGCCGCTGTACCGCGCGCGTCGGATGGACCTCGCGGTGTTCGAGCCGGAGGTCTTCGACCTGTCGCTCGACCTCGAGGTGCTCTTCGAGCTGCAGGCCGAGCTGCCGGCGACCTCGCCGCGGCGGATGCGCATCCTGCAGGCCATGGACGACGCGCTCGACGTGCTCGACCTGCAGCACATCGTCGCGACGGCCTCCGACGCCCGCGCCCGCCTCGCCGACGTGCTCGCCGCGCCCGCCGAGGCCAGTGCGCACCGCATCTCGGCCGTCGGCCACGCGCACATCGATTCCGCGTGGCTCTGGCCCGTGCGCGAGACGATCCGCAAGGTCGCACGCACCACCTCCTCGATGACGACGCTCATCGAGGAGCAGCCCGAGTTCCAGTACGGCATGTCCAGTGCGCAGCAGTACGCCTGGATCAAGGAGCACCGCCCCGAGGTGTGGGAGCGGGTCAAGGCCGCGGTCGCCGCCGGACGCTTCCTGCCGCTGGGCGGCATGTGGGTCGAGTCCGACACCGTGATGCCGACGGGCGAGTCGCTGGTGCGGCAGTTCTCGCACGGGCAGCGGTTCTTCGAGCGCGAGTTCGGCATCCGGTCGAAGGGCGTCTGGTTGCCGGACAGCTTCGGGTACTCGCCCGCCCTGCCGCAGCTGATGCGCCGTGCCGGGTTCGAGTGGTTCTTCACGCAGAAGATCTCGTGGAACCAGCAGAACGTCTTCCCGCATCACTCGTTCCTCTGGGAGGGCATCGACGGCTCGCAGGTGTTCACGCACTTCCCGTCGATGGACACCTACAACTCGCAGCTGAGCGGCATGGAGGTCGCGAAGGCCTCGCGCCAGTTCAAGGAGAACCGACTCAGCTCGCGGTCGATCGCCCCGGTCGGCTGGGGCGACGGCGGCGGCGGCACGACCCGCGAGATGACGGGCAAGGCCGAGCGCCTGCGCGACCTCGAGGGCAGTGCACAGGTCGTGTGGGAGCACCCGGACGTCTTCTTCGACGCCGCCAAGGCCGAGCTGCCGCATCCAGCGGTCTGGGTCGGTGAGCTGTATCTCGAGCTGCACCGCGGAACGCTCACCAGCCAGCACGCCACGAAGGCGCTGCACCGCTGGGCCGAGCACGCGCTGATCGAGGCCGAGCTGTGGGCCGCGACGGATGCGGTGCGCACCGGCGCCGCGTATCCGCAGGCCGAATTCGACCGGCTGTGGCAGGCCGTGCTGCTGCATGAGTTCCACGACATCCTGCCCGGCACCTCGATCGCGTGGGTGCATCGGGAGGCGGTCTCCGTGCTGAGCGACGTGCTGTCGGATGCCGAGGACATCTCCCTCGCCGCTCGCCGTTCGCTCGCCGGCGAGGGCGACCGCGAGCTGCAGTTCGAGCCGACATCGGTCGGGCGCGGACGTGCGCTCGGGGCGGCGTTCGTCGCCGAACCGACCGCGGCGCCGGTCTCACTCACCGAGGAGAACGGCGGGTGGCGACTCGAGAACGAGCTCGTCTCCGTGCTGGTGTCGGCCGAGGGCCTGATCGTGTCCGCCATCGACAAGGCCAGCGGTCGGGAGGCGGTGGCCGAGGGCAAGTCCGCGAACCTGTTCCAGCTGCACCAGGACTTCCCGAACATGTGGGACGCGTGGGACATCGACCGGTACTACCGCAACAGCGTCGACGACCTCACCGCGGTCACGTCGATCGAGGCGTCGATGATCGGCAGGGCCGCGCGGATCGTGGTCGTGCGTCCGTTCTCGGAGTCCACGATCGAGCAGACGATCATCCTCCACCCCGAGTCGCGCACCGTGCTGCTGCGCAACGAGATCGACTGGCACGAGACCGAGAAGCTGCTCAAGCTCGCGTTCCCGCTCGACATCCAGGCCGCGCACACCGACGCCGAGACCCAGTTCGGCTATCAGTCGCGGGTCACGCACACGAACACCAGCTGGGAGGCGGCGAAGTTCGAGACGTCGATGCACCGCTTCGTGCTCGTGCGCGAGCAGGACTTCGGCGTCGCCCTCGTCAACGACTCGATCTACGGGTACGACACTTCGCGGGAGGTGTCCGACGACGCGGTGACGACGACGGTGCGGCTGTCGCTGCTGCGGGCCCCGCGCTTCCCCGACCCCGACACCGACCACGGCCACCACGAGATCGAGGTCGGTTTCGTGATCGGAGCGGATGCCGCGGTCGCGACAGCCGAGGGCATCAGGATCAACGCGCTTCCGAGCGTCGTGCGTGGTGCGCGTGAGGTCGAACCGCTCGTGTCGGTGCAGGGAGACGGCATCGTGGTGTCGGCGGTCAAGCTCGCCGACGACGGTTCCGGCGACGTGATCGTGCGGGTGTACGAGGCGCTCGGGCGCCGTGCGGTCGGCGAGCTGGCGGTCGGCTTCGAGCACCGAGAGGTGCGCGAGGTGAGCCTGATCGAGGACGACATCGATGACGCGCGGGTCGGCGGCGAGCTGCGACTGCGGCCGTTCGAGGTGCGCACGCTGCGCATCGTGCGCTGAGGCTCGGTTCCCGTCGAGGTCGCCGGGCCCGTTGTGGTCGCCGGGCGGGTGCGCGACGATGGCGGGATGGCGAGCATCGACGACGTGCGGGCGATCGCCCTTGCGCTCCCCGGAGTTGAAGAGGTGGTGAGCGGCCACACCGGCGAGGCCGCGTGGCGCGTCAAGAGCGGGCAGTTCGCCTGGCTCCGCGGCCCGAGCGCGACCGACCTGCGGCAGCTCTCCGACCTCGGGCGTGAGTGGCCAGCGGGAGAGGTGCTCGCCGTGCGCGTCGCCGACCTCGAGGAGAAGGAGGCCCTGCTCGCCGCCGAACCCGACGTGCTCTTCACGATCCCGCACTTCGACGGCTACCCCGGGCTGCTCGTTCGCCTCGACGCCGTCGACCGCGATCGCCTGGACGAGATCGTCACCGATGCCTGGCTGGTGCGGGCACCCGCCGGGGTGGCGAAGGAGTGGCTCGCGGAGCGCGGGCTCGGCTGAGCGGCGTGCCGCCTCGAGGGCTGCTCAGGCGGGATCGAGTCGCAGCCCGTCGGGGGACTCTCCGCCGGCGAGGTCGTCGGCGATACGGATGCTGCGCGCCAGCTCATCGAGCGCGCCGACCAGCGTGCCGAACCGCTCCTTGTCGCTGCACACCGCGGTCAGCGTCACCAGATGCGTACCCGTGTCCCAGGTGTAGGTCGCGAAGGGCGGCGACGCCGGCGAGGGCGGCATCGGCACGAGCAGCTTCTCGCCCACACCGAGCCGGGTGGGGAAGGACTCCGTGTCGTCGTAGTCCATCGGCATCGAGGCTCGGGCGATCCGCACGTCAGGCGTCAGGACCTGCGCGGTCGCCATCGCCACGATCAGCTCCGGTTCGGCCTTCCAGGTCCACACCAGCACGCGGCCGTCCGCCCGCTTCATCAGCATCGGCGCCGCCTGACTCATCGCCCACGCGCCGAACCGCGATCCGGGGCGCTCGGTCGCGCCGACGGCCGCATTGACCTGGCCCAGCAGCATCCGGATCGCCGCCTTGCGGTGCCGGCGGCCCCTCCATCCGAGCGAGTCCGTCACGGGAATCCACAGCTGGGGATCGGCGTCGGCAGTCAGTCGCATGGCTCCACGCTAACGGCTGAGGCTGAGGGATGCCCGGTACGCCTCGGCCGTCCGCGCAGGGCGCTCGGGTAGAGTGGCCAGCGCCCGACCAGGGCTTTCCCTTGGCCGCCACATCGTAAGGCTGCATGTCTGTGACTCCCTCCGACGATCCGATCGATCCGTCGAGCGGCCCCGCCGCCGAACCCGCGCCCCGCCCGTTGAAGATCGTGATCGGCTGCGACACGTTCGCCCCCGACATCAACGGCGCCGCACGCTTCGCCGAGCGCCTCGCCGCCGGTCTCGTGCAGCGCGGACACGACGTGCACGTCGTCGCCCCGAACCAGGCCTACCGTCGCGCGCAGCCGCGCACCGAGGTCATCGAGGGTGAGCCGATGACCCTGCACCGGCTGCCGTCGGTGCGCTGGGCTCCCCACGACTGGCTGCGGTTCGTGTGGCCCTGGCGCTCGAAGCACTACGCCCGCCAGGTCATCGACCGGGTGCAGCCGGACATCGTGCACATCCAGTCGCACATCGTGATCGGCCGCGGCCTCGCCTACGTCGCCCATGAGCGCGGCATCCCGGTCGTCGCCACCAACCACGTCATGGCCGAGAACATCCTCGATCACACGACCATGCCGAAGTTCATCGATGACCTGGTCCTGAAGTTCGCCTGGGCCGATGCCAAGCGCACGTTCGACCTGACTCGTGCGATCACGACCCCGACGCGTCGCGCCGCCGACTTCCTCGAGAAGACCGTCGAGGTCCAAGGCGTGATCCCGGTGAGCTGCGGCATCGACCGCACGCAGTACACGCCGGTGATCGCCTCGCGCGACAAGAACCGCATCGTCTTCGTCGGCCGACTCACCGCCGAGAAGCAGGTCGAGGTCATCCTCAAGGCGATGACGAAGCTCGACCCGGCGCTCGAGACCACGTTCGACATCGTCGGCGGCGGCGACCAGCGCAAGCAGCTGGAGCACCTGGCCGCGCAGCTCGGTCTCGCCGACCGGGTCACGTTCCACGGGCGCACCACCGACGAGGAGCTCCGGGCGCTGCTGTCCCGGGCGAGTCTTTTCGTGATCGCGTCGATCGCCGAGCTGCAGTCCATCGCGACCATGGAGGCCATGGCGTCGGCGCTGCCGATCGTCGCGGCGGATGCCGTCGCCCTCCCGCACCTCGTGCACGACGGCGAGAACGGCTACCTGTTCGAGCCGGGCAACGTCGATGAGCTCGCCGCCCGCCTGACCGATGTGCTCACCGCGGAACCTGCGGAGTACGAGCGGATGCAGCGCGCATCGCTCGACGGTGTCGCGATCCACGACATCAACCGCACCCTCGACACCTTCGAGGCGCTGTACCGCGACGAGCCGCTGCCCGAGTAGCGAGTAGCCCGCTATGCACAGTGTCCCCCTCGGATCACGGCGCCGCGACGCGTCAGCGGCGGAGTAGCCCGCCATGCACATCGTCTTCTTCGGCGATCAGCACCTCGACTCCCTCGGCGGAGCGCAGGTGTCGATGCGGCTCCAGCGGGAGTTCCTCGAACGCGCCGGGCACACCGTCACGGTCGTCGCGCCGAAGATGCACGGCTCGCGCTCGTCGACGGGCACCCACGGCGGGGCGTACGTCGACCTGCCCTCGATGCCGATCACGCTCGACCGCGAGTACTCGATGACGTGGCCGGGGCGCGCGACCGACCGCTTCCTCGACAAGGCCATGACCCGCCGCCCGCCGGTGGACCTGGTGCACGTGCAGGCCGACTTCTGGGGCGCGTTCATCGGGCACCGCTACGCCCAGCGTCACGGCGTCCCGGTCGTGCACACCATGCACAACCGCGTCGATGTCGGGATCGCGGCCGTCACTCCGCTGCACCGCCACGTGCTCGCCGTGTTGAACGCCTGGCGCGGCGGCGCGATGCGCGGGATCGGCGAACCCGTGCGGGGTGCCGACGGCTGGGCGTTCCTGCGCGGCCTCGCCGCCGGAGCATCCGCCGTGACCGCGCCGTCGACGCATTTCGCGCGACGCCTCGAGCAGCACGATGTCTTCCCGCGGGTCGACGTGATCTGGAACGGCATCGACGATGACCTGCGCGCACAGACGCTCGCTGCGCGACCGGCGGCCCGGGAGCCCGGACGCCCCCGCTTCCTCTGGCTCGGACGGATGAGCCCCGAGAAGCGCCTGCTGCCGTTCCTCGACGCGTTCGTCGCCGCCGGCATCGACGCGGAACTCGAGATCATCGGCGGCGGAGGGCAGCGCGCCGCGGCCGAGAAGATCGTGCGCGGCCACGACGGCGTGCGCTTCGCCGGACGACTGACCTACCCGCAGACCCTGGAGCGGATCGCCGCCGCCGACGCGCTCGTGCAGACGTCGATCGGCTTCGAGACCCAGGGGATGACGCCGTTCGAGGCGGCCACGCTCGGCACGCCCTCCGTGATCTGTGACCCCGACATCGCGGCGGAGCTCGGCGGGGGGCTGTGGGCGGTTCCGGATGCCGGCGCCACCGCATCGGGCCGGGAGCTCGAGGCCCGACGACTCGCTGCGCTCACGGAGACCCTGCGGTTGGCCGCATCCGACATCGCCGCAGGCACCGCACCGACGCCGGTTCCCGAGGTCGCCGAGGCATTCCGCCAGTCATCGCGCACGGCCGCCATGGTCGAGGTCTACGAGCGGGTGCTCGCCCGGCGCTGATGCGGGGAGGTGGGGCGCCCGCGATCAGACGAATCGCAGGAACGCGATGCCGACCCAGCTGAAGATCATCCCGAGGGCACCGGCGCCCGCGATGCCGATCGCGACGCCGGCGAGAAGGCGCGGACCCGGGCGACGCGCGGCGATGATGCCCAGCACGAGCGCCACGAGGTAGGCGAAGAAGGAGATCACGCCGATCGCCTCATCGATCGCGTAGGCGGATCCGTATCCGAAGTTCGACGTGTAGATCAGGAGTCGCACGATCGAGGAGATGAGATTGACCGCGAGTGTGATGACGGCGATCACGAAGGCGGTCCGCCCGAGCGCGCTGCCGGCCGGGGCGGCGGGAGCTGCCGCCGCGGCCGGCCACGACGCGGGCTGGCCCGAAGCCCCGGCCGGGTAGGCCGCAGCAGCGGTCGGGTAGGCCGTCGGATGCGCGGGGGTGGCGGTCGGATGCGTGGGAGCAGCGGGAGCAGCGGGGGTCGATGGCGGCGCACTGGACGCGTGGGTCGGGAACGTATGCGTGCCGGGGTATTGCGGATCGGCGGGCAGGTGCGCGGGAGGCTGCTGGGGCTCGCTCATGACGACGAGCGTAGCCGTGGCGCCCGCGATTCGCACGGGGAGGGGATTCAGCTCTTCGCGCCGGTCAGGGCCAGCGTGCCGCCGAGCCCGATCATCATCACGCCGCCGGTGCCGGAGAGCGTCGACATGCGACGCGGCGAGCGGGCGAACCAGGCGCGCGCGGTTCCGGCGGCGAGGGCCCACACGCTGTCGCAGACCAGTGCGAGCGTCTGGAAGGTGAGACCGAGCAGAAGAAGCTGGGCCCAGACCGGGCCGGCCGCCGGGACGACGAACTGCGGGAGCACGGCCACGAAGAACGCGATCGTCTTCGGGTTGGTCAGACCGACGATGAAGCCCTGGCGCAGCAGCTTCGCGGCGGAGGCCGGCGCTCGATCCGCATCAGGGACGTGGTCGTGACGGTGGCGGATCGCCTGTACGCCGAGCCAGACCAGGTAGGCGGCGCCGACGATCTTGATGAGGGTGAACGCCACCACGGAAGACGCGACGATGGCGCCGACCCCGAAGGCCACGGCGAGAACGGCCGGTACGGTGCCGAGGGCGTTGCCGACGACGCTGAGCACGCCGGCACGGCGACCGAGCGAGAGAGAGCGGCCGATCACGAACAGCACGCTCGGACCGGGGATGGCGATGATCACGACGGAGGCGACGGCGAAGGCGACGAGGCTGTCGAGCGGGATCATGAGCCGACCATACACCGGGGGTCGAGCGCGGTTCAGCGGTAGCCGTGTCCGGACTCGGCCCTCTGGTGGACGTCGCGGCCGCCGACGCGATTCCAGTCCGTCGGCGTGCGGTGGTAGCCGTCGCGACGGAGTTCGATGACGGTGGCGATAGTCGCCCATGCGACCAGGGCGATGAGTGCGATGACGAGTATCATGGCAGAAACGCTACGTTCGATGCCGAACTGTCACGAGTGGCAGAATCGACTACCATCGTATGAAAACTGCCAATCGGGAGTGTGCATGAAGACAGTGGCCTGCGTCATCCAAGATGGCTTCGCGCCGTTCGAGTTCGGCGTCGCCTGCGAGGCGTTCGGACTCGATCGATCCAGCGACGGCGTGCCGAACTTCGACTTCCGCATCGTCGCCCCGCGCGCGGGTGTCGTGCAGTCGAAGATCGGCTTCTCCGTCAACGTCGAGCACGACCTGGCCTTCGCGTACGAAGCCGACCTCGTGGTGTTCTGCCCGCTCCCTCGCGAGCGCTGGGGCGACATCGATCCGCTCCTGCTCGACGTCGCCCGGCACGCCGTCGACCGCGGCGCCTGGGTGATGAGCGTCTGCAGCGGGTCGTTCATTCTCGCCGCCGCCGGCGTGCTCGACGGACGTCGGGCGACGACGCACTGGATGTACGCGCACGTCATGGCCGACATGTACCCGCAGATCGACATCGACCCCGACGTGCTCTTCGTGCAGGACGGGAAGATCATCACCAGCGCCGGCACCGCCGCCGGGATCGACGCCTGCCTGCACCTGCTCCGGCAGGAGGTGGGTGCCGAGCTCACGAACCGCATCGCGCGCCGCATGGTGGTGCCGCCGCAGCGTGACGGCGGCCAGGCGCAGTTCATCGACCGTCCGATCCCCGTGGTCGCCACCGACTCGCTCGCCGCGGTCGCCGACTGGGCCGTCGAGCACCTCCGCGACGACCTCGGTGTCGATCAGCTCGCGGCCAGGGCACTGATGTCACCGCGAACCTTCGCCCGGCGCTTCAAGGCCGAGTACGGGGCGACGCCCGCCGCGTGGCTCGCGCGCCAGCGCATCATCCACGCGCAGCGGATGCTGGAGCGCACCGACCTTCCGCTCGACCACATCGCCGACGAATGCGGCTTCGGCTCGGCGGCGGTGCTCCGACAGAACTTCGCACGGGTCCTCGGACTCACCCCCACGGCCTACCGCGCGCGGTTCTCCTGCGCGTCGGACGAGTCTTCGGCGGCGTGAGCGGGCGCTCCGGTCAGAGCGCCCTGGTGGTCGAACGCTCGACCAGTGAGCAGGGCAGCAGCACGTGCGCGGCGTCCTGTTCGGGCGCGGCGAGACGCGCGAGCAGCAGCTCGACGGCGCCGTGCGCCATGTCGAGGATCGGCTGGCGCACCGTCGTCAGATCGAAGGCCTGCCACGACGACATCGCGACATCGTCGAACCCGAGCACCGACACCTCGTCGGGCACGCCGATTCCGAGCGCCTTCGCGGCGTTCAGGGCGCCGAAGGCCACGAGGTCGTTGTGGCAGAAGAGCGCGGTGGGGGGCTCCGGCAGCTGCAGCAGGCGAGTCGCCGCCTCGAACGCCCTCGTGTAGTCGAGGTCGGCGACGTCGAGCAGCGACGGGTCGAACACGACCCCGGCGGCATCGAGCTCCGAGAGGAACCCCTCGTGTCGGTCGCGGACGGAGGTCGTGCCGAGCGGGCCGGCGATCACTCCGATTCGTCGATGCCCGAGGGATGCCAGATGACGGCCCGCGATGCGACCCCCGTCGACGTTGTCGGGCGAGATCGAGTCGTTGTCGGGCACGGCGCCGGGGCCCATCGTCACCGCGGGGACGCCGAGCGACACGATGCGACCCTCGTCATCGGGGGAGAGCAGCGTCGTCGTGAGGATGACGCCGTCGACGTTCGTCTCCCGCAAGGTCCGCGCGAGGTCTTCGGTGGTGTCGGCGCGACCGCTGAGGATGAGCGCCCGGTATCCGGCGCGATTGAGATCATCGCTGATCGTGTGCAGCAGTTCGGCGTAGTAGCTGTTGCGCGGGTCGCCGAGCACGACGCCGATCGTCTGCGTGCGGCTGGTGACGAGGCTTCGGGCGCTGAGGTTGGGGCGGTAGTCGAGCTGCTGGATCGCCGCCTCGACCTTGGCGCGCACCCGCTCGGACACGCCCTCATGGCCGTTGACGATGCGTGACACCGTCGTCTGCGACACACCGGCCGCTCGGGCGACGTCGACGCTGGTCACACCGCGGGACTTCGGCGGCATGGGCCCTCCTCTTCCGTGCCGGGCTTCCCATGCTAGACCGCGCGGAGGCCAAGAATGACTACGCAGTCCTCGGTGTGGCGCGTGCGTTGCCCGCACCGCAGGATGCGCGGAACGTGCGCTCAGGCGCTCCAGTGCGCCGGAGACGGGAGCGCGTGATCGCGCACCTCGAGCCCTGTGGGGGTGGCGGATGCCGTCGCATAGAGGAGCGACTGCGTGGGGTACCCGTGCGGGCGGTTGTCGCGGATGATCGCGCGGTCGTCTTCGGGGGGCAGTTCGGTCGAGGACGCCAGCAGCGCGGTCCATTCGGCCGTCCAGTCCGGGCTGTCGGCCGTCGGACCCAGAGCACGGAACTCCGGCAGCCAGGCCTCGATCCGCGGAGTCGTCTCGTCGTCGAGGTCGTCGTGCGCGATCATGTGCGTGCCGGGGCAGATGGGCGTCTCGCGCAGCTCGACGCCGTCCCATGACAGCACGCGCGCACCTTCGGGACCGACCTCCAGCAGGTTGAAGCCGTGCATGGGGAGCGGGGCGACGGGGGAGCGGCCCATGACCGATTCCAGTGCGAGGGATCCGCGGGAGACGGCGTGCGCATCGGGGAGGTCGCGCACGTCGGCGCGGTTCAGCAGCACGGCCAGCCGCCGTTCCGCGGGGTTGGCGGCGAGCCAGGCCCCGCCCGCGCGACGATCCCGGATGCCGACAACGCCCGGATACCGCTCCGGCCACCAGGGGCCGAGGGCGTCCCATTCCCGCTGCGGGTCTTCGTCACGCACCGCCAAGAGCCTCGCGACACCGGCATTCTCGACATCGATCACGACCGTGCACACGGGTCCAAGTCTAGGTCGAGGGCGACGACGTCGGCCCCACGGCGGCGGATGCTGCGGCAGAATCGAGATGTGAACATCGTCGTCGGAGTCACGGGCGGCATCGCCGCGTACAAGACGGTGCACCTCGTGCGCCTGCTCACGAAGGGCGGGCACGACGTGACCGTGGTGCCCACCGAGGATGCGCTGCGCTTCGTCGGGCCGCCGACGTGGGAGGCGATCAGTCGCCACCCGGTCACCACGAGCGTGCACGACGACGTGGCCAAGGTGCGGCACGTCGCACTCGGCCAGGCCGCCGAGCTCGTGATCGTGGCGCCGGCGACCGCGAACTCGATCGCCAAGATCACCGCCGGTCTCGCCGACGACCTCCTGGGCACGACCCTGCTCGCCACCGAGGCTCCGGTGCTGATCGCGCCGGCCATGCACGCCGAGATGTGGCGGAACAGGGCCACGCAGGCGAACATCGCGACGCTGCGGGAGCGCGGCGTGCACATCGTCGGCCCGGCCGACGGCGAGCTCGCGGGCGGCGACAGCGGACCAGGGCGGATGTCGGAGCCCGAGGAGATCTTCGCGGCAGCCCAAGCGCTGCTGGACCCCGGCGACCTCGCCGGGGTGCGGGTCGTCGTCTCGGCCGGGGGCACGCGCGAGCCCATCGACCCCGTACGCTTCCTCGGCAACCGGTCCAGCGGCAGGCAGGGGGCGGCCCTCGCCGCCGAGGCCGCCGCACGTGGCGCCGAGGTGACCCTGGTCGCGGCGAACATCGCGGGTGACGTGATCGCCGAGGCGCGGCATCCGTCCATCCGCGTCGTCTCCGTCGGTGCGGCCGCCGAGCTCGCCGAAGCGATGAAGCGCGAGGCCGCAGCGGCCGATGTGGTCGTGATGGCGGCGGCCGTGGCCGACTATCGGCCGGTGGAGGTCTCGGACCGCAAGCTCTCCAAGGAGGCGGGGGGAGTGCCGACCATCGAGCTGGTCGAGAACGAGGACATCGTCGCCGCACTCGCGGCGGCGCGGAAGCCCGGGCAGCTCGTCATCGCCTTCGCCGCGGAGACCCCGGAAGATGAGGCGGAACTCCTCGCCCGCGCTCGCCGCAAGCAGCAGCGCAAGGGTGTCGACCTGCTCGTGGTGAACGAGGTCGGCTGGGAGCGCGGGTTCGAGAGGGCCGAGAACACCGTGCACATCCTCGGGCCGGGCGGGAGGGAAGCGGGCATGGCCTCCGGGTCGAAACGTGCGGTCGCGGCCGCGATCTGGGACGCCGTCGCGCAGGAGCGCTGACGGGAGGCGGGGGCTGGAACAGAATCTCGGCGAGTGCTAAACTTGAGTCAACAAGACTCAACTTTTACCTCGTCTCCCGATCCGGAAGGCGGGAGACGACCAGAAGGAGCATCTCCAGGAGGAGCGCATGACCACCCCGCAGACCGGCAACCAGAACCAAGACCAGCAGTCCGCCCTCGAGCAGTTCGGCATCAACCTGACCGACCGCGCCCGCGAGGGCAAGCTCGACCCCGTGATCGGACGCGACAGCGAGATCCGTCGCGTGAGCCAGGTGCTCACCCGCCGCACCAAGAACAACCCGGTGCTGATCGGCGAGCCCGGCGTCGGCAAGACCGCCGTCGTCGAGGGTCTCGCCCAGCGCATCGTCGCGGGCGACGTGGCCGAGTCGCTCAAGGACAAGGAGCTGGTCACGCTCGACATCTCCGCCCTCGTGGCCGGCGCCATGTACCGCGGGCAGTTCGAGGAGCGGCTGAAGCAGGTCCTCAAGGAGATCACCGAGTCCGATGGGCAGGTCATCACGTTCATCGACGAGCTGCACGTGCTGATGGGCGCGGGCGGCGGCGAGGGATCGGTCGCGGCCTCCAACATGCTCAAGCCCATGCTGGCCCGCGGCGAACTGCGGCTGATCGGTGCGACGACGCTCAACGAGTACCGCGAGTTCATCGAGAAGGATGCCGCGCTCGAGCGTCGCTTCCAGCAGGTGTACGTCGGCGAGCCCACGGTCGAGGACACCATCGCGATCCTCCGCGGGCTCAAGGGGCGCTACGAGGCGCACCACGGAGTCACGATCTCGGACAGCGCCCTCGTCGCCGCTGCCGCGCTCTCGAACCGGTACCTTCCTGCGCGTCAGCTCCCCGACAAGGCGATCGACCTGATCGACGAGTCGATGTCTCGGCTCAAGATGGAGATCGACTCCTCGCCGGTCGAGATCGACCAGCTCAAGCGCCAGGTCGACCGGCTGAAGCTGGAGGAGCTGGCCCTCAAGCGTGAGAAGGACGCCGCATCGAAGGAGCGCCTCGGCGCTCTGCGCGAGCAGCTCGTCGGCATGGAGAAGGAGCTCGCGGAGCTGGAGGCCCGGTGGGCGCGTGAGCGTCAGGGTCTGAACCGGGTCGGCGAGCTCAAGAAGCAGCTCGACGACGCGATCACGCAGCGCGACCTCGCCATGCGCAACGCCGACTACACCAAGGCCTCGAAGCTGGAGTACGAGACCATCAAGCGCCTGGAGCGCGACATCGCCGAAGCCGAGCAGGCCGAGGCCGCGACCCCTGCCGAACCGCGCATGGTCAACGAGCAGGTCACCGAAGAGGACATCGCCGCGGTCATCGCCGCGTGGACAGGCATCCCCGTGGGTCGTCTGCTGCAGGGTGAGAGCGAGAAGCTGCTGCACCTCGAGAGTGAGCTCGGCAAGCGCCTGATCGGACAGAAGGATGCGGTCAAGGCGGTGTCGGATGCTGTTCGGCGCTCTCGTGCCGGCATCAGCGACCCCGGGCGTCCGACCGGGTCGTTCCTGTTCCTCGGACCGACCGGTGTCGGTAAGACCGAGCTGGCCAAGGCGCTGGCGGAGTTCCTGTTCGACGACGAGCACTCCATGGTGCGCATCGACATGTCGGAGTACGGCGAGAAGCACTCGGTGTCGCGGCTCGTCGGTGCCCCTCCGGGATACATCGGCTACGAGCAGGGCGGTCAACTGACCGAGGCCGTGCGGCGTCGTCCGTACAGCGTGATCCTGCTCGACGAGGTCGAGAAGGCGCACCCCGAGGTGTTCGACGTGCTGCTGCAGGTGCTCGACGACGGTCGCCTCACCGATGGCCAGGGTCGCACGGTCGACTTCTCGAACGTCATCCTGATCCTCACGTCGAACCTCGGCTCGCCGATCCTGATCGATCCGGTGCTGTCGCCGGAGGCCAAGCGCGAGCAGGTGATGGCGCTCGTGCGCCAGGCGTTCCGTCCGGAGTTCCTGAACCGTCTCGACGACATCGTGATGTTCTCGGCCCTGAGCGAAGACGACCTCGCGCAGATCGTCGAACTCTCGGTCGACCAGCTGCACGACCGCCTGAAGGACCGCCGTCTCACGCTCGCCGTGACGCCGGATGCCCGGTCGTGGCTCGCCGAGCGCGGGTACGACCCGATGTTCGGTGCGCGGCCGCTGCGCCGCCTCATCCAGAGCGAGGTGCAGAACAAGCTGGCGACCGCGCTGCTCTCCGGCGGTGTGCGCGACGGCGACACCGTGCGGGTGGATGTCGGTGCCGACGGTGCGGGCCTCGTGCTCACGTCGACGACGCCCGAGCCCGCGCCCGAGGACGACGATGATGACGACGTGATCGAGGCGGAGCTGCTCGACGACTGAGTTGTTCCCTCTTCACCCGCGCACCCGTCGCACGTCCTGAAGGAGAACTCACGCTACGAAGGAGCGGATGCTGCAGAGCATCCTTCCCGGCGTGAGTTCTCCTTCATTTCGGGTGTGTGGTCGCGCGCTGCTGTGAGCGAAGGAGCGTCCGGAGGGCAGCCAGGTTCGCGACGCTGAAGAGGAGCCTGACGAGAAGCAGAGCGGCCCACAGGCCTACCGCGCTCGGGGCTATGAACCTGCAGATGAGCAGCGCGACAGGCGCGAGAGCCAGATAGGTGAGGATCAGCCCGAGCAGTCCGGCTGTGGCGCCGAAGGTGACCTTCATGTAGGCGAACAGGGATCCGGAGAACGGCTCGAGCAGCAGCTGCAGAGCGATGAGGAGCCCCAGCACCGGATCGCCCACCGGGCTCAGGCCGAACGCGGAGAGCAGGATGAGGGACAGCGCGAGGGGGACGACGAAGATGCCGACGACGCCGTAGGACGCCACCCGGTACCTCGGCTCCCGAGCGCGATCCTGCAGGGTCATCCTTCCGGCGGTCTGACCGATCATCTTCAGCGGGATGATGATGGTGCGGCAGAGCGCGACGCCGGCGGCGACCTGGGCGGCGACCTCGACGGAGATGCTGGCCGCGACCAGCTGCGCGACCATGAAGAGCACCATGAAGACCGCGCCGTCGAGGGAATTGAGGATGCGGTCGCCGATGCGGCGAAGCGCGAAGTCGGGGGTGCGGAGGATGCGAACGTGCACTCCGGCTCGGAGCAGTCGCCGCCGACGTTCCCAGAGCATGGCGATGACCATGAGCGAGGCGAGCGCCGACTGCAGCGCGATGGCGAGGATCGGACTCGGGATGAGCAGGACGACGGCCAGGCCGAGCGCCAGACCGATCAGCGATCGGGTGAGGGTGATCGTCAGGTTGTCCTTCTCGCGGCCGAGGTGCTGGAAAGCGGCAGCGAGAACGCTGGTATGCGACGACAGGATGTTCGCCGGAAGCTGCACGACCAGCGCCACCCACAGTGCGACCGCGAGGACCGAGCCGGAGGGTGAGGCATAGGTGAGTGCGACGCCCGCTGCGGCGCTGATCGCGACGACGATGACAGACACCGCCGAGGCGAGGCGAAGGTTGCCGGCGATGGCATCCGCGATCCGGACGGGATCGGTGCGGGCCTGGCCCAGGTCACGCAGAGTGCCGATCCCCACGCCGACGTTGATGAGCGTGCCGAGCCCGCTGATGGTCGCCGTCGTGCCGATGATGGCGGCGAAGTCGGTTCTTCCTGTCGCGAGAGCCACCGCCAGCAGGATGAACGACGTGCCGAGAGGGATGACCTGCGCCAGCATCATGGGCGTCGCGTGCTTCAGCACGCGGGACAGGTCCTGCGTCCACTCGGGGAATGCGGTCATCTCGTCCTCCGTGCGGAATGCGTCACCGGCGAACGCTGTAGATCCGCGCTTATACGACGATAGAAAGCAGACAGACACCGTCGCGAGCTCTGTCGCACGAGAGTGCCGGTGTATCGGCGGCGGTACTGCTTGTCAGCACCGGCGGATGAGTCGCGAGTCCGGCCTCACGTTCTGAAGGAGAACTCACGCTACGAAGGAGCGGATGCTGCAGAGCATCCTTCCCGGCGTGAGTTCTCCTTCATTTCGGGAGGGTGGTCGCGCGCTGCTGTGCGATCAGGCGCGGGATGCCGTTGCGAGAGCCCTTCCGGTGAGTGAGTCGCCGTCGCGCACGAGCTGCGCCGGGGTGCCGGCGACGACCAGCCGTCCGCCGTCCGATCCGGCGCCGGGGCCGACGTCGATGACATGATCCGCGCGCGCGACCACGCGCAGGTTGTGTTCGACGACCACCAGGGTCGCACCGTCGTCGAGCAGGTCGTCGAAGAGGGTGTTGATCGTGTCGACGTCGGTGGGGTGCAGTCCCGAAGTGGGCTCGTCGAGGATGATCCGGTCGGCGGAGTCGCGCCGCGGATCACTGAGATGCCGGGCGAGGAGCAGCCGCTGCTTCTCACCTCCCGAGAGGGTGTCGAGCGAACGTCCGACCGGGATGTAATGCAGCCCGGTGCGCTGTACCCAGTCCAGGGCCGAGACCACATCGGGATGCGCGGAGAACAGCCTGCTGACCTCGGCGGGCGTGGATGCCAGCACATCGGCGATCGAGGCGCCGTCGACCTGCACCCCGAGAGCGGTCGGGTTGAAACGCAGGCCGCCGCACGCGTCGCAGGGCAGCGAGACGTCGTCGAGGAACGCGAGCTCGGTCGTGATGTGTCCGCGCCCCCGGCAGGTGGGGCAGGCTCCGCGCGAGTTGAAGCTGAACCACGACGGGTCGAGCCCCGACGCGGCGGCGAACACCTCGCGCACCGTGTCGGCGATGCGCAGGATGCTCAGCGTCGTCGACCGCGCTCCGCCACGCAGCGCGTCTTGCCCGACGACCGTGAACTCCGGATGCTGGCGCGGCAGCTCCACGGTGGCGAAGGAGCTCTTGCCCGAACCCGCGACGCCCGTGATCGCGGTGAGCACGCCGAGCGGGACGTCGACGTCGAACCCGCGCAGGTTGTGCGAGCGTGCATCTTTCACGGTGATGCGACCCGAGGGTTGCCGGGTCTTTTCGCGGATCGCCAACGGCTCGGCGAGCACTCGTCCGGTGAGGGTGTCGCTGCCGCGCAGCGCTGCGGGCGTGCCCTCGAACTGCACGCTGCCGCCGGCGGAGCCCGCGCCCGGCCCGAGGTCGACCACATGGTCGGCGACCGCGATCACCTGCGGGTGGTGCTCGACGACGAGGATCGTGTTGCCCGCGTCGCGCAGCCGCTGCAGCAGGGCGACGAGGCGCTGGATGTCGGCGGGGTGCAGCCCGGTGCTCGGCTCGTCGAACACGTAGGTCACGTCGGTCAGGGCGCTGCCGAGGTGGCGCACGATCTTGACGCGCTGCGCCTCGCCGCCGGACAGGGTCGAGGATTCGCGGTCGAGCGTGAGGTAGCCCAGCCCGACGGAGAGCAGGGCATCGAGCACATGACGGACGCCCTCGACCGCCGGCGCCACCCGAGGGTCGTCGAAGGCGTCGAGTAGCGCATGCAGTTCGGCCACCGGCATCCGCATCCAGTCCACGATCGATCGTCCGTCGATGAGGCTCGCGCGCGCCGCTTCGTTCACCCGCGCGCCGTGGCAGTCCGGGCAGGTGTGGTGGGTCACGAGCCGGTCGAGCTCTTCGCGCACCTGCGCCGACATCTTCACCGGGCGCTGCTTCAGGAACACGTCGCGCATGCGGGTGATCACCCCGTCGAACCGGGCGCTCTGCGGGAAACGCGGATCCGGGTCGTCGAGCTTGAGCTTGTCGGCGTAGAGGAACTGATCCATCTCCTCGGCCGTATAGTCCTTCAGCGGCTTCTGGCGGTCGAACAGCCCGCAGTACGCGAACCGCTTCCACCGATACACACCCGGACGGAACAGGCTGAACCGCACCGGCCCTTCATCGATGTTCTTCTCGGGATCGATCAGGGCGTCGATGTCGATGTCGTACACCGTGCCGAGCCCCTCGCAGGTCGGGCACATGCCGGACGGATCGTTGAACGAATAGGCGGGGGAGTACCCGGCCGACGGCTCGCCGACGCGGGAGAACACCAGGCGCACGAGCGAGGCCAGGTCGGTCGCGGTCGCCACGGTCGAGCGCGCATTGCCCGTGAACCGGCGCTGGTCGATCAGCACCGTGAAGGTCAGACCGTCCATGGACTGCACGTCTGGCGCCGGCATCTGCGGCAGCCGCGAACGGATGAAGGTCGAGTACGAGTCGTTGACGAGCCGCTGCGCCTCGGCGGCGATCGTGTCGAGCACCAGCGACGACTTGCCCGATCCGGAGACGCCGGTGAAGACGGTCAGCAGTTTCTTGGGGACGTCGAGCGAGACGTCGCGGAGGTTGTTCGTCCGCGCCCCGGTGATGCGGAGGGAGTCCATCCCGAAACGCTAACGGGGCCCCCGGACAATCCGGAGGCCCCGTTCAGAGAGAGCGCAGGTCAGGCGCTGAGGACGACCGTCTCGTTGATCGGGCGACGCACGCGCGGAGCGACCTCGCGCTCCTGCAGCACCTCGGGAAGCGCCTCGATGTCGCCGAACTCGCCGACGGCGAAGACCGTGGTCGGCACGAAGCGGGCCTCGAGGTCGGCGAACTCGCGGACGACCTCGGGGTCGAAGCCGCTCATCTGGTGCACGACGAGTCCATCGTGGTGGGCCTGCACCGAGAAGTGCGCGACGGCCTGACCGAGGTCGTAGAGGGCGTGGGTGATGGGGGTGCCGTCGGCGGTGGCCGTCTCGGCGATCGCGACCACGAGTACGGCGGCGTTCCCGGCCCATGCCTGGTTGAAGCCCATCAGGGCGTCGACGACCTGTGCGTGCAGGGCGGTGCCGCGGCGGGCGACGATGAAGCGCCACGGCTGCGAGTTGTTGGCGGACGGGCTCCAGCGGGCGGCCTCGAGGGCGGTGGCGAGCTTGGCTTCGTCGATCGAGTTCTGCGCGTCGAAGGCGCGGGGGCTCCAGCGGCCGGCGAGGACGTCGAGGACGGGGTGCTCGGTCGGGGCGGTGCGGTCGATCACGGGAGTGCTCACGGAAGTGCCTTTCGGAAGGAGTGGATCGGACTCCTTCGTCCGGGTACACGGGACAGAACAGATGCATGTGCATGCATATTCCCGAGTGTTGCGGCGTTCTGCGTCGCGCTAGACGGGCAGGTTGTGCGAGGCGGCGTCCGCAAGTGCGCTGCGCACCGCACGGATGGACGGGGCGGCGGCCGAGACCTTCCGTGCCGAGGAGAAGATCTCGCGGCGGGGCTCGTGGGGAAGCGGCGCCAGATCCACGGTCGGGGTGTCGCCGGCCCACACGAGTTCGGGCAGCAGCCCGACCGCGAGCCCGGCGTGGATCAGGCGCACATGCGCCGTGAGGTCGGCGATCTCGAAGCGCACGTCGGGCTCGAACCCTGCGGTGCGGCAGAGCTCCTCGGCCCAGGCGCGGGATGCCGTGCCGGCAGGCTCGAGCACCCAGGGCTCGTCGCGGGTCGACCAGAGCTCCGCGAGGGCATCCGCGTGCCGAGGCGCTCCGGGCTCCCGGGCCAGTGCGATCGCATCGTGGGCGAGCACCACCCGGTCGAGGTCGGCGTGGATCGGGCGCGTGCGCCCCGGATACTGCTCGGCGAGGATCAGGTCGAAGTCGCGGCTGGACACTCCGACCAGCCCGGTCTCCGGGTCGCACTCGGTGACCTCGACGCGCAGCGCCGGATGCCTCTCCTTGAGGGCTTCGAGGGCTCGCGGCAGCAGGGAGTGCGCGGTCGACTGGAACACGGCGATGCGCGCGGTGCCCGTCACCTCGGTGAGCGACTCGGCGACCGCGACCTCGGCGTGCTCGAGCTGATCGAGGATGCCGATGGCCTGCGTGACCAGCACGTTTCCCTGCGGCGTGAACTGCACCCCGCGGCCGACTCGACGCAGCAGCGGCACGCCCACGTCGCGCTCCAGTGCGCTCAACTGCTGCGACACCGAGGCCTTGCTGTACGAGAGGGCGTCGGCCACGGCGGAGAGCGTGCCGCGGCGCGACAGCTCTACGAGCATCCGCAGTCGGTTCACGTCCAGCATGGCCGTTTCCTTCGTTCAGCTTGAGTGAACAGAATCCACGCAAATCGGTTGATAGACGGAGCCTACCGAGCGGCAGGACAATGATCCAGCCGCACACGAAACCCCGGTGTGCGCTCTCTTGGAAGGTCCACCGATGCCTGTCGCCGCCGACACCACCATTCCCCGTACCGAAGACGTCGCCGCCCTCGTGCAGCGCTGGCTCGTCGAGAGCGAGACCCACCCCGTCGAGCCGGCCGCGCAGCGCCTGTCGGAGGTGCTCAAGGACCCGAACGGGCTCGCGTTCACGGTCGGCTTCGTCGACGGCGTGATGCGTCCGGAAGACCTGCGCGTGGCGGGTCGCAAGCTCGCCGAGATCTCGGAGATCACCCCGACTCTCCTGCCCGGATACCTGCGCGCCGCGATCAAGGCCGGCGGCTTCTGGGCGCCGAAGCTCCCCGGCGTGGTCGTGCCGATCTCGCGCCGTGTGCTGCGTGCCATGGTCGGGCACCTCGTGCTCGATGCCACCCCGGCCAAGCTCGGGCCCGCGATCGCGAAGCTGCGCAAGAGCGGAAATCGCCTGAACCTCAACCTGCTCGGGGAGGCCGTGCTCGGCGAGCGCGAAGCCGGGCACCGCCTGCAGGGCACGCGCGACTTCCTCGCCCGCGACGACGTCGACTACGTGTCGATCAAGGTCTCCAGCGTCGTGAGCCAGCTGTCGATGTGGTCGTTCGACGAGGCCGTGGCGGATGTCGTCGAGAAGCTGACCCCGCTCTACGAACTCGCCGCGAAGGCCGAGGCGTCCAGCAGGGCGGCGAAAGGGGCACCGGGCAAGGCCAAGTTCATCAACCTCGACATGGAGGAGTACCGCGACCTCGACCTGACGATCGCGGCCTTCACGAGCATCCTCGACCAGCCGGGGCTGGAGAACCTCGAGGCCGGCATCGTGCTGCAGGCCTACCTGCCCGACGCCCTCGGCGCCATGCAGCACCTGCAGGAGTGGGCCACGGCCCGTCGCGCCAAGGGGGGAGCGCCGATCAAGGTGCGCGTCGTCAAGGGCGCGAACCTCGCGATGGAAGAGGTCGACGCGGCGATCCACGGCTGGCCGCTCGCGACCTACGGCACCAAGCAGGACTCCGACACCAACTACAAGCGGGTGCTCGACTGGGCGATGACCCCCGAGCGACTGGATGCCGTGCGCATCGGCGTCGCGGGGCACAACCTGTTCGACATCGCCTACACCTGGCTGCTCGCGCAGGCTCGCGGGGTCGCAGACCCGGACAGTGCCGACCCGCTCGTCGAATACGAGATGCTGCTGGGCATGGCGACGGGTCAGGCCGAGGCCGTCCGCAAGGACGTCGGCCGCCTGCTGCTCTACACACCGGTCGTCAACCCGGCCGAGTTCGACGTGGCGATCGCGTACCTGGTGCGCCGTCTCGAGGAGAACGCCAGCCCTGAGAACTTCATGTCGGCGGTGTTCGAGCTGGCCTCGAACCCAACGCTCCTCACCCGGGAGCGGGAGCGCTTCGAGCGCTCGCTGGCCGCGCTCGCGACCGACGAGCCGGCGTTCGTCCCGGCACCCCACCGCGTGCAGGACCGTACCGCGGAAGCTCCCGACGGCACGACCGTGGGCTTCGAGAACCAGGCCGACACCGACCCGGCCATCGCCGCGAATCGTGCGTGGGGCCGCGAGATCCTCGGCCGTTCGGTCGGGTCGAGGCTGGGCCTCGACACCATCGCGATCGCCAAGGTCGAGACGGATGCCGAGCTCGACGGCATCTTCGACGCCGCGACCGCGGCCGCTGAGAAGTGGGCCGCCCTGCCCGCCGCCGACCGCGCCGCCGTGCTGCACCGTGCCGGAGACGAGCTCGCCGCGCGCCGGGGACAGCTCATCGAGATCATGGCCCATGAGGCGGGCAAGACCATCGCCGAGTCCGACCCCGAGATCAGCGAGGCCATCGACTTCGCGCACTACTACGCCGAGCGCGCCAAGGATCTCGAGAGGATCTCGGGTGCCGAGTTCGTGCCCTCGAAAGTCACCGTGGTCACGCCGCCGTGGAACTTCCCGGTCGCGATCCCCGCGGGTGGCGTGCTCGCCGGCCTGGCCTCGGGATCTGCCGTGATCATCAAGCCGGCCAAGCTCACCCAGCGCTGCGGTGCCGTGATGGTGGAGGCACTGTGGGCCGCCGGCGTGCCGCGCGACCTGCTCGCGCTCGTCGACCTCGCCTCCCGCGACCTGGGCACGCGCCTGGTCGCCGGTCCCGCGGTGGACCGTGTGATCCTCACGGGTGCGTACGAGACGGCTCAGCTGTTCCGCTCGTTCCGCTCCGACCTGCCGCTGCTCGCCGAGACCAGTGGCAAGAACGCGATCATCGTCACCCCCTCCGCCGACCTCGACCTCGCCGCCGCCGATGTGGCCCGCAGCGCGTTCGGGCACGCCGGGCAGAAGTGCTCCGCCGCATCGCTGGCGATCCTCGTCGGATCGGTCGCCGACTCCAAGCGGTTCGAGCGTCAACTGGTGGATGCCGTGACGTCGATGCGCGTCGGTCTGCCCGACGACCCGGCGACGCAGATGGGCCCGATCATCGAGCCCGCGAACGGCAAGCTCCTCACCGCGCTCACGAAGCTGGAGAAGGGCGAGCGCTGGCTAGTGAAGCCGCGCAAGCTCGACGACGAGGGGAAGCAGTGGACTCCTGGCGTCAAGACCGGCGTGCGTGAGGGCTCCTACTTCCATCTGACCGAGTTCTTCGGCCCGGTGCTCGGCATCATGCACGCCAAGGACCTGGACGAGGCCCTGCGCCTGCAGAACGCGGTCGACTACGGCCTGACCGCCGGCATCCACTCGCTCGATTCCGATGAGGTCGCCACCTGGCTCGACCGGGTCGAGGCCGGCAACCTGTACGTGAACCGCGGCATCACCGGCGCGATCGTGCAGCGGCAGCCGTTCGGCGGCTGGAAGCGCTCGGCCGTCGGCGCCGGAGCCAAGGCCGGTGGACCGAACTACCTCTTCGGCCTCGGCGAGTGGACCCCTGCTGAGCTTCCGGCGGTCGCGCCCGGAGCTGCCGCCGTCCCCGCAGTGGGTGCGCTGCTCGACGCGGCGGGTTCCGAGCTCGACGCCGTCGAGGCGGACTGGCTGCAGCGGGCCGCGGCATCCGACGAGCGCGCCTGGGTCGACGAGTTCGGTGCGGTGAGCGACAAGTCCGGTCTCGGGGTCGAGCGCAACCTCTTCCGCTACCGTCCGGTCGCGGTCGACGTGCGTATCGCCGAGCACGCCCCGCTCGTCGACGGCATCCGTGTGCTCGCCGCCGCCCTGCGCAGTGGCAGCCCGTTCACGGTCTCGGCTCCGGCCCTGCCCTCGCGCATCGAGAAGGCGCTTCGTGCGCACGGCGTCACCGTCAAGCACGAGTCGGATGCGGCGTGGACCAAGCGCTACGCGAAGGCGGCGAACTCGTGGCACCGCGTGCGTCTGGTCGGTGGCGACGCCGCAGCGCTGCACGAGGCGCTCGACGGAAGCCCCGATGTGGCGGTCTGGTCGCACGCCGTGACCGGTGCCGGTCGCGTCGAGATGCTGCCCTTCCTGCACGAGCAGGCCGTGTCGATCACGAACCACCGCTTCGGCAACCCGACCACGCTCGCCGACGGCGTGATCTGACCCGGGGCTGACCCGCAGCACAACAGAGACGCACAACAGAGAAGCCCCCTGCCCCGCGCGTTGCGGAGCAGGGGGCTTCTCTGTTGCGCAGTCTCAGGCGCCCAGTGCGTCCCTGAGCTTGACCCGCGAACCCATGCGCAGCAGCGAGTTCTCGTAGATCTTCGCGCCGATGGCGATCGCGGCCACGCAGCTCGCGAGCAGGATAACCAGGCTCAGCAGCGGCTCCCACCACTGCGCTTCGCCGACGAACAGGCGCATCGGCATGCCGACCGGGGCCGAGAACGGCACGTACGACATGATCGTCAGCACCAGCGGGTTGTCGTTGAACACGATGACCAGGATGTACGGCGCCATGATCAGCATCGTGATCGGCGTGGTCGTCGACCCGATGTCTTCCTGGCGCGACACCATCGAGGCGGCGGCCGCGAACATCGCCGCCAGCAGGATGAAGCCGAACAGGAAGAACACCGCGAACCAGATGATCGGCGCCCCGAGGGTCGTGAGCACCTCGCGTTGACCGGTGACGATCAGGCCGATCGTGGCGACGGCCGCGAGGGCGAGGATCTGCCCCATCGCGAGCACCGTGTTGCCGATGACCTTGCCGGCCAGCAGTGTGCGCGCCGGGATCGCCGACAGCAGCACCTCGACCACGCGGGTCTGCTTCTCTTCCACGACGCTCTGCGCGATCGTCCCGCCGAAAGTCGCGGCGGCCATCATGAACACGAGACCGAACGCGATCGCGATGAAGTACCGCAGCAGCGGGTTCGTCGTGACCGGCTCGAGGATCACGACGTCGGGCGACTGGGACAGCGCCGAGACGAGCGAGCTCGGCGCATCCTGCAGCGCGATGATCGTGTACCCCGAGGGCCCGTCGCCGGGCAGCACCGCGGCGTCGACCTTGTCGTCGCGCACGAGCGCCTCGGCGGCGGCCTGGTCGGCCACCTCGGTGACTTCGAAGCCCGGGATGGCGGAGACGGCGGCGGCGGTCTCCGCGGTCGCGGCGATCGGCGTCGTCTCGGTGTTCTTGCTCGCGAAGCCGCCGAGGATGATGCCGGCGAGGGCGAGCACCAGCAGGATGCCGGTGGAGATCAGGAAGGCCTTGCTGCGCAGCTTCGATCCGATCTCGCGCTCGGCGACGAGCCAGATGCCGTTGGTGCTGCGGACGGGGGCAGGGGTGCTCACTGGATGACCTCCTTGAAGATCTGGGCGAGGGACGGATGCTTCGGCGCGAAGCTGGCGACGTCGCCTCTCTGCACGGCGGACTGCAGCACGCGCTGCGCCGTCTCAGGGCCGTCGGCGTCGAACAGGGCATAGCCGCCCTCGAAGTCGACGACCGTCACACCGGGCTCGGTGCGCAGCCATCCGGCGTCTCCGGCGGAGACGAGCTCGTAGCGGTCACGGGCATGCTCGGCGCGCAGCGCGTCGCGCGAGCCGGAGGCGCGGATCGTGCCGCCGGCGAGGATGACGAGGTCGTCGCACAGGCGCTCGACCACATCGAGCTGGTGGGAGGAGAACAGGATGGAGGCGCCCTTCGCGGCGCTGGACTGCAGGACGCCGGCGACCACGTCGACCGCGAGCGGGTCGAGACCGGAGAACGGCTCGTCGAGGATGAGCACCTCGGGGTCGTGCACGAGCGAGGCAGCGATCTGCGCACGCTGCTGGTTACCGAGCGACAGCGACTCGATCGTGTCGTTCAGCCGTTTGCCGAGGCCGAGCTCGGTGAGGAGCTCCGTCGCCCGCTCGGTCGCATCCTGCTTGCCGAAGCCGTGCAGGCGAGCGAGGTAGACGATCTGCTCGAGCACCTTCATCTTCGGGTAGAGGCCACGCTCCTCGGGCATGTAGCCGAAGCGGCGACGGTCCGCTGCCGTGATCGGCGCGCCATCGAGGTCGACCCTGCCGCCGTCGGAGGACAACAGTCCCAGGACGATGCGCATGGTGGTGGTCTTGCCGGCGCCGTTGCCGCCGACGAAGCCCGTCAGGCGGCCGGGGGCCACCGTGAAGGACACATCGTCGAGCACGCGCCGAGAGCCGTAGCTCTTGGTGATGCCGGAGAGTTCGAGCATTCCTGTCGTCATACCCTCACGCTACGGAGCAGGGCGCCTCCGGGGCATCCCCCCTGTGGCGGACTCGCCTCCGTCCGCCCGGCGGCTGACCCTGCATCTCCCGCCCCCGCGCGCCGCCCCGCTCCTCCGCATCCCCACGCCGAGTGCACCGGATGCTACCGAGTGCACGGCTTATGCGCGTGAAGAAGCCGTGCACTCGACGCGAAGCCGTGCGTTCGGCGGGAGAGGGAGGGGCGTCAGCGACGACCGGTGTGCAGGACCGCGCGGACGAGGAGGCCCGCCACCAGGGCCCAGAATGCGGCGCTGACACCGAGGACGGCGATGCCGGATGCCGCGACCAGGAAGGTGACGACCGCGGGGATCCGTTCGCCCGGATCGTCGATGGCCTGCTGCACGGATGAGCCGAACGCGGCGAACAGCGCGAGGCCGGCGACCGCGGGGATCACGGCGGCGGGCGCGAGCACCACGAGAGCGGCGAAGGCGGCGGAGAACACCGCGAGCACCAGGTACGACGCCCCGGTCGAGACGCCGGCGACCCACCGTCGCTTCGGGTCGGGGTCGGCATCCGGTGAGGCGGCGAGGGCCGCGCTGATCGCCGCGAGGTTGATGGAATGACCGCCCGCCGTCGCCCCGAGCGCGGTGCCGAGGCCGGTGACCAGCATGGCCGGACGCCACGGCACCTCGTAGCCGAAGCTGCGCATGATCGCGATGCCCGGCACGTTCTGCGAGGCCATCGTCACGATGAACAGCGGCAGCGCGAGGCCGACCAACGCGCCCACCGTGAACGTCGGCGCCGTGAACTCGAGCCGCGGCAGCAGCACGGCGGGGTCGAACGGGGCGCCTTCGTCCACCGTGGAAGCGCCGATCAGTGAGACCGCGACCACGACGGCAGCCGTGACGAACGCGAGCGGAACCGCCCACCGCGGCGCGAGCCGGGCGAACACCAGCCAGGTGAGCACGACCGGGATGACGCCCCAGGGGTTCGCGACGATGCCCGTGATCGGCGCCAGGCACAGCGGGAGCAGCACGCCGGCCAGCATCGCCTGCGCGATCGACGGCGGGATGCGGGCGATGAGAGCTCCGAGTGCCGGCCACAGCGCCGTGAGCAGGATCAGTGCGGCGGCCACGAGGAAGGCCCCGACCGCCGCCGGCCAGCCGCCCTCGACGGTGCCCGTCGCCACCAGCAACGCGGCACCGGGTGTGGACCACGCGACCGTGATCGGCATCCGATACCGCCACGCGAGCACGACGCACGCGAGGCCCATCATCAGGCTCACGGCGAGCAGTCCGCTCGCCGCTTGGGCCGCATCCGCCCCGACCGCATCCAGACCCGTCAGCACGACCGCGAACGAGCTGGTGAAGCCGACGAGTGCCGTCACCACCCCCGCCAGGATCGGGCGGGACAGGGGTGCGGTTTCGGGCATGGCTCCGAGGTTATCGCGGAGCGTCGGTGTACCGGGCGCCTACGCGAGCCCCATGCGGTGCGCGAGCACGACGGCCTGCACACGATCGCGGGCACCGAGCTTCTGCAGGATGCGGGAGACGTGCGTCTTGACCGTGGCCTCGCCGATGTACAGCGCGCGCGCGATCTCGGCATTGCTCCGCGCATCGGCGAGCAGTGTCAGCACCTCCGCCTCGCGGTCGGTGAGCGGCTCGATGAGCGTGACCTTCGGGGTCGCGCCGCTGTCGATCGGAACAGCCGTCCGCGTCGGTGCGGGGGCCGCGGCGAACCGCGCGAGGACTCGCCGGGTCACCTCGGGGGCGAGCATCCCGTCGCCGGCAGCCAGAGCGCGGACGGCGGCGATCAGGTCTTCGGCGCCGGCGTTCTTGAGCAGGAACCCGCTGGCTCCGGCATCCAGCGCCTGATACAGGTAGTCGTCCCTGTCGAATGTCGTGACGATCGCGATGGCGGCTTCGACCGCGGGGTCGGCGACGATGCGACGGGTCGCCTCGATGCCGTCCATATCCGGCATCTGCACGTCCATCGTGATCACGTCGGGGCGGAGCGCGGATGCCTGCGCCACGGCGTCTGCTCCCGATGAGGCTTCGCCGACCACCGTGATGTCGGGCTGGGTGTCGAGGATGGTGCGGAAGCCCGCGCGCAGCAGCGCGTGGTCGTCGACCAGCAGCACCCGGATCGGTTCGCTCATCGCACGCTCGATCCGGTCGGTGTCGGGAGTGGCACGCGGGCGCGCACACGCATCCCGCCCAGCGGTCGAGACGTCACCTCGAGCGTGCCTCCGGATGCCGCGGCGCGCTCCCGCATCCCCAGCTGCCCGAGCCCCGGACGGAGGTGGGCGACCGTACGCCCGGTGTTGACGATCTCGACCTCCACGCCGTCGTCGTCGTAGCGCACGCGGACGTCGGCGGTCGCTCCGCTGCCGGCGTGACGGCGGGCGTTCGTGAGCGACTCCTGGGCGATGCGGTACAGGTTCACCGCGACCAGCGACGGCACGGGCACGGGTTCGCCGATCACCGTGTAGTCCGTGGGCAGCCCGGCCTCGGTCGACGCCTCCACGAGCTCGGCGATGTCGTCCAGGGCGAGGGTGGATGCCGCATCCGTCGTCTCGCCGCCCGGTGTGCGCAGAGTCTCCAACAACTGGCGCAGCTCATGGATCGCGTCGCGCGCCGAGCCCTCGACGCCGGAGAGGATGCGGGCGGCTTCCGCGGGATCGCGCTCGAGCACGAGACGCGCGGCGCCGGCTTGTACCCCCATCACCGACACGTGGTGGGCGACGACGTCGTGCAGCTCGCGGGCGATGCGCACCCTGTCGAGGGCGACGGCCTGCGCCGCGGTGACCTCGCGCTCGCGCTCCAGTTCGACGGTGCGCTGCTCGAGCACGGCCAGCTGCGCAGCTGCCGCCCAGGAGCGCTCGCCGAAGTAGTAGGCACCGCCGAAGTAGAGCACATTCAGTAGCAGCTGGATGAGCATGAAGGCGACGTACGGCGACATGGCTCCGGCGGCGACATCGGCCTTGTCGGCCTCGCTGATCGCGTCGCGGTACATCGTGATGATCAGCCACACGAACATACCCACGATGATCCCGACGCGTACGAGCATCGCGCGACGTCGGTCGTTCATCCACGCACCGACCGTGTACAGCGTGAGGAACATCACGATGTTGCCGACGTAGATCTCGGGGACGCGGATGGTGACGGCCGTGAAATAGGCCGCGGCCACGATCACGGCGGCGGTACCCGGCCAGCGGCGGCGGAACGCGAGGGGAGCGGTGGCGACGACGGCGTAGACGAGTGCCCACCACAGGGGTGCCTGCTCGTCGCCGTAGATCTCCGCGATCGAGGAGAGCCCCGCGCTCAGCACCGCGCCGACGAACATGACGGCGGCGAGGATGACATCGGCTCGTCGCTCGCGCGCGGTCGGCGTGCGGGTGAACGCGGGGGCAGGCATCCCTCCACCGTAGAGCGGCGACCGCGCCGGAGCATCCCCCGAGCGGCGGATCGGAGAGGGGCTGGTAGGCGGGATTCGCTTGTTATTGACTGACTGACATGAGCGCTGACAAGACCGAAGACGCATCCGGCCGCATCCTGATCGACCTCTTCATGACCCTCGACGGTGTCGCGCAAGGACCGGGCGGCGTCGGCGAAGACACGTCGGGTGGTTTCCGCTTCAGCGGCTGGCAGGCGGGATACCCGTCACCCGGTATGGGCGCCGAGGTGGACGACGGGATGCGGGGCCTCGATGCGCTGCTGCTCGGTCGCCGGACGTACGACATCTTCGCGTCGTACTGGCCGCAGCACACCGATGGCCCCGAGGGGCACATCGGCAGGCTGTTCGACCGCGTCCCGAAGTATGTGGCGACGAGAGATGCCGATCTCGCGCTCGACTGGCAGGGCAGCACCCGGGTGGGGGATGACCTGGCGGCAGAGGTCGCGGCGCTGCGGGCCGCCCATCGCGAGGTGCATGTGATCGGCAGCATCGACTTCGTGCACACGCTGCTCGCCGAGGGGCTCTTCGACGAGCTGAACCTCTGGGTCTATCCGATCCTGCTCGGCACCGGCAAGAAGGTCTTCGACGACAACGCGCTGCCGTCAGTGCTGCGGCTCTCGCAGCCGCCGATCACCGACGAGGCCGGCGTGATGTTCCTCCGCTACGGCCGGACCGATCGCGTGCCGGAGGTCGGGACCTTCGGGTAAACACGAACGCAGGGTTGATCACGCGAATCGACTATTCCGCTCCGTTGCCCTGAGCCGGTAGATTCAGGGCAGATGCTGCCGAGCGATCGGCGGCTTTTCGAGGTCGAACGCGACGGCACGGTGCCGCGCGCCACCTCGCTTCGGAGGGTGGGGAACATGGCGCGACGTCGCGCATTCATTCAGGCTGTCATCGGTGGGGTCGCGGCTCTCGCCTTGGCCTTCGGCGGTGCCACATCAGCGATGGCTGCCGATTCAGGCGACTCGGTGTCAGAGGCGGTGACGTGGAGCGCCGAAGGAACGGGTGCGGTGGACATCAGCGTGGCCGAGGCGAGTGACCCGGAGGCGAGCGATCCGGTCGCGCCGGAGCTGAGCGAGCCTGCCGCGCCTGAGGGAACCGAGCCTGCCGTGCCCGAGGAAACCGAGCCTGCAGTGCCCGAGGTGAGCGCGCCCGCCGCGCCCGCGGGCGTCTCGACGGGATCGATCAGCGGCGTGGTCACCCAGGAGGACGACGGCACTCCGCTCGCCGGGGTGCTGGTGTCGACCGGTGGTGAGGGGACGCCCTGGGTGGAGGACTACACGGACGAGTCCGGTGCGTACTCCCTGACGGGGCTGGCCCCCGGCTCCTATCTCGTGTCGTTCTTCCCGGTAGGCACCGACCTCCAGCGCGAGTATTGGAAGGACACCGCCATCTGGAGCGACGGCACGTTGGTCGTCATCGGTGAGGGGACGGCAGTCACCGGCATCGATGCGTCGTTGAAGCGCGGCGCGACCATCTCCGGTGTCGTGACGACCGCCAGCGACGGCTCGGCACTCGCCGGCGTGACGGTGAACGCCCTCGACCAGCATGAGATCGTCGGCGCAGCTCAGACGGGAGGCGACGGCTCATACCGCATCGAAGGGCTGAGCGAGGGGGAGTACGTCGTGCAGTTCCTCTCGCCGGACGGGGAACAGCTCGCCACGGAGTACTGGCAGAACGTGTACGGGTACGACGCGGCGACTGCGGTCTCCGTGACGGGCACCGAGACAGCGGCCGGCATCGACGCGGCCCTCGACGCGGTCGGCCACATCGAAGGCACGGTGACGCAGGAGGGCCGGGAGGTCCCCATGGCGACGGTATGGATCAGATCGACGAACGGCGACGGATACATCTCCGGTCACTCCGTCGAAGGCGACGGGACCTATTCGGCAGCGCTCCCGCCGGGAACCTACGTCGTCGAATTCCGCTCTTTCAGCGACGAACACGCGGATGAGTACTGGGAGGACGCGCGCACCATCGAGGAAGCGACTCCGGTCGTGGTGGGTTCGGGTCAGCGTGTCACGGGCATCGATGCCGTGATGGACCGCGCCGGCCTCATCTCCGGGAGCGTATCGATCGACAGCGACGACGTGCGGGGGATCCTCGTCGAAGCGTGGCAGGGCGACCGACTCGTCGGTTCCGCACAGGCCGACTACCTCACGGGCGAGTACACGCTGCGCCTGCTGCCGGGGACGTACATCCTCAAGGCGTCGGCAGAGTTCCTCGACGGCTCCACGCTCACGGCGAAGCCGCAGTACTTCGACGGTGTGACGACCGCTGCACAAGCGACACCCGTCCCCGCAGCAGTCGGCACGCCGGTGAACGGAGTCGACTTCACGCTCGTTCCCGTGGAGGGGCAGCCCCAGCCGAAGCCGAGGCTGGGCCTCTCGGTGGGCTCGATCCAGGCGGGCAAGGACATCACGGTCTCCGGTGCCGGCTTCGCTCCGGGAGCGACCATCGCCTTCGAACTGCGCTCCGACCCGATCGCGCTCGGTACCCTCACCGCCGACGCGGATGGTGTCCTCCGGGGATCCCTGCGGATTCCGGCCAGCGCGCTAGCAGGCACGCACAGTCTCGTCGCGCTGTCGGGCGGCGCCGTGATCGCGAGCGCGACGCTCGTGGTGACAGCGGCGGCTGAGGCCAGCGGTGGCGCTGCGGTGACTCCGGGACCGCGACTGGCGGCCACCGGGGCGGAAACGCCGACCGCGATCATCGCGCTCGGCGTCATGCTCGCCGTCCTGGGTGGACTGCTCGTGCGTCGGCGCCGCGTCGAGAGCTGAACTCAGCCGAGCAGGCGCTCGATCACCCGCGCGACACCGTCGTCGTCGTTCGAGGCGGTGGTCTCGTCGGCCGCGTCCTGAACCACGGGTTCCGCATGGGCCATGGCGACACCGCGCCCGGCCCAGCGCAGCATCTCGACGTCGTTGAGCGCATCGCCGAACGCGACGACGTCGGCGCGGTCGATGCCGAGGTGCTCGCACAGACGGGCGAGGCCGGTGGCCTTCGTGACGCCCTCGGCCATCACCTCGACGAACGGAGCGCCGGACAGGGTCGCCTCGAACCCGGTCAGCCCGAGGCTGCGCAGCGTGTCGAAGAGCGCGGCAGGGGCGAGTTCCGGATGCCGGATGACGAGCTTCAGGCTCGGCGCCGCGAGCACGTGCTCGAGCGGCACGCCACCCATCGTTCGAGGGTCGCGCTTGTGGTCGGAGAGTTGGGCGATCTCGGCGTAGCCGTCCTGCGCCACGAAGGTCTCCCCGCCCTCGCGCACGCTCGCGAACAGCAGGCCCGGGATGCTGGCGCGCAGCGCCTCGACCAGCGTGCGGATCGTGTCGGCGGGAAGCTCTTCGGCGAACAGCATCCGCCCGTCGTCCAGGCGCACGGCATAGGCGCCGTTGCTGCACAGCGCCCAGCCGTCGAAACCCGCATCACCCGCGATCGCCCGCAGCCCGATCGGCTGACGTGCCGTGACGGGGACCACAGGGATGCCGCGGTCGCGAGCCGCGTCGAGCGCCTCGCGCGTGCGCGGCGTGACAGCGGACGAGGAGTCCAGCAGCGTGCCGTCGAGATCTGTGGCGATCAGCCGCACGGTCACAGGGGCGGCCGTCAGGAGAAGATCATCGGCATGTCGTCGTCGTCTTCGGCACCGCCGAAACTGAGGTCGACCACCACGGGAACATGGTCGCTGGGCTGCTCGCCCTTGCGCTCGTTCCGGTGGATCGACGCACCGGTCACGGCCTCGGCCAGAGTGCGCGAGCCCAGGACGAAGTCGATGCGGATGCCCTCGTTGCGCGGGAACTTCAGGCGCTGGTAGTCCCAGTACGTGTATCCCTCGGGCAGCAACGGGCGCACGACGTCGGTGACCCCCGCGTCCTGGAACGCGAAGAACGCGTCGCGCTCCTGCGGGGACACGTGCGTGGACCGGCCGACGACGATGTCGGGATCGCCGTTGTCGTGGTCGAACGGGATGATGTTGAAGTCCCCGACCAGAGCGAGCGGCAGATCGGGGTTCGCCGAGAGCTCGGCCGCCGTCGACTTCTTCAGCTGCTCGAGCCAGTGCAGCTTGTAGAGGTAGTGCGGGTCGTCGAGCGAACGACCGTTCGGCACGTACAGGCTCCACACCCGAACCCCGTCGACCATCACTCCGAGTGCGCGGGCCTCGAGCGGAGCATCCGGACCCTCATGCCCCTTGGCGAAGCCCGGCATCCCGTCGAACGACGTGCGCACATCGGTGATCGGCAGGCGGCTCGCGATCGCGACGCCGTTCCACTGGTTCAGGCCGTGCACCTCGACGTGGTACCCGGCCTCTTCGAACGGTCCGTAGGGGAACTGCTCGGGCTTGCACTTGATCTCCTGCATCGCCAGCACGTCGATGTCTTCACGGACGGCGAACTCGACGGTGCGGGTGACGCGGGTGCGGATGGAGTTGACGTTCCAGGTGGCCAAGCGCATGCATCCAGCCTAGAGCCCACCTCCTACACTGGATGCCGTGACCGCACTCGACGCAGACCGCCAGACCCTCCTCGACCTGATCAAGGACGAGGCGGTGTTCCACGGCGACTTCACCCTCTCCAGCGGCAAGAAGGCGACGTACTACGTCGACATGCGCAAGCTCACCCTGGACCACCGCGCCGCCCCCGCGATCGGCCGGATCATGCTCGACCTGATCGGCGACCTCGACGTCGTGGCCGTCGGAGGCCTCACGCTCGGCGCCGACCCGATCGCGAACTCCGTGCTGCACGCCTCGGTCGCCACCGATCGCCCGCTCGACGCGTTCGTCGTGCGCAAGGAGCCGAAGGACCACGGCCGCGGCCGCCAGATCGAAGGGGCCGACGTCAAGGGCAAGCGGGTCGTCGTGCTCGAAGACACCTCGACCACCGGCCAGTCGGCGCTCAAGGCCGTCGAAGCTCTGCGCAAGGAAGGCGCCGAGATCGTCGCCGTCGCCGTGATCGTCGACCGCAAGACCGGCGCGCAGGCCGCCATCGAAGCCGAGGGGCTCGAATGGCGCGCCGCCTTCGACCTCGACGACCTCGGGCTCGACCCCCAGTGACGCGCTACGCACTGGCCGTCGACGTCGGCGGCACGAAGATGGAGGCCGCGCTCGTCGCGGAGGACGGTGTGCTCGTCACGGGCAGCCGCAGCCGGCAGGCGACCGGGCGTGAAGCCACGGTCGAGTCGTTGAACGCCGCCGTCATCGCGATCGTCGAGCACGCGCTCGCCGCCCTGCCCGCGGATGCCGAGCTCGTCGGCGCGGGCGCGGGGAGCGCCGGCCCCGTCGACCGGACCCTCGGCACGATCATGCCGGTCAACATGCCGCTCGCGCGCGGCTTCGCGCTCGCTGAGGCGGTTCGCGCCGCAGCATCCACGGTCATGGGGCGCGACGTGCGCACCGTCCTCGGCCACGATGGCGGTGCACTCGCGCTCGCCGAATCCTGGCTCGGGGTGACGCAGGGTGCCGGTGCGTCGCTATCGATCGTCGTCTCGACCGGCGTCGGCGGCGGCTTCGTCGCGAACGGTGCGTACATCCCCGGTGCGACAGGCAACGCCGGACACCTCGGACAGGTGCGCCGTGAGGGCGGGCTGACCCTCGAGGAGATCGCCTCCGGGCCGGCGAGTGCGTCCTGGGCGCAGGAGCAGGGCTGGACCGGCACCACGGGCGAAGACCTCGCGCGCGACGCAGCGGCCGGCGACACCGTCGCTCGCTCGGCGATCGAGCGCTCGGCCCGAGCTGTCGGGGAAGCGCTCGCGGACGCCGCGACCCTGGTCGACCTCGACGTGGTCGCCATCGGCGGCGGTTTCTCGCGGGTGTCTGCGGACTACATCGACCTCGTGCAGCAGGCGCTCACCGCCAGTGCGGTGCACGAATACTCCCGGCGCACCCGTGTGGTGCGCTCGGGGCTGGGCGACGAGGGGCCGCTCATCGGTGCCGCCGCTCTCGTGCTGCGGTAGGTCGTACCGGAACGCTGCTCAGCGACTCGCCGTGAGCAGATGCCGTGGCGGTCCTTCGAGGCGGGCGACGGAGATCTTCAGGTCGGTGACGTCGGCGGCGACCGCGTCGATCCGAGAGCTGAGCTTCTCGTCGACGGCATCGATACGGGTGCTGAGTTTCTCGTCGACGGCATCGATACGGGTGCTGAGCTTCTCGTCGACGGCGTCGATGCGGTCGTCGA
>NZ_JARE01000074.1:0-6732 GCF_000708325.1 Microbacterium sp. Cr-K20 | reverse complement strand
CCGGGAATCGGATCCGGAAGCGACGGCAGCACCGGCGCAGGACCGCCACCAATGCCGGGCTCGGGAAGCGACGGCAACGGCCCGGGAATCGGATCCGGAAGCGACGGCAGCACCGGCGCGGGACCGCCACCGATACCGGGGTCGGGAAGAGACGGCAACGGCGCAGGAATCGGGTCAGGTGCAGGACCGGGGGCCGGTGCAGGGGCCGGTGAGGGGCTGGGAGCGGGGCCGGGAGTCGGCCCCGTGGCGCCGTCCGGACCGCCGCCGACGGTGGGAGGCGTCGCGGTCTGGCCACCCTGCGGCCGCTCGACGTGCTTCATGCCGTCGGTGACGCTCTTCGCCATGTTGCGGTCGAGGTCTCCGAAGGTGTCGGCGATCGCCTGCAGGGTGTCGCGGATGCCTTCCAGGCTCTTCTGCAGCTGGCCGCGCTTGCGATCCCAGTTGCCGGCGAAGTCCTGCACCTTGCCGGAGAGGCCGCCGTGGCCCGTGAGCCCGGCGACGTCGTCACCGAACCGGTCGGCGTTCGCGAACGTCTGGATGGCGGCGCTGATCGATGAACGCGACGCGTCCAGCAGACTGCTCTCGAGCGTGAGGTCGCTCATCGTTCCCCCCGGAGTGGATGAAGGTCGTGCAGGCGCACACGAGGGGATGCCGAGGTCGGCATCCCCTCGTGTGGTGTGCGGCGATTACTGGCGGATCTGCGCGGCCAGCTGCTCGTCGGTCGACTGCAGCGACTGGGCTGCGACGTCGAGGAAGCGAGCCATGCCCTCGATACCGGCGATGGTCGCGGTCGCGCCCTGGTTGAACTGCGCGTAGGACGCGTCGAACGCACCAGAGGCGGACGTGGTCACGAAGCCGCCCGAGACGAGCTGCGAGACGTATGCGCGGAGGTTCTTCAGCTGCGTTTCGATGTCCTGCTGGCCCGTGCGGAGACGGCCAGCAGCATCCTTCATGTCGGCGTAGCTGACTTTGAGGTTCGTCATGGTGTTACCTTCCGGTCGCCCCGGCGGGTGCCGGAGAGTTCTTGTGCTTCGAGACTAACGAAGCGGTTCTGGTCTGCAAATGGGGAGAAGTCCCCATCGGGTCTCGGATGTGCGCTCAGACGGTCTCGGGGATGACGAGCGGGAACTGCACGCGCACCACCTTTCCGCGCTGCGCGAGCACCGCACGACCCACCGGGAACTCGCCCCGACCGATCCGCGGCAGCGGGGCCTTGAGCACGAGCTCGCCGTCGATCGTCTCGGGCTGGAGCACCACGCCGCGGCGCGACTGTTTGATCTCGCCGAGCAGACCGAAGTTGCTCGTCCACTCGCTCGTGTCGCCCGTGAACAGCAGCAGCAGCTCGCCGCGACCGGCCCGCTTGACCAGGTCGGACAGCGGCATCTCCAGCAGCGACGACGCGAACTCCGCCACGCCCTCGACGGCCACGACCGGCTTGAGACCGGCTTCGGCCTTCTCTACGATCTCGGCGACGGCCGCCGTGCCGCTGATGCCGTCGGCCGCCGAAGCCGTCCACGCCACCGCGTTCTTCACCGGCGAGCGCGACGACCCGAGGTACAGCGTGGGTGTGCCCGGCCGTGCCCGCAGCATCTGCTGGGTGATCGCCGCGAGCGCATTGCTCTTCCCGCTCGCGGGAGGGCCGGCGATCACGAACGTACCGGTCGGCTCGATCCCGAACGGGCCGAGGTCGGCGTCGGAGAGCCCGACCACGAGCTGGTCGCCGAGGAGAGCGGGGACCTCGTCGATGCGGTAGCTCAGCGGGAGCGCCCGCACCGGCGGAGCATCCGGCACACCACGGCGCGACATGGATGCGGCCATCCGCTCGATCGCGAGGGACTGCTCCTTCATGCTGCGCGTGCCCCCGACGATCGCGATCTGCGCCTCGTTCTCGCCGACGATCGCGCGTCCGGGCACCGACTCCGGGTTCAGCACGTCCTTGGGGACGTTGAGGATGTTGTACGCGTCGGTGTCGGACATGCGCAGCACCACGCGGCGCTGGATCATCGCGTTCAGCGCGCTCGGGATGCTCTGGAACCGGTCGGCCGACAGCACCACATGGATGCCGACCGCTCGTCCGTCGGAGAGCACCTCCTGCAGGGCGTTGTAGGTGTCGGAGCGACCGATCACGGCCTCGTAGTCGTTGCGGAACGCCGCGAAGCCGTCGATGAGCACCACGATGCGCGGCTCGTCGGACTTGCCGGACAGCGCGCGGTACTCGGTCAGGGTCGCCGCGCCCACCGCGGAGTAGGCATCACCACGACGATCGAGCTCGCTGCGCAGCGTCGCGAACAGCCGGGCCACGCGCTCGGCGTCATCGCCCGAGATGACCGAGCCCACGTGCGGCAGCGGTTCCAGCATCCGCAGCGCGCCGGAGCCGAAGTCGAGCCCGTACACGTGCACGGGGCCACCGCGCGGCGTGATGCCGGCCGACACCGCGAGGGTGCGCAGCGCGGCGCTCTTACCGGCGCCGCTGGTGCCGTAGATCACCATGTGGCCCTCGGTGTCGGGCAGGAAATGGAACGGCACCTGCTCCTGGCGCTCCGGCTGGTCGACGACGCCGAGCAGCAGGGCAGCGTCCGTGCGCTGCGGCAGCTTGAGCTGGTCGAACGTGGGCGCCAGCTCGTCGAGCCACGGCCGACGCGGCTTCTCGACCTGGGCCGCCTGAGCGGCGAGCACCATGGTGCTGACGAGCCGCTGCTGATCGTTCGGACCGAGGTCCTCATCGACCACGACCGCGTTCTCGTCGATGGGCAGCTCCCACGGCCCCTGGTCGGTGGTGCCGAATGCGGCGATCGCCACATCGACGCCGTCGCTCTCGCCGAGGCTCCAGCCACCGGCGTACGCCGACTGGAACAGGGTCATGCGGCCGGGGCCGGTCTTCGCGATGCCTCGACCCGGCGTGCCCGGATCGAACAGCGAGGCGTCCTTCGTGCCGATCACGTCGTTGCTGTCGGTCTCATCCGCCATGCGCAGGGCGACACGGAGGTTCGTGTTCGCCCGCAGGTTGTCCTTGATGACACCGGCCGGACGCTGCGTGGCCATGATCAGGTGGATGCCCAGCGAACGACCGCGCTGCGCGATGTCGATCACGCCGTCGACGAACTCCGGGACCTCCTTGGCGAGAGCGGCGAACTCGTCGATCACCAGCACCAGCGCGGGCGGGGCCTGCGGGTCGCCGGCGCGCTCGAGCTCGAGGATGTCTTTGGCCTTCTTGCGGTTGAACAGGTGCTCGCGGTAGTGCAGCTCGGCCCGGAGGCTCACCAGCACGCGGCGCACGAGGTGCTCGTTCAGGTCGGTCACGATGCCGACGCAGTGCGGCAGGCTCGTGCAGTCGGCGAACGCCGAGCCACCCTTGTAGTCGACGAACAGGAACGTCAGCCGCTCCGGGCTGTACTCGGTCGCCATGCCGAGCACCCATGCCTGCAGGAACTCGCTCTTGCCGGATCCCGTCGTTCCACCCACCAGGGCGTGCGGTCCCTGCTGACGCAGATCGAGCTGCAGCGCGCCCTCTGCGCCGGCGCCGACCAGGGCGCGCAGCTTGGGCTGGTAGCGCCGCGCCGAACCCGACTTGCGCCGGGAATGGAGCGAGTCGTTCTGGGTCCAGCGGTCGACGACGCTCTCGGGCTGGGTGGCCATGTCGCGCCCCAGGAGATGCAGCATCGAGATGGTCCGCGGCACGTCGCTGCGGTCGAGGGCCACCTCGCCGGCGTCGGTCAGGCGGGCCAGGGCGCGCGCGAAGACGGCGAACTGCTCGCGCGTGAGCTCGTCGACCGAGAGGTTGTCCACCGTCTCACCGAGTCGCACGAAGTGCGCACTGTCGGTCTGACCGAGCTCCACGAACGTGCGGCAGGATGCCGGGAGGGCAGCGGCATCCTCCGTGAGCCACACCGGGAAGATCCCGCGCATGGCGGCGCGCTCGGAGAGCTGGATGAGGCGGCCGCGGTCGATCGGCGCATCCGGCGCGATCAGCACCACGATCGCCGGCTTCGGCACCGAGTCGTTCCGGTTGCGCGAGGAGTCCTCGCCGACCTTCGAGCCGCTGTTCGTCGCGGCCTTCTCGGCCTGGAGTGCACCGAGCTCGACGGCTTCACCGCCACGGCTGGAGCGCGTGTCGATCAGCTCTTCGAGACGGGCGACGATCTGCCCCGCCGACGACGGACCGTCGCCGATCGGCTGCACACCGAGCGCGGCCTGCGCCGACCAGGCGTGCGGCAGCCACTTCGCGTCGGCGAGCTGCGCACCCCAGCGCGGGCCCCACAGGCCCACGACGCCGACGTCACCGGGCGCGTGCAGGCCGGCGATCTGGGCGAGGAGCGCTCGGGCGTATCCCGTGGAACGACCGCCGAGGCCGGCGATGCCGAGCGCGCCGACGTCTTTGAGGTCTTCCAGGATCGGTACCTGCGGCACGATCCTGGTGGAATCGATCACCGCGTCGAGCTTCTCCACGTACTCGGGGATCGCGCGATCCCGGCCGTTGGAATCCTTCACGGAGCTGCGGGAGCCGGTGTCGCCGATACCGAGTCGCACGTGCAGGAACGACCAGTGCTCGGCTCGACGCGTCCAGATGGTGGGTCCGGCCGCGAGTGCGGCGTCGCTGACCTCGCGCAGCAGCGGAACTTCGCGCCGTCGCACGTCGATCTCGCGTTCGCGCTCGCTCTGCAGTCGGGCGTCCAGACGCTCCAGCTGCTCCTCGAACCGCTTCTTGTCCTCTTCGAGCTCCTGCTTGTTCTGGTTCCTCGTCGTGACCCAGGTGCCGATCATGAGCAGCGGCGACAGGGCCACGAACATCAGCGACATGGGGCTCTGGGTGAAGGCGAACATCGCGCCGCCCATGAGCACCGGGGCGACGAGCGCGAGCATCGGGAACGGCTGCTTGCGGGCAGGGACGGGCAGATCCGTGCCGTCGAGCTCTTCACCGAGGTAGCGTTCCTCGACGCGCGGCGATCGCACGAACTCGACCTGGCGGATCGAGGCGACGGCCGGCGAGGGCGCAGCGGCATCGGGCTCGACCTTCACCGTGATCGGGGTGTCGCCGATCACGACGGCGAGCTCCCCCTCTGCGGCGACCAGACGCACGACAGAGGCCCCGTCGATCAGGATGCCGTTCGCGGAGTTCAGGTCGATCATCTCGACGCGATCGCCGATCTCGAGCCGCGCATGGCGCTTGGACACCAGCGGATCGTCGATCACGACATCACAGGTGTCGTCGCGACCGAGCACGATCGTGCCGCGGGTGAGCGCGATCGATCGCGCTCCCGGCCCCGTGCCGACCTCCATGCGACCGATCACCGGGCGCTGCTGATACGTGGCGGGCACCACACGGACGGTCGCTCCGTGCGCGAGACCGACGTGCGCGAAGGTCGACTCCGGCGCGAGCAGGTCACCCGAGCCGGCGACCACCGAGCTGTACGCCTCCAGCGTCACCGCGGTCGGATCGGCGGTGGCGAAGGATCCGAGCGGGTCCGCCCGGACGATCATCGCGGCGATCTCGCCGATCGTCGCCGTGTTCTCAGCGGTGACCTCGATGTCGCTGGATGCCGCGCCCTGACGGAGCAGGGTCAGCCGTACCTTCACTCGTTCTCTCCCTCTGCCTCACTCGGCTGCGGGGCATCCAGCAGCGGGAGGTCGTCTTTGCTCACCAGCCGTGAGGCGATGACGTGCTCGACCAGTCGCGCGCGGCGGTTGGTCGCGAAGCTGCGCTGACCTCCCCGCATACCCGGCACGCCGATGCGGTCGAACTTGTCGCACACGTTGTCGAGTTTGCGGTTGAAGCGCGTGACCGTCCAGCCCAGACGCTCGGCGGCGGCCGCCGATGAAGGGATCTCGCTCATGCCGGTGCCGTCGCGACGAAGCTGCGGTTCGGCCAGCGCGAGGATCAGCAGCTTCTGACTCTGCGTGAGGGGAACGTCGCCGATGGTCGAGGCGCCCCCGTCGTCGTGCTCGCGCTTGGTGGCGCGGAACGTCGGCTCGGCGGCGTGCAGCACCAGCTCGTACGTGGTGGGACCGGCGCTGAACACGATCGTCGTGGTCTCGAACACCAGGGGCAGCCGCGCACCGGGGGCGAGCCACGCCTGCACACCGCCCGCCGAATCGGTCACGGTCGCGGTGAGGCGCGTGCCGACGTTCGCGAGCCACCAGAGCCCCTCGCCGTCGCTGATCTCGAGGAAGTGGCGGTGCAGGAAGAGGTTGTCGTCGAGTTCGAGGTCTCCCTCACGCCCGACGATGAAGCGGCTCCCCGGTTCGATCGGGAAGTACTCCCCCGCGAACTCGACGGTGACCGCCGCGGGCGCGGTCATCCGACGCACCCCGTGACGGGTTCGGAAGCACGCCCGTCGCCGCGACGCAGCATCACCTCGATGCACACCTCGCCCGACGACGCGGGGGTGAACGTGACCGTCTCGTCGGGCGCCTGCCGGACTGCGCCGTCTGCCGCACCACCCGTCTCGGACCAGATGAAGCTGTCGTCCTCGACCGGATCGGGGTTCGTCCACGTGAAGGTCACCTGGTCGCCCTGCCGTGTGCCGGTGAGCTCGGTGACCTTGGGCACCGCATCGGAGACCGGGTCCTGCGGGTCGACCTCCTGCGCGGTGGCCTCTGGCTGCGGCTCGGTGCCGAGGTTCGCGACCAGGGCGTTCAGGCCGAAGATCCCGCCGACGACCACGACGACGGCCGCCACGGCAGCAAGAGTGATCCACAGTCCCCTGCGGCTGCGCTGCGGGTGGTCGGCCGCCT
>NZ_JARE01000073.1:0-5859 GCF_000708325.1 Microbacterium sp. Cr-K20 | reverse complement strand
CGGGCCTGGCTGTGATGGCTGGGTCGTGGGAGCATCCGATCCTTGAGAACTCAACAGCGTGCACTTGTCAAATGCCAAATTATCCTCGTCTCCACTTCGGTGGGGGTGAGAATTCCTTTGGATCAAAGACCAACTCCTTTCGGGGGGTTGGCAATGGATGAAGTCAGCAATGAATTTGTCTCTTTGGTCAGCATCAAACTCGCTGCGTCATCGTTTTCCCGGTGTCGTATGCATTTCTTTTTTACGGAGAGTTTGATCCTGGCTCAGGATGAACGCTGGCGGCGTGCTTAACACATGCAAGTCGAACGGTGAACACGGAGCTTGCTCTGTGGGATCAGTGGCGAACGGGTGAGTAACACGTGAGCAACCTGCCCCTGACTCTGGGATAAGCGCTGGAAACGGCGTCTAATACTGGATATGTGACGTGACCGCATGGTCTGCGTCTGGAAAGAATTTCGGTTGGGGATGGGCTCGCGGCCTATCAGCTTGTTGGTGAGGTAATGGCTCACCAAGGCGTCGACGGGTAGCCGGCCTGAGAGGGTGACCGGCCACACTGGGACTGAGACACGGCCCAGACTCCTACGGGAGGCAGCAGTGGGGAATATTGCACAATGGGCGCAAGCCTGATGCAGCAACGCCGCGTGAGGGACGACGGCCTTCGGGTTGTAAACCTCTTTTAGCAGGGAAGAAGCGAAAGTGACGGTACCTGCAGAAAAAGCGCCGGCTAACTACGTGCCAGCAGCCGCGGTAATACGTAGGGCGCAAGCGTTATCCGGAATTATTGGGCGTAAAGAGCTCGTAGGCGGTTTGTCGCGTCTGCTGTGAAATCCGGAGGCTCAACCTCCGGCCTGCAGTGGGTACGGGCAGACTAGAGTGCGGTAGGGGAGATTGGAATTCCTGGTGTAGCGGTGGAATGCGCAGATATCAGGAGGAACACCGATGGCGAAGGCAGATCTCTGGGCCGTAACTGACGCTGAGGAGCGAAAGGGTGGGGAGCAAACAGGCTTAGATACCCTGGTAGTCCACCCCGTAAACGTTGGGAACTAGTTGTGGGGTCCATTCCACGGATTCCGTGACGCAGCTAACGCATTAAGTTCCCCGCCTGGGGAGTACGGCCGCAAGGCTAAAACTCAAAGGAATTGACGGGGACCCGCACAAGCGGCGGAGCATGCGGATTAATTCGATGCAACGCGAAGAACCTTACCAAGGCTTGACATATACGAGAACGGGCCAGAAATGGTCAACTCTTTGGACACTCGTAAACAGGTGGTGCATGGTTGTCGTCAGCTCGTGTCGTGAGATGTTGGGTTAAGTCCCGCAACGAGCGCAACCCTCGTTCTATGTTGCCAGCACGTAATGGTGGGAACTCATGGGATACTGCCGGGGTCAACTCGGAGGAAGGTGGGGATGACGTCAAATCATCATGCCCCTTATGTCTTGGGCTTCACGCATGCTACAATGGCCGGTACAAAGGGCTGCAATACCGCGAGGTGGAGCGAATCCCAAAAAGCCGGTCCCAGTTCGGATTGAGGTCTGCAACTCGACCTCATGAAGTCGGAGTCGCTAGTAATCGCAGATCAGCAACGCTGCGGTGAATACGTTCCCGGGTCTTGTACACACCGCCCGTCAAGTCATGAAAGTCGGTAACACCTGAAGCCGGTGGCCTAACCTTTTTGGAGGGAGCCGTCGAAGGTGGGATCGGTAATTAGGACTAAGTCGTAACAAGGTAGCCGTACCGGAAGGTGCGGCTGGATCACCTCCTTTCTAAGGAGCATCTGACACCTCCGGGTGTCCAGAACCCAGATCGAAGGCATACGTTCTTCGCTGGGAGCTCATGGGTGGAACATTTGACATGGTGTGAAGGATGTTGTTCTTCTTTAGTACGTCGGGTCTTCGGATCTGGTGGGAACGGGGAGGGTGGCGGATGTCGCACCTGCACGCTGTTGGGTCCTGAGGGACCGGATGCGCACTGGCCTTTGGGTCGAGTGCACAGTCGGTTACTCTGGGCCTCTTTCTGTTTCCCCTTTTGTGGGGTTGTGGATGGGGGCACCGCCCGTACTTTGAGAACTACACAGTGGACGCGAGCATCTTGCAGCTGGCTTCGGTCAGTTGCACAAGATGATCTTAAAGATCATTAGTCAATTTCAGATTCCATCTTCGGGTGGGGTCGAGTTTTTGATTCAAACTCATGTGATTTCAAGTCTTTAAGAGCAAACGGTGGATGCCTTGGCATCTGGAGCCGAAGAAGGACGTAGCAATCTGCGATAAGCCTCGGGGAACTGATAAGCAAGTTTTGATCCGAGGGTGTCCGAATGGGGAAACCCCGCTGGGCGGCGTGCCGACCTAGTGACTCCCGCCTGAATATATAGGGCGGGTAGAGGGAACGTGGGGAAGTGAAACATCTCAGTACCCACAGGAAGAGAAAGCAACCGCGATTCCGTTAGTAGTGGCGAGCGAAACCGGAACAGGCTAAACCTAGCGTGTGTGATAGCCGGCAGGTGTTGCACGTTGGGGGTTGTGGGACTTTTCAGTCATCTCTGCCGAGGTGGCGGCGTTACAAGAAGGTATAGACGAACGGTCTTGAAAGGCCGGTCATAGAGGGTGCCAACCCCGTAGTCGAAATGCCTCTCTTGGCGCGAAGAGTATCCCAAGTAGCACGGGGCCCGTGAAATCCCGTGTGAATCTGTCAGGACCACCTGATAAGCCTAAATACTCCCAGATGACCGATAGCGGACAAGTACCGTGAGGGAAAGGTGAAAAGTACCCCGGGAGGGGAGTGAAATAGTACCTGAAACCGTTTGCTTACAAACCGTTGGAGCCTCCTTAGTAGGGGTGACAGCGTGCCTTTTGAAGAATGAGCCTGCGAGTTAGCGATATGTGGCGAGGTTAACCCGTGTGGGGTAGCCGTAGCGAAAGCGAGTCTGAATAGGGCGATTCAGTCGCATGTCCTAGACCCGAAGCGAAGTGATCTATCCATGGCCAGGTTGAAGCGACGGTAAGACGTCGTGGAGGACCGAACCCACTTAGGTTGAAAACTGAGGGGATGAGCTGTGGATAGGGGTGAAAGGCCAATCAAACTTCGTGATAGCTGGTTCTCTCCGAAATGCATTTAGGTGCAGCGTTGCGTGTTTCTTGCCGGAGGTAGAGCTACTGGATGGCCGATGGGCCCTACAAGGTTACTGACGTCAGCCAAACTCCGAATGCCGGTAAGTGAGAGCGCAGCAGTGAGACTGTGGGGGATAAGCTTCATAGTCGAGAGGGAAACAACCCAGACCACCAACTAAGGTCCCAAAGCGCGTGCTAAGTGGGAAAGGATGTGGAGTTGCCTTGACAACCAGGAGGTTGGCTTAGAAGCAGCCACCCTTGAAAGAGTGCGTAATAGCTCACTGGTCAAGTGATTCCGCGCCGACAATGTAACGGGGCTCAAGCACGCCACCGAAGTTGTGGCATTGACATTATTGGTAGGCCTTCGTGGTCCAGCCGTGTTGATGGGTAGGAGAGCGTCGTGTGGCCAGCGAAGCGGCGGTGTGAACCAGCCGTGGAGGCTACACGAGTGAGAATGCAGGCATGAGTAGCGAATGACGTGTGAGAAACACGTCCTCCGAAAGACCAAGGGTTCCAGGGTCAAGCTAATCTTCCCTGGGTAAGTCGGGACCTAAGGCGAGGCCGACAGGCGTAGTCGATGGACAACGGGTTGATATTCCCGTACCGGCGAAGAACCGCCCAAGCTAATCCAGTAGTGCTAAGTGTCTGAATCCCAGTGACTGATCCCTTCGGGGTGACGCTCTGGGCCTAGCGCACGACCCCATTCTGGTGCGGTTAGCGTATTAACAGGTGTGACGCAGGAAGGTAGCCCAAGCCAGGCGATGGTTGTCCTGGTGCAAGTGCGTAGGCCGAGTCGTAGGCAAATCCGCGATTCATTAAGGCTGAGACACGATGCGGATAAAAAGTGGGTGATCCTATGCTGCCAAGAAAAGCATCGACGCGAGGTTCTAGCCGCCCGTACCCCAAACCGACTCAGGTGGTCAGGTAGAGAATACCAAGGAGATCGAGAGAATCGTGGTTAAGGAACTCGGCAAAATGCCCCCGTAACTTCGGGAGAAGGGGGGCCTTCGGCGTATAGGGATTTACTCCCGAAAGCGTTTGGAGGCCGCAGAGACTAGTGGGTAGCGACTGTTTACTAAAAACACAGGTCCGTGCCAAGTCGCAAGACGATGTATACGGACTGACGCCTGCCCGGTGCTGGAAGGTTAAGAGGACCGGTTAGCCGTAAGGCGAAGCTGAGAATTTAAGCCCCAGTAAACGGCGGTGGTAACTATAACCATCCTAAGGTAGCGAAATTCCTTGTCGGGTAAGTTCCGACCTGCACGAATGGCGTAACGACTTCCCAACTGTCTCAACCGCGAACTCGGCGAAATTGCATTACGAGTAAAGATGCTCGTTACGCGCAGCAGGACGGAAAGACCCCGTGACCTTTACTACAGCTTGGTATTGGTGTTCGGTGTGGCTTGTGTAGGATAGGTGGGAGACTTTGAAGCATGGACGCTAGTTCGTGTGGAGTCATTGTTGAAATACCACTCTGGTCACTCTGGATATCTAACTTCGAACCGTAATCCGGTTCAGGGACAGTGCCTGGTGGGTAGTTTAACTGGGGCGGTTGCCTCCCAAAAAGTAACGGAGGCGCCCAAAGGTTCCCTCAACCTGGTTGGCAATCAGGTGTCGAGTGTAAGTGCACAAGGGAGCTTGACTGTGAGACTGACAGGTCGAGCAGGGACGAAAGTCGGGACTAGTGATCCGGCAGTGGCTTGTGGAAGCGCTGTCGCTCAACGGATAAAAGGTACCTCGGGGATAACAGGCTGATCTTGCCCAAGAGTCCATATCGACGGCATGGTTTGGCACCTCGATGTCGGCTCGTCGCATCCTGGGGCTGGAGTAGGTCCCAAGGGTTGGGCTGTTCGCCCATTAAAGCGGTACGCGAGCTGGGTTTAGAACGTCGTGAGACAGTTCGGTCCCTATCCGCTGCGCGCGTAGGAAATTTGAGAGGATCTGACCCTAGTACGAGAGGACCGGGTTGGACGAACCTCTGGTGTGTCAGTTGTTCCGCCAGGAGCACCGCTGATTAGCTACGTTCGGGATGGATAACCGCTGAAAGCATCTAAGCGGGAAGCCGGCCTCAAGATGAGATTTCCATACCTTCGGGTGAGAGGCTCCCAGCCAGACTACTGGGTTGATAGGCCAGATGTGGAAGTGCAGTAATGCATGCAGCTGACTGGTACTAATAAGCCGATGACTTGATAACACACCGTTTGTTGGTGCTACGCGTCCACTGAGTGGTTCTCGATGTACGGTCGAGAACCGCATAACAACAATGACTTTGTTATGTGTTTGATTGAAACATCAATAGTGTTTCGGCGGCCATAGCGTGAGGGAAACGCCCGGTTACATTCCGAACCCGGAAGCTAAGCCTCACAGCGCCGATGGTACTGCAGGGGGGACCCTGTGGGAGAGTAGGACACCGCCGGACTCCTTTTAGACAAAATGGCCACCCATCGATGGGTGGCCATTTTGCGTTTACACGAATAGAACAGGGAGCATCATGCCAGAAGAGGAAGAGCGCCGTCCGCGTCGCAACGACGACAGCGGATCGCGCGGTAATCGCGCTTCTGGCGGACGCCCCGGAAACAGCCGTGACGGTGCAGCCCCGCGCCGTGAAGGTGGCGGCTACAACCGTGATGGTGGTGCCCCGCGTCGCGAAGGTGGCTACAACCGTGATGGTGGTGCCCCGCGCCGTGAGGGCGGTGGCTACAACCGTGACGGTGGTGCCCCGCGCCGTGAAGGTGGCGGCTACAACCGTGATGG
>NZ_JARE01000072.1:0-3523 GCF_000708325.1 Microbacterium sp. Cr-K20 | reverse complement strand
GGCTTCATCCCGTCGATCGGCGGATCGGGCGTCTACGCCCTGGCGACCTCGGGCACGAGCGTCTACGCCGGTGGGCTGTTCACGCAGGGCAACCGCACCGCGCGGAAGAACCTCGCCGCCTTCGACGCCTCCAACGGCACGCTCCTGCCCTGGGCGCCGACGACTGACCAGCAGGTCGACGCGATGGTGATGGACCCCGCGGGGGCGGACACCATCATCGGCGGACGCTTCTCGCAGGTCAGCGGCAACACCGCCCTGCGCGGCATCGGAGCGGTCGACAAGGCCACCGGCGCAGTGGACACCGCCTGGCAGACACCGTCGGCGATCAACAACGTCCGGGCCACCCGTTCCACGGGGCGAACGGGAATCTTCGGTCTCGCCACCGACGCGACGGGCGTCTACGGCACCGCCTGGTCCTACGGGGCCGTAAAGCCGACCAACCTGGAAGGGGCTTTCGCTGCCGAAGCCGGGACCGGCAAGCTCCGCTGGGTGGCCGACTGCCTCGGTGACCACTACGGCGTCTACTCCACCGGCGAGGTCGTGTACACGACGAGCCACACCCACGCATGCCGGACTGTGGGCTTGCAGCCCGAGCAGCGGCAGACGACGTACCGATACTCGGAGGCATTCACGGCCGATGCCAGGGGCACACTGGGGAATCAGCCCGACGTCAACTACAGGGACTGGGTGGGTACGCCCGCCCCGTCGGCGTATGCCTGGACCCCGGACTGGGGCGTGGGTCAGACCACGGGCATGGGCCAGGCGGGCCTGTCCATCACGGGCACCGGGAACATGATCTCCGTCGGCGGCGAGTTCCGCTCGGTCAACAACGGCCAGTTCGAAGGACTCGTCCGCTTCTCGACGACCCCTCCGGGCGGAGCGAAGGACAAGCCCCGTCTCTCCGGCGACGACTGGACAGGAAGCGCCGAGGGGAACGCCGACGGTTCCGCGGGCGTCACCGTCACCCTCCCCGCCAACTGGGACCGCGATGACCTGACCCTCAGCTACGAGCTCCACCGCGCGGACAGCGCGACGCCGGTGGCCACGACGACGGCAGATGCGACCTGGTGGAACCGACCACTCGTGATCCTCGTGGACGAGACCGCCACGGACGATACGCCACGGGAGTACACAGTGGTGGCGAAGGATGCCGACGGCAACGTCACCGCCAGCGGCGGCATCACCTGGATAGCACCCCACTGATCGAAGGGTCTCGGGCCGCCCGCTTCCGCAGCCCGAGTGGAAAGAACGAGAGCCGACCTCGGATCGCACCCGAGGTCGGCTCTGCTGGTCCCCCAGCGGCCGACCGGCTGCGCAGAGCCATCGCTTTCAGGTCTGCGACGCGGCTGATCTCGGCCTGATCGGCAAACCAGCATCCGATATGCTATTATTTTACATGTCGATAGCTATCATGCTTCGACTTGGGGGTTCGTCGTTGCGAACCGACTGGGCACGGCCTCTGGGGAAGCCGTCTCGGTCTGGAGCGTACGGCGATGTCATGCCGATCTGGGGTCGGCATCAGATAACTGGGGAATCAACATCATGGGGAACAACTCTGCGCTGAAGCGCGTCCGGAAGGCGGCCATCGGCGCTGTCGTCGGGGCCCTGGTCGTCAGCGGCCTGGTCTCGATCGGTGGCGGAGCGGCGGTGGCGGCGGAAGTCTCGTCGTCGCCGCCTCCGCTACTGCAGCGCGACGAGAACGTCGTGACGTCGGATCCGATTCCGACGGTCCAGATCGACAACGGTTACGTGTGGGCACAGACGACGATCGGGTCGACGGTCTACGCCGTCGGCAAGTTCGACAATGCTCGCGAACCGAAGGCCGCACCGGGCACCGCGCTCACCTCCCGGTCGAACGTGCTCGCCTACGACATCGACACCGGGGCGCTGCTGCCGTTCGCGCCGAACGTCAACGGGGTGATCAAGGCCGTCGCTGCGTCGCCGGACGGCAGCCGCATCTACATCGGCGGATCCTTCAACTCCGTCAACGGCAAAGACCGCTGGAACATCGCCGCCCTCGACGCGAAGACCGGCGAACTGGTCCCCGGCTTCGTGCCCTCGATCGGCGGAACGGGCGTCTACGCCCTGACGACCTCCGGAACCAGCGTCTATGCCGGCGGCCTGTTCACCCAGGCCAACGGCACCGCCAGGAAGAACCTCACCGCGTTCGATGCATCCGATGGCGTTCTGCTGCCCTGGGCGCCGACGACCGATCTGCAGGTCGACGCGATGGTGATGGACCCCGCGGGGGCGGACACCATCATCGGCGGACGCTTCTCGCAGGTCAGCGGCGACACCACGATGCGCGGCCTCGGCGCGGTCGACAAGACCACCGGCGCAGTGGACACCGCCTGGCTGGCATCCGACTCGATCAAGAATGGATCGAACAGCGGCACCGCCTCAGGCAAGGCCGGAATCTTCGCGCTCACGGCCGATGACACCGGCGTGTACGGCACCGGCTGGGTATATGCGGCCGCCGAAGTCGGAAACCTCGAGGGCACGTTCGCAGCCGAGGCCGGGACGGGGGAGATCCGTTGGGTCGCGGACTGCATCGGCGACCACTACGGCGTCTACTCCACGGGCAAGGTCGTGTACACGACGAGCCACACCCACTCGTGCGGCACCGTCGGCCTGCACCCCGAGCAGACCGAGCGCGTGCATCGCTACTCCGAGGCCTTCACAGCGGATGCTCGCGGAACGCTCGGGCATCAGCCGGCCGCGCCCAACTACAAGGACTGGGTGGGCACACCCGCCCCCTCGGCCTACAACTGGACTCCGGACTGGGCCGTCGGCGTGACCTCAGGACTGGGTCAGGCGGGCCTGTCGATCACGGGCACGGGAGACATGATCTCGATCGGCGGTGAGTTCCGCTCGGTCAACAACGGGCAGTTCGAGGGCATCGTCCGCTTCTCCACAACACCTCCGGGAGGAGCCAAGGACGGGCCGCGTCTCTCCGGCGACAGCTGGACGGGAAGTGTCGCGCCGAATGCCGAGGGCACCGAAGGCGTCACCATCACCCTCCCCGCCAACTGGGATCGGGACGACCTGACGCTGACGTACGAGCTCCACCGCTCGGACAGCACGACGCCGGTGGCCACGACGACCGCCGACGCCACCTGGTGGAACCGACCGGAGATCACCCTCGTCGACACGATAGCGACGAGCGACACGTCAGCAGCGACGAGCGCCACCTCAGTGGAGTACACAGTGGTGGCGAAGGACGGCGACGGAAACACCGCCACCAGCGGTGGCATCGCGGTGGCGCCGCTCGACTAGGGACCTCCCGGCCGCCGGCTCTCTCCGGACTGGACAGGGCGAGCATCCTGTATGCTATTATTTTACATGTCGTGAGCTATCACGCTCCGACATGGGGTTCGTCGTTGCGAACCGACCGGGTGCGGACTCGTGGGGAAGCCGTACCGGTCTGGATCGCACGGCGATGTCACGTCGACCTGAAGGTCGGCATCAAATCACTGGGGAACAAACATGGGGAACAACTCTGCGCTGAAGCGCGTCCGGAAGG
>NZ_JARE01000071.1:0-28445 GCF_000708325.1 Microbacterium sp. Cr-K20 | reverse complement strand
TGGCTTCGGCGGGATCCTGCGCGGCGGGGTCGTGCGGTTCGGTGGTCACCGTTCGATTTTACATGCGACTTGACATGCATTGGGACTCCATGTCACACTACATGTACATGCACTGTGACATTCACATGCACACTGACAACTAAGGACTTCCCATGAACACCTCTGAATCACAGAACCCCGAGAACACCACCCGCCCCTTCGGCTACTGGCTGAAGGCCGCCGACCGCCTGATGGCGGCCGAGTTCGCCGCCGCCTTCGACGGCGAGCACGCCAGCCGCCGCGACTGGCGGATCCTCAACATCGTCGACGGCACCGTCACGACGGACCGCCCGCTGAACGAGCACAAGCTGCACCGACTCGTCGAGCGCGGCTGGGTCACCCCCGAGGGCGACGGCTGGACGCTCACCGACGAGGGCCGTGCGGCGAAGGATCGCCTCGGCACCATCGTCGACGGCATCCGCGCGAAGGTGTCGAGCGCCGTCTCCGACGAGGAGATGGCCACGACGCTCGCCTCGCTCGAGAAGATCGCCCGCGCCTTCGGCTGGGACGAGGAGACCCCTCTTCCTCGCGGCCGTCGGCACGGCTTCGGCGGACCCCGCCACGGACGCGGATTCCCGCGCGGCTTCGGGCGTCCGTTCGGCCGCGGCTTCGGTCCGGACGCGGATGCCGAGCACGGCTGCCGCCACGGCGAAGCAGGTGCCGGACACCGCGGTCACGGCCGCGGGCACGGACACCCCGGGCACGGACACCCCGGGCACGGCGACCACGGTCACGATGACCGGGGCCACGGACACCACGGCCACCGTGGACACGGTCCGCACCGTGGCGAGCGCATCGCTCAGCACGCCTTCGAGCGCGGCTTCGACGCGGGCTTCACCCGCGGTCGTGACGCCTGACCTGCCGTCACCCATCACGAAGCGCCCCACCCGACAGCCGGGTGGGGCGCTTCTCGCTGTCAGCGGCAGATCAACGCACAGCGCGGCGTGCCAGCGGGACCAGCGCAGCAGCCGTCACCACGACGGCCGCCACGAGCACCGCCGCCACGAAACCGCCCGTCACCAGCACGGCGGCGATGGTGCCGAACACCGCGATGCCGAGCCCGCCGCCGAGCGCGAACCCCACCTCCTGGATCGCGCCGACCTGGCCGGCCTGATCCTCGGTCGTCACCTCGAACAGCGCCGTCGCGGCGAGGGTCGCGCCGACGCCGAACCCGAGCCCGACGAGCACGAGCGGGATCGCCACGATCGCGGGGTCGAGTGCGAGCCAGACGAGCCCGACGGCCTGCAGCATCAGCGCCAGGACGGTGAGGGCGTTCGCCGACAGCCAGCGCAGCGCCACGGGCGCCACGACACCGCCGATCGCGATCGCCACCGCCTGCGGCAGCAGGGCGATGCCCGCCTCGGCCGCGCTCTGCCCGCGCGAGTCCTGCAGATGCAGGCTCACCAGCAGCACCGAGGCCGACGACACTCCGCTGCTCACGATGATGCGGATGATCGCGGGACTGAATCCCGGCACCCGGAACAGCCGCATGTCGATGAGCGGATCACGGAGTCGTCGCTGCCGGCGCACGAAGAACACCAGACTCAGGATCGCGATCACCGCGGCGACCACCGCCGACATCGGCGCCGCGAGGGCCTCATGCAGCGCGAAGACGAGCGCACCGAGCGCGACGATCGACGACAGGATGCTGGGTAGGTCCCAGGACGGGCGCTGCGAGCTGCGCGAGTCGGGCACGAGCCACAGAGCCAGCGCCGCGGCGACCACCGCGAGCGGAACGCTGCCGAGTAGCAGCCAGCGCCATCCCGGCCCCTCGGCCAGCACTCCGCCGAGCACGGGCCCGAGCGCGCTGCCCGTGCCGAAGGTCGCCGTCCACAGGCCGTAGGCGAGCACGCGTTCGCGCGCCTGGAACTTGGCGCCGATCGTCGCGACCACGCCCGCGATGACGAAGGCCTCGGCGACACCGAGCAGGGCCCGTACGACGATGAGCACCAGGCCGCTGCTGGCGAACCCGCCGACCACGTTCAGAACGGCGAAGCCGGCGAGACCGATCAGGATGATGCTCTTACGCCCGAACGCGTCGCCGATCCGCGCGGCCACGATCAGCGTCGCGGCCAACGACAGCGCGTACACATCGACCAGCCAGAGTCCCTCGGTGTCGGTCAGGTCCAGCTCGCCGCGGATCGCGGGGAGGGCGGTCGAGACGCTGCTGATCGCGAGGGCGCCGATGAGGACGCCAAGCAGGAGCGGGACCATCGCGAACCAGAGGCGAAGGGAGGAGCGAGTACTGACGAGAGTGGGGGTGTTGGTCACGGTCTCAGTCTGTAAAGTACAGACAGAAGCCACAAGTACGGTCATTTCTGATACGTACTGACAGTTCGGATACCAAGGGAGCCGTGCCGTGCGGGAGAAGACCGAGCGGATCATCCGCGACTGGACCGAGACCTGCGACGCCGAGGTGTCGATCGCGGTGCTCGGCGGGGCCTGGAAGCCCAGCATCCTGACCCTGCTCGGCGAGCACGAGGTGCTGCGCTTCGGCGAGCTCGGACGCCTGCTCGAGAACCCGACCGCGCGCGTGCTCACCCGTCAGCTGCGGGAGCTCGAGGAAGACGGCCTCATCACCCGCACCGTGTACCGCGAGGTGCCACCCAAGGTCGAGTACCGGCTCAGCGACCTCGGCGCGAGCTCCGGTCAACTGCTCACGGAGCTGACCCGCTGGGGCACGCTCTACGCCGGTCGGCAGCGGGCCGCCGAGACAGCAGACGCGCCCTCCGCACCGGAAGCCCTGCCAGCAGCGACCTCCTGAGACTCGCGCACGCGGACCACGCATGTCAGATGCGGCGCGGTCCCGGTCCGTCGGTGCCGAGCGCGTCCTCGGGGTTCAGCAGACGGCACGCCTTCATCGACAGGCAGCCGCAGCCGATGCATCCGGTGAGTTCGCGCCGCAGGTGCTCGAGCTGCGTGCGGCGGAGGTCGAGCTGCTCCCGCCACAGCTTCGCCACCCGCTGCCAGTCGTGCTGCGAGGGCGGCTCATCCGTCGGCAGGCTCTCGAACACCTCGTGCACGTCGGTGAGGGGGATGCCGAGGCGCTTGGCGACCACGATCAGTGAGATCCGCCGCAGCATGTGCCGCCGGTAACGGCGCTGATTGCCCGCGGTGCGTGTGGACACGATGAGGCCGAGCTGCTCGTAGAAGTGCAACGCCGTCGCCGGCACGCCGCTGCGGCGGACCACCTCGCCGATCGGCAGCAGATCATCGGGTTCCAAAGCCATCCGCACCCCCCTCTTGACCTCGAGTTTACTCGAGGTATTAGCGTGACGATCGGCCGCCGAGGAACGGCGCCACCGGGCGGATGACCGCCTGCTCCGACGTCACGAAGGGCACCCCATGACGCACACCCCCGAGCGCACCGCCACCGCGGGGAGCTGGCGCGAACTCCTCGGCAGCCGCTACGCCCCGATCGCCTCGGTCCTCGCGGGAGGCGTGCTGCTCGAGGCGAGCAACGTGTATCTCACCACCAGCCTGCTCCCCACGATCGTCGGCGACATCGGCGGCGCGGAGTTCTACGCGTGGACGATGATGACCTTCCTCCTGGCATCGGTCGTCAGCTCGATGATGGTGAGCCGGATCCTCACACAGCAGGGCGCCGTGCGCGCCTACCTGCTCGCGCTCGGCCTGTTCGCGCTCGGCTCGCTGCTGTGCGCGGCGAGCCCGTGGATGTGGGCGCTGCTCTCCGGCCGCGCCGTGCAGGGCCTCGGCGGCGGACTGCTCGCCGGCCTTGGCTACGCGCTCATCCAGCGCGCCCTTCCCGAGCGGCTCTGGGCGCGCGGTGCGGCACTCGTCTCGGCGATGTGGGGCGTCGGCAACATCGTCGGCCCGGTCGTGGGCGGCGTGTTCGCGCAGCTGGACGCCTGGCGGGTGACGTTCGTCGGCCTCGCCGTCGTCTCCGCGCTGATCGGCATCGTCGTGGTGCGCGCACTGCCGAGGACCGCCCGAGCCCGCTCGAGCGAATCGGTGCCGTGGGGATCCCTCGTGCTCCTCTCCGGCGGCGTCGCCGCGGTGGGCATCGCGAGCGTCGTCCCCAGCGGTCTCGGCACCGGGGTCGCCATCGTGGTCGGCGTCGTCCTGGGCGCATGGTTCCTGCGTCACGAGGGCCGCGGGCGCACCGGCATCCTCCCCCGGGTCACGTTCGCCCCGGGCTCCTCGCTGGGCTGGGTCTACGTCACGGTCGCTGTCCTGGCCTTCGCGATCGGCACCGAGGCGTTCATCCCGCTCTTCGGCCAGGAGATCGGCGGACTGATGCCGTTCGTCGCCGGCATGCTCGGCGCCGCACTGTCCCTCGGCTGGTCGATCACCCAGGTGTTCACGGCCAATGCCACCGGCATCCGCTCGCGCCGCGTGCTCATCACCCTCGGTCCGGTCGTCGTCGCCATCGGTCTCGCCGCGTACGGTCTGCTCCAGCACGAAGGCCCCTCCGCCGTCGTGATCGCACTCTGGTTCGCCACCCTGTTCCTCGCCGGCGCCGGCATCGGCCTCGGATTCCCGCACCTGACCGTCGCCGCGCTCGGCAGCACGTCGGGCGAAGAGGAGGGCGCAAAGGCGGCCGCGGCGGTGAACACCGTCTTCATCATCGCGAGCGCGTTCAGCTCGGCGATGGCGGGGGTCCTCGTCAACCTCGCGATGCCGGACGTCGTGGATGCCGCCCGCCTGCTGATGCTCGTGTTCGCGGGCGTCACCGTTCTCGGAGCCTTCATCGCGCGCGGCGCGAGCTGGGGCATCGGACTCACCCGCGACGACGAGAACCCCACCACCCCGGCATCCGACTGATCGAAAGGAAACCTCACCATGGAAACGAAAACCCGGGTCACCGTGATCGGCCTCGGCGAGATGGGCTCCGCGATCGCGAAGGCCCTTCTCGACCGCGGTCACTCCACGACCGTCTGGAACCGCACAGCGAGCAAGGCCGACCCGCTGGCCGCGGCCGGCGCCGAGATCGCCCATACGGCAGCGGATGCCGTGGCGGCGAGCCCGCTCGTCATCGTCTGCCTGCTCGACAGCGGCGCGGTGGATGCGGTCGTCGGAACACTCGACGCGGCGGTGGAGGGAAAAGTCATCGTGAACGTCACCAGCGGCTCCCCCGCGCAAGCACGGAGCAACGCGGAATGGGCCCGCACGCGCGGCGCGAAGTACGTGGACGGGGGGATCATGGGAGACCCGTCGCTTGTCGGTGGGCCGAACTTCCTGTTGTCGTTCAGCGGCGATCGCGACGGGTTCGATGCTCACCGCGAGGTGCTGCAAGGCGTCGGCACCCTCACGTACTACGGCGAGGATGCGGGGCTCGCTTCCGTCGAGTTCCTGGCCCAGGTGGCGGTCGGCTACGAGTTCCTCCTCGGCCTGCTGCACACGTTCGCGCTCGTGAAGGCGGAGGGCGCCGACGTCGAGGGGTTCGCCGACCGCGTCGCCGGGTCGGTCGGCGGCTACGTGCCGCTGGTGCAGGCCTTCGGCACCGCCGTCGCGAGTGGGGAGTACGGGCCCGACCTCGGTTCGCTCACCGTGCAGGCCGCACTGATGGACGACCTGATCAGCCACCGCGAGTCCCTCGGCGTCGACACCCTGCGCATGCGCGAGGTCAAGCGGCTGATGGATCGACGGATCGCAGACGGCCACGGCGACGAAGGGTTCTCGAGCCTGTTCGAGCTGCTCGGCCACGCGTGAGCGAACCCACCCTCTTCACACACCAATGAAATCCACACCAACGAAATCCGCACCAACAATATGGAGAAGCCATGATCCCCTTCGGTCCTCAACTCATCGGCCAGACCGAGAAGGCGCTGAACGCCCTGCTCCAGAGCGTCCTCGTCGGCCGCGACCTCACCGAACGCGAGTGGGTGACGCTGCGACTCGCCTCGCAGTTCGACGGCGCCCACGACCTCGACGGTTTCGTCACCGAGCGGCTCCACGATCCGGATGCCGGCCGACTCACCGCCGCTCTGCGCGACCGCGGGCTCCTCACCGACACTGCGCTCACTCCCGCGGGCAGCGCCCTGGTCGCCGAGATCGGTCAGGAGATCGCCGCCCTCATCGCACCCCTGTGGCACGGGATCGAAGACGAGGATGCGGAGACTGCGACCCGCGTGCTGAACGTCGTCCTCGAACGGAGCCTGACACTCGTGCGCACGTCGCACGCGTAGCACCTCGGCTTCGGCCCGGTCGCCGTCGGACGTAGGCTGGATCGGTGGCGGATTCCCAGGGACGAGTATGGACAGGCGTCCTGCGCGTCGGACCGCACCGGGGCGATCACCGGGTGGCTCTCCGGGCCGCGATCAGCGTGGCGGTGCCGCTCCTCGTGCTGTGGATGCTGGGGCGTCTCGACCTGAGCATCTACGCCAGCTTCGGCGCCTTCGCCGCGCTGTACGGTCGCCACGACGTGTTCCGTGACCGCATCCGGATGCAGGCGAGCGCCGGCGGAGTCCTGCTCGCCGCGATGCTCATCGGCACCGCGCTCTCGGTCGTGTCCGCTCCCGCCGCCGTCAGCATCCTCGTTCTCGCCGTCATCGCCTCGGCCGTCACCCTGCTCGCGTACACGATGCGCTGGCACCCGCCCGGGCCGCTGTTCCCGGTGTTCGCGGTCGGCGCGTGCGCCACCATCCCCGCGACGGCAGCCTCTTTCGGCGACGTGCTCCTGGTCGGCGGCGCGAGCGTGCTGTTCGGCCTCGCCGTCAGCGCGATCATCGGCCTGTTCACGCGCGGCACCCAGGAGGCGCCGCCCCGGTCTCGGCAGCCCGTGGGACCCATCGCGTGGGAGATGGCCGCCACCGTCGCCGTCGCGATCGTGGGTGCGGGCTTGGCGGGATTCCTGATCATGGATTCGCACTGGTACTGGGCCGCGGTCGGTGCGGTCGCCGCGGTCAGCGGTCCCCAGCTCAACGCCCGTGTGATCCGCGGCATCCAGCGCCTCGTCGGCACGTTGCTCGGCATCCTCGTCGCGGCGGGAGTCCTTGCGATCGATCTGCCGCCGCTCGCCGTCATCGCACTCGTGGTGCTGCTGCAGGCCGCCGCCGAGCTCTTCGTCGGCCGCAACTACGGCATCGCGATGGTGTTCATCACCCCGCTCGCCCTGCTCATGGTGCACCTCGCCGCCCCCACACCGGTCGACGTGCTCCTGCAGGACCGCGCGATCGAGACCGTGATCGGCGTCGCCGTCGGAACCGTGGTCGCCGTGGCATCGGCGGCGCTCCGTCGACGGCAGACGAAGGCCTGAGGCGACGTCAGACCAGCAGCGCGAGGACGGACGGGGGCACGACGGCTCCGCCCGCGAAGGGCAGCCCGACCGTGTTCAGCAGCACCACGATCACGACGATCGCGGCGACGAGCAGCAGGAACAGGAACGCGAAGATCACGGCCACGAACCCGCCGTAGCCGCCGGAGGTCGGGACCTCGGGCGCGACCGACGGCTGCGCCCAGTCCTCGGCCACCGCGGCCGGCGCCTCGCCGTCGAGGATGCGGGGCGTCGGGCGTACCCGGTCGGAGCGACGCAGCGTGTCCGGCGGAGGCGGCGGGATCACGACATCCGCATCGGGGATGTCGGCCGACGGCGGCGGCGTGAGCAGTCCCTCGGGGATCGGGATCTCGGGCGGAGGCGGCGGGATGACGGCATCGGCGGGCGGGATCAGCGCCTCCTCGGGGACCAGTGCCTCCTCGGGGACCGCCGTCTCCTCGGGGGTGACCGGCTGTTCCGGGGTGCTGCCGCTGCCGTCCGTCATGTCAGCCTCCGACTGCTCCGATATCGGTCACGCCGACATCCGTCCGATGGAAGTTCTGGAACGACCGTGAGGCCGTCGGCCCGCGCTGCCCCTGGTACCGGTTGCCGTAGGGGCCGGAGCCGTAGGGGTTCTCCGCAGGCGAGGTGAGTCGGAAGAAGCAGAGCTGCCCGATCTTCATCCCCGGCCACAGCTTGATCGGCAGGGTCGCGACATTCGCGAGCTCGAGCGTCACGTGCCCGGTGAACCCCGGGTCGATGAAGCCGGCCGTCGAGTGCGTGATGAGTCCGAGGCGCCCCAGCGACGACTTGCCCTCGAGGCGGGCGGCGATGTCGTCCGGCAGGGTGACCTGCTCGTAGGTGGCACCGAGCGCGAACTCGCCGGGGTGCAGGATGAACGGCTCCTCCGGGTCGACCTCGATCAGACGCGTGAGCTCCGGCTGGTCGACCGACGGATCGATGAACGGATACTTGTGGTTGTCGAACAGCCGGAAGTAGCGGTCCAGGCGCACATCGATGCTCGACGGCTGGACCATCTCCTGCTCGTGCGGTTCGAGGCCGACGCGGCCGGATGCGAGTTCTGCCTTGATGTCGCGATCACTGAGAAGCACGGCCCCAGCCTAGTTGCCGATGCTGATCCCCTGGAGATGCATGTCCTCGCGGAGGCGAAGGACCGTGCGCCGCAGCGGCTCGACCATGGAGTGCGGCCACCGCTCGTCGGTGCGGCTGGTCGGCATCGTGATGCTCAGCGCGGCGGCAACGCCCGTCTCTTCCGGCCAGGTGAGCGGCATCGCCACACAGCGGCATCCGTCGATGAACTCCTCGTCATCCACGAAGAAGCCCACATCCCGCCCCTTCTCGATGACCGTGAGGATGTCGTCCGGGTCGGTGATCGTGCGGGCCGTCAGGCGCGGGATCGCGACCTGGTGCAGGCGGCGCATGACGTCGTCGTCATCGAGCGTGCTCAACAGCGCCTTGCCGATGCCGGTCGCGTGCGCGTGGAGTCGCATCCCCACGTTCGACGCCAGACGCATGGGGTTCGGCGACGGGCTGATCGCGATGTAGACGTTCTCCACCCCGTCGAGCCGGGCCATCTGCACGGTCTCCCCGGTCTCGTCGGTGAGAGCGCGCATGAGCGCCGGCCCGGCCTCGAGCAGCAGGCGGTGCCCGTCGTAGCGCTGCCCGATCTGCCAGGCCTTGAGACCCAGCGAATAGCGCTTGCTCACCGGGTCGAGTTCCACCCAGCCGGCGTCGACGAGCGTGCGGAGCAGGCCGTGCGCGCTCGAGCGCGGCAGCCCCAGCGCCCCGAGGAGTTCCGGGAACGTCTGGGCATCGGTCGCGGCGAGGTGCTCGATGATCTCGAGGGCCCGACCGGCGGATTTCACGGCACTCGGCGCCTGCGCGGTGTCTGTCATGTCTCCCCCGATGGATGAATTGTGTCCGACGCGAACGTGTGTCACACTATCGCGCGTTCAGGTCTGAGACATCAGATTCACATACGTGAACGCATTGGATTCCCTCGTCAATGGAGATGCACCGATGTCCACCCAGTCCCCCACGCGGCCCGAACTCGCCGCGATCGTCCGCAAGGTCACGCTCCGGCTGATCCCGATCCTGCTCCTGATGTACATCCTGGCCTTCCTCGACCGGGCCAATCTCGGATTCGCGAAGGCGGCCTGGCAGGCCGACACCGGGATCTCGGATGCCGCGTACGCGCTCGGCGCCGGGATATTCTTCCTCGGCTACGCGGTGTTCGAAGTGCCCTCGAACCTGATCATGCGCAAGGTCGGGGCCAAGATCTGGCTCGCGCGCATCATGGTCTCGTGGGGCATCGTCTCCGCGCTCATGATGTTCGCCACCAACGAGTGGATCTTCTATATCCTGCGCGTGCTGCTCGGCATCACCGAAGCGGGCTTCTTCCCCGGCGTCATCCTGTTCCTCACCTACTGGATCCCGCTCAAGTTCCGCGCCCGCGTGAACGGCCTGTTCTACTTCGGCGCACCGCTCGCCTTCATCTTCGGCGGACCGCTGTCGGGAATGCTGCTCGACCTCGACGGCAAGGTCGGCCTCCACGGCTGGCAGCTCATGTTCCTGGTGACCGGCATCCTCACGGTGATCATCGGCATCGTCGCGTTCTTCTACCTCGACAACGGCCCGAAGGACGCGAAGTGGCTGAGCGAGGGTGAGCGCTCGACGCTCCTGGCCGCACTCGAAGCGGAGGACTCGGCGAAGGAGAACCACTCGCCGCGGGGCGCCCTGCGCGCACTCGCCAACCCGGTGGTGCTGTACTTCGCCGCGATCTACCTCACGATCCAGATGAGCGTCTACGGGGTGACCTTCTATCTGCCCACCCAGATCGCCACGATCGTCGGCAAGCCCGTCGGGCTCGAGGTCGGCCTGCTGACGGCCGTGCCGTGGACCTTCGCGCTGATCGTCACCTTCGTGCTCTCCCGACTCGCGGACAGCACGGGTCAGCGCCGCCTGATCGCCACGTGCGCCCTCGCCGCTGCCGGCGTCGGCATCGTACTCTCCGCCGTCATCCAGGATCCGCTGATCGCCCTGGCCGCGCTCAGCGTCGGTGCGGCGGGGTTCATCTCGGTGCAGCCGGTGTTCTGGACGCTGCCGACGTCGTTCCTGCTGGGAGCGGCGGCCGCGAGCGGCATCGCGCTCATCAACTCGCTCGGCAGCCTCGGCGGCTTCCTCGCGCCGGTCCTGAAGAACTGGGCGGACGCCACGTTCGGCGACAGCGCGGGACTCATCATCCTGGCCGCGATCGCCCTGGTCGGCGCCGGCCTCATCGCCCTCAGCAAGGTCGTCAGCCCCACTGTCCGCGAGACGGACGGCGTCGGACTCGCCACGACCACCACCACCGGCCAGCGCTGACCGCGCCCGGCAGATCAAGGAGACATACGCCCATGCGCGAGCTCGTCCTCACCGAGATCGGACGCCTCGACGTCCGTGAATCCCCGATTCCGCAGCCCGGCCCCGGCGAGGCACTCATCCGGGTGGCCGCGACCGGGATCTGCGGATCCGACGTGCACGGCTACACCGGCGAGAACGGACGCCGCTTCCCCGGGCAGGTGATGGGGCACGAGTCGAGCGGGACGATCGCCGCGCTCGGCACCGGTGTCGACGAGCTCGCGGTCGGCACGGCCGTGACGTTCAACCCCGTCGTCGTGCCCGCCGAGGATGCCGCAGCGTTCGCGGGACGGGAGCAGCACCACCCCGGCAAGCATGTGATCGGGGTGGCGAAGGAGATCCCCGCCGCGTTCGCGGACTACGTCGTCGTCCCGGCACGCAATGTCGTCGCGTTGCTCGACGGCCTGCCGATCGAACTGGGTGCGCTGATCGAGCCGCTCGCCGTGGCGGTGCACGCCGTACGCCGACTCCCCGCCGGGAGCCTCGGACGCGTGCTCGTGATCGGCGGCGGTCCGATCGGCCAGTCCATCGTGATCGCCCTGCGCGACGCGGGCGCCGCGACGATCATCGTGAGCGAGATGGATGCCGCACGCCGCGAGCTCGTGCGGCGGCTCGGCGCCGAGACGATCGATCCGGCGGACGGTCCGGTCGCGGACCAGCTCCGTGCCGGCGGCGGGCTCGCCGACGCGGCGCTCGACGCGGTGGGGATCACCCCGACGCTGCGGGACGCGTTCACCAGCACCACGCTCGGAGCCCCGATCTGCCTGGTCGGGATGGGGGCTCCGCAGGTGACCATCGACGCGTTCCTGGTCAGCACCGAGGAGCGATCGCTCATCGGCAGCTTCACCTACGGATCCGACGACTTCGCCGATGCCACCGAGATCATCGGCGCCGACCCCGACGTCTACGGCGCGCTGATCAGCCGCGAGATCGACGTCGCCGATGCAGACGCCGCCTTCTCCGCCCTCGCGGCGGGCGACGGCACCCCGGGCAAGGTCCTTGTCCGATTCGACCGAGAGGAAGAGACACGATGACCGGCACCCCCACCATCCGCGAGGTCCGCGCCTACACCGTGCGCGGCGGCGGAGCGGACTACCACGACCAGGGCGCCGAGCACTGGATCGACGATCACATCGCGACGCCCATGAGCGTGTACCCCGAGTACCGGCAGTCGCGGCAGAGCTTCGGCATCAACGTGCTCGGCACCCTCGTGGTCGAGATCGAGGCGAGCGACGGCACGGTCGGCTTCTCGGTGACGACCGCCGGCGAGATCGGCGCGTTCATCGTAGAGAAGCACCTGGCACGCTTCCTTGAAGGCCGCAAGATCACCGACATCGAGCGCATCTGGGATCAGATGTACAAGTCGACGCTCTATTACGGACGGCGCGGTGTGGTGCTCAACGCCATCAGCGGTGTCGACCTCGCGCTCTACGACCTGCTCGGTCGCGTGCGACAGGTGCCCGTGTTCGAGCTGCTGGGCGGCCCCGTCCGCGACGAGCTGCAGTTCTACGCGACCGGTGCGCGCCCCGACCGCGCGAAGGAGCTCGGCTTCATCGGCGGCAAGATGCCCCTGCACCACGGCCCCGCCGAGGGCGAGGAGGGGCTTCGCAAGAACATCGCACAGCTGGCCGATATGCGCGAGAAGGTCGGCGACGACTTCTGGCTCATGCTGGACTGCTGGATGTCGCTCGACGTCGAGTACGCGACGCGCCTCGCCCACGCGGCCGCCGAGCACGGGCTGAAGTGGATCGAGGAGGCGCTCATCCCCGACGACTACTGGGGTTATGCCGAACTGCGCAAGCGCGCACCCTCCACCGTGCTCGTCACCACCGGCGAGCACGAGGCGACGCGGTGGGGATTCCGGCAGCTGCTCGAGACCGGCGTCGACCTGATCCAGCCCGACGTGGGCTGGTGCGGCGGCATCACCGAGCTGCTGAAGATCTCGGCGCTCGCGGACGCGCACGGAACCATGGTCGTTCCGCACGGATCGTCGGTGTACTCGTACCACTTCGTCGTGACGCGCACGAACAGCCCGTTCGCGGAGTTCCTCATGATGCACCCGACTGCCGAGGAGGTCGTGCCGATGTTCTCGCCGATGCTCGTGGGCGAGCCCGTGCCCGTGAACGGCCGACTCAAGGTGCCCGAGACTCCCGGCTTCGGCGTCGAGCTCTCCGACGCCATCGACAAGCACCGCCCCTACACGCACTGACCCTGGAGACACGACACATGGAATTCCTCCGACTCGGCGCGGCCGGCGCCGAACGACCGGCCGTGCGCCACGACGGTCGCATCCACGACTTGACGCCGCTCACCGGCGACATCGACGGCGCGTTCCTCGCCCGCGACGGGATCACCCGCACGCGGGAGGCGCTCACTGCCGGCACGCTCCCCCTGCTCGACGGCGCCGAGGCACTGCGCGTCGGTGCGCCGATCGCGCGCCCGATGGCGGTGCTGTGCATCGGACAGAACTACGCCGCGCACGCCGCGGAATCCGGCGACGCCCCGCCCACGGTGCCGATCCTCTTCCACAAGCACCCGAACACGATCGTCGGCCCGTTCGACGACGTGCTCATCCCGCCGGGAGCCGAGAAGGTGGACTGGGAGGTCGAGCTCGGCGTCGTGATCGGCACCACCGCCCGCTACCTCGCGAGCCCGGAGGAGGCGCTCGCGCACGTGGCCGGATACGTCGTCTCGCACGACGTCTCCGAGCGCGCGTTCCAGGTGGAGCAGTCCGGTGGGCAGTGGTCGAAGGGCAAGAACGCCGAGACCTTCAACCCGCTCGGCCCGGTACTCGTCCCCGCCGATGAGGTCGACCCCCAGGCGCTGCGGCTCTGGTCGACGGTGAACGGCGAGGCCCGTCAGGACTCGAACACCGCCGACATGATCTTCACCGTGGCGCAGATCGTCCACCACCTGTCGCAGTACCTCGTGCTCGAGCCCGGCGACCTCATCAACACCGGCACCCCGCAGGGAGTCGCGCTCTCCGGACGCTTCCCCTACCTGCGCGCCGGCGACGTGGTCGAGATCGGCATCGACGGACTCGGGAGCCAGCGACAGCGCCTGGTCGACGCGCGACGCTGAGTCGCACTTTGGCCAACGCCCGTGTGCCAGGTAGGCTTGCCCTCACCTGCTCTCGGGCGGGTTCGGGACTGTAGTTCAATGGTAGAACTTCTGCTTCCCAAGCAGATAGCGCGGGTTCGATTCCCGTCAGTCCCTCCACATGTGACGTCCAGAGCGGGAGCGCCCTACTCCCGCGCGAAGGCGGCCTGCGCTTCGAGTTCGAGGTCGAGGTACTGCTCCTCACTCACGTCGACGGCTACGCCGCGGATCGTTCCGCCTGTGAAGGTGAAGGGTGACCGGTAGGAGCGGCTCACCGAGTCGGCGCTGTCGTATCCGATGCACAGGCCGTCACCGCACAACGTGAACTTTCCGACTTGGGCGCGCATCGGTCCGGTCGCGACCGCCTGGTCGTCGACGTAGAGGGTCGTGGTGCCGACGGACTCCTTGTACTCGCCTGCCCCCTCGCGGATGAACTCCATGCCGACGGAGTGCTTCCCCGAGGTGAGCTTCTCCGAGACGAACGTCTGTTCCGGCTGGATGCCGAGGAAGTTGTAGACGTAGTGCAGTCGTCCGTCCTGGATGAACAGTGCATGTCCGCCGAAGCGCGATCCGTGGGCGAAGATCACGCCCTCGGCGTCGTCTTCGATCTCGACGTCCGCGATGATCTTGAATGACCGGCCCCGCACGTTCACGGCGACGCCCTCGGGGACCGACCCGCTGTCGGGGTAGTAGATGTAGCGGTGGCGTGGGGGCTCGGACGAGGGGCGCTCGATGGTGAGTTGCTCCATCGCGGTGCGGTCGTCGATGGGGAGCCCGTAATTGACTTCGGCTTCTTCGAACCAGGCGTCGACGAGTTCTCTGACCTTCTCGGGGTGGTCCGCGGCGACGTTCTTCGATTCCGAACGGTCTTCGTCGACGTGGTAGAGCTCCCACTCATCCTCGTCGAAGTGGCCGTGTCCGGTGATCGGGGCGTGCGTGGCAGCGACCTTCCATCCGTCTTGCCACAGCCCTCTGGTGCCGATCATGTTGTAGTACTGGCGCTTCTTCCGGGTGGGCGCGTCGGGGGCGGCGTCGAACGAATACCGCATGGAGACGCCGGGCAGCGGCTCCTGCTCGACCCCCCGATACTCCTCGGGCATCTCGAGGCCCGCCACGTCGAGGATCGTGGGCACGATGTCGGTGACATGGTGGTACTGGTGGCGGATCTCGCCCCTGGCTTTGATGCCTGCAGGCCAGTGGATGATCATCGGATCGCAGGTGCCGCCGGAGTACTGGCTGTAGCGCTTGAACATCGGGAACGGCGTGGAGAATGCTGCCGCCCAGCCCGTCGGGTAGTGGTTGTAGGCCTCGGGGCCGCCGAGGTCGTCGATACGGGTGAGGTTCTCTGCGAGATCGTCGGGGTAGTTGTTGAAGAACTTGTTCTCGTTCACGGAACCGTCGGACGACCCCTCTCCGGATGCGCCGTTGTCGGCGCAATAGAAGATGATCGTGTTGTCGAGCTGGCCGGTCTCCTCGAGGTAGTCGACGATCCGCCCGATCTGCGCGTCGGTGTATTCGCTGAATCCGGCGAAGACCTCTGCCATACGGCGGAACAGCTTCTTCTCATCTTCGCTGAGCGTGTCCCAGGGCTTGACGTGGTCGGCAGCGTTCGCCTGAGCTTCCGGCATCGGATTGAACGGCGTCAGCTCGGTGTCCGCGGGCATGATGCCGCGGTCGATCATGCGGCCGAGCACCCACTCGCGATAGGCGTCGTATCCATCGTCGAAAGCGCCCTTGTACTTGTCGATGTACTCCTGCGGCGCCTGATGCGGCGCATGGTTCGCCCCGGGGCAGAACCACATGTACCAGGGCTTGGACGGATTGGTCGCCTGCTGGCCGCGCAGCATCTGCAACGCCTGATCCGCGAGGTCCTTGGAGAGGTGATACCCCTCTTCCGGCGTGTACGGCTGCTCGATGAAGTGGTTGTCCTCGGCGAGGTCGGGGTACCACTGGTTCGTCTCTCCGCCGAGGAAACCGTAGAACCTGTCGTAGCCCATCTGCAACGGCCACTGCCTGCGGCTGCCGCCGGCGGCGTTGTCCTGCTCCGGCACGTTGTGGTCCTTACCCAGCCAGAACGTCGAATAGCCGTTGTCCTGCAGGATGTGCGCCATCGGTGCACAGTCATCCGGAATCCGCCCCGAGTTGCCGGGGAAACCGTTCGTCGACTCCATCAGTGAAGCGATGCTGTTGCGCGTGTGGTTGCGCCCCGTGAGGAACACGGAACGAGTCGGTGAGCACAGCGCGGTGGTGTGCCACTGCGTGTAGGTGAGGCCGTTCGCGGCAAGCCGGTCGAGCGTGGGCATGTTGATCCGGCCACCGTAGGGCGACCACGATGCCATCCCGGTGTCGTCGTAGAGGATAACGAGCACATTCGGAGCGTTCTCCGGCGCGGCCGGCAAGAGGTACGGCTCCCAGTCCGGTTCGGAGTCCCGCACATCGAGCGCGATCTTGCCGTTGAAGTCCTCAGCCACACCGATACCCCCGTTTCGAGATGGGGCGGTGAGCCCGCCACCACGGGCGACGCTAGCCACAGCGGGCGCAGCATCGGAAGGTCACATCACCCCGATGGGGTGACCCGAAGATCTCCGTCAGATCTTGATCGGGAAAGTGAGCAATGTCGCGATTCCTCCGATGACGATGACCCCACTCAAGCCGAGGAACACCCAGCGCCTCCACGGGACCGCCTGATGCTGAGAGATCGCGGCGAAGAACAGGACCAGGGCGAAGAGGACCGTGAGCAAGGAGTAGTCGTCGCCGCGCTGATTGTTGGCGAGGGCCTCGTCGAACTTCGCATCGGCGCGCGCGCTCAGATCTTCGGACTCGACCGCGCCGGGTGGCACGTACTCGTCCATCACGAAGGGACCGCGGGCGGTGCGTCCTTCGGCTGTCCACGCGTCGAACGCGACCGCGAACTCTTCGGTGAAGCGTTCTTCGATGAACCGCACCAGGTCGTCACGCCCCTCTTCGTCGGCGAGCACCCATTCGGTGTAGAGCGTGAGGTCGTACTGACGTGCGGCCTGAGCCGTCGACTGTGCCGAGGCTGCTTGGACTCGCGCACTCGATGCCTGGCTGAAGGCGATGGACATCTCGCCGCCCCACTTCGAGGCCTCGAATCCGCACCACGCTGTCAGGACCGCGGTCACCGAGAGCAGAACGACGGTGATGATGTCGAGAACCCGGGTCGTGCGGACCGGTTCATCCGAGGCTTCCGTCTGCATGGCCTTGATCTTCGGCCAAGCGCTGCGGAGGCGAAAGCAGTTGCTCACCCCGGCGGGGTGAACGCCCGACGAGGTGTCTCCGTCAGAACAGGGTCACGGTGCGGGAACTTGTCGATCCGTCGGTGGGCGAACCCGTGGCCTGGACGGAAACCGAGATGCCCGAATGCAGCGGGGTCGAGCCGAGGACACCGAAGCTGACATTCGTCACGCCTTGCCCGGCGAGCGACCCGGCGAAGGCCAACGTGTAGGAGACGGTGCCATCGCCGTTGTCACTCGCGCCGACCGATGTCCACGTCGGATCGGTCGCAGGGAGTGCCCCGACGACGGGACTGCTTCCGCCTGCATTGGCGATGATGGCGGGCTGCACCGCACCGACATCGACGGAGGCGAAGGTCACCACGACGATGCCGCTGGTGATCGGCTCCACAGGGAGTGTGGACGCCTGAGTGTCGTCGTTGCGCAGCTGGATCGACGCACCGTAGTACTGCGGATTCACCCACGTGCCGCCGAGCATCGACTCGATCACGAACCGGCCGCGCGCGTCCGTGGATGCCGCGGCGAGCGGCGTCGCCGCGGCAATCGCGATCACGGGGACAGACCACGCTGCTCCCGTCAGGAGGGCTCGACGCCGCACACCCTGCGGTCTGTCCTGACCTGCTGCCTCATTGCCCATAGTCTCGCCAACCTTCCCGATGCGTCTGATCGTGGTGAAGTTGTGTCGGCCCTGCGGGAGAGGTCGTGCTCGGCCCGCGCGGACGCGTGTCAGCGATTATAGGACTGTGTCCCTGCGGTCACCAGGAACGGGTGAGGGGGCACACGTGAGCGCCGTGGTCCGTGCGTAGCGTGCACGTATGGACGAGAGAGAATCCGGGCTGAGCGCGGACCGAGAGCGCGGACGGCGAGCTCCGCGGCTTCAGCTCGTGCTCCCCGCGAAGCCGCTGCTCTCCGGCTTCTCCGTCGCGGTGGGCGTCCTCCTCGCCATCGCGCTGGCCGCCACCGTCGCCGGTGTCTCGACGGTTCTCATCTCCATCTTCCTCGGCATGTTCCTGGCCCTCGGTCTGGATCCCGCCGTGCGTGCCCTCGAACGTCGAGGGTTGAGCCGCGGGGCGGGCGTCACCATCGTCGCTGTCGTCTTCCTCGGAGTCGTCGCCGCGATCCTGCTCATCCTCGTCCCGGCAACGGTCCGTCAGGTCTCCGCGGCGATCGAGGCCGCCCCTGAGACCATCGCCGCCGTGCAGCAGAGCGGCTGGTACCTCTCGCTCGAGGCGAATCTCGGCGTCGACCTCTCCGCCCTCATCGCCGACGGCCTGCGGTCGCTCACCACGCTCTCCTCCTTCCTCGCGATCTCCGGAGGAGTCCTGAAAGCGGGATTCGGGGTGATCGGCGCGATCTCGAGCTTCATCATGGTCGTCGTGCTCACCCTGTACTTCATCTCCTCCCTGCAGAGCATTCGAGGGGCGATCGCGAATCTCATCCCGCTGTATCGGCGAGACCGCTTCGTCGCTCTCCTGGACGAGATCACGCAGTCGGTCGGGGCGGTCGTCGCGGGCGGCGTCACGCTGTCGGCCATCAACGCGCTCGTGGTGTTCGTGATCCAACTCGCCGTCGGCTCCTCCGTGCCCGCGGTCATGGCCATCGTCGCTTTCTTCGTCACCCTGGTCCCGATGATCGGATCCCTCGTGTTCCTGGTCATCGGCGGCGTCGCGACGCTGCTCGTCAGCCCGACGGCAGCGTTGGTCTTCGTGGTGTGCTACCTCGTCTACATCCAGGTGGAGGCGTACGTCGTCACGCCACGCATCATGGGCAAGGCAGCGGCGGTGCCCGGAGTGCTGGTGATCATCGGGGCGATGATCGGCGCCACACTCCTGGGACTGCTCGGGGCACTCGTCGCCATCCCGCTGACGGCGTCGATTCTGATCATCATCCGGAAAGTATGGATTCCGCGCCAGAATCGTCAGACCGAGCCGCCCAGCGAGTGACCTCGCGGAGCAGAAAAGCTGCGCCACATCGACGGCAGCTCCCTGGCCGAGCTCCTCCGCTTCAGCGCGCGGGCCGCAGCGGTCACCGTCTCCCGGCCGGGCGCGGATCCGCCCCTGCTCGGCGAGCTCGCCACGCTGGCTCCCGGCTGACCCGGGGAGCTCGCCCGAGTCAGGGTCGACGAAGTCGGTCAGGCCGCTCGAGGATGCCGGTGAGGGTGGCGAGGAACTTCGCTGCGAGGGCACCGTCGATGATCCGATGATCCGCGGTGAGGGTGTACGTGAGCAGTCGGCGAGCGACAGCGGCGCCGTCGACGAGCGCGACGTGCTCGGTCACCGCGCCGACCGCGAGCACTGCCCCCTGCGGCGGGATGATCAGCGCGGTGAAGTGCCCGACGCCGAACATCCCGAGGTTGCTGATGGTGAAGGTGCCATCGCTCAGGTCGGAGAGCTGGAGCTTGCGCTCCTTCGCCCGCGCAGCGAGGTCACGGGTCCGGCGGGAGATCTCGGTGACCGAGTCGTGGTCGACGTCGTGCAGCACCGGGATCATCAGCCCCGAGGGCGCGTCCACGGCGACACCGATATTGATGCGGTCATGAAGGAGCACCTGTCCGCGGCCCTCGTCCGAGTAGCTGGCGTTGATCTCGGGATGATCTGCGAGGGCCAGCGCTACGGCGCGCACGAGGAAGGCGTTCACGGAGAGCCTCTGCCCGGTGGGGGTCAGCTCCTGGTTGAACTCTTCTCGCAGGCTCAACAGCGCATCGACATCCGCCGTGGCGGTCACGGTGAAGCTGGGTATCGCCGCGCTCTCGGTGACGGTTCGCGCGATGGCGCGACGCATCGGGTCGAACGCGACAGCGCGCGTGCCGCGCCGGTCGGCCGAGGTGGTGTCGATCATCGTGTGCCTCCTGCACGTTCGGTCGGGCGTCTTCGCGGTGTCGAGCACCCCTACCCCCTATGGGTATAGGCTACACCGCGACCCGGACATCCCGGCGAGCTTCCAGGAGGAACGACCATGCCCACATCCAGACCCCTGTCACCCGCGAAGCGGTGGCTCGGCCTCGCGCTGATCGCCACCGCGCAATTCGTCGTGATCATGGACACGTCGATCATCGGCGTCGCCCTGCCCGACATCCAGAGGGCTCTCGGCTTCACCCCCGAGTCGCTGTCCTGGGTGTTCAACGCCTACGTCGTCGCCTTCGGCGGCCTGCTCCTGCTGGGCGGACGCCTCTCCGACGCATTCGGCGCCCGCAAGATCTTCGTGCTCGGCTGGATCGTCCTCATCGTCGGCTCGATCATGGCCGGAGCCGCCGGCAACGTCGGCGTCGAGATCGCCGGACGCGCCATCCAGGGTGCCGGATCCGCGATGATCGCTCCCGCGGCCCTGACGCTGCTCATGATGCTGTTCGGCGGCACCTCCGACCTCCCCAAGGCATTCGCCGTCTACGGCGCGGCCGCACCCATCGGCGGCACGGCCGGCGTCTTCCTCGGCGGTGTCCTGACCGAGTACGTGAGCTGGCCCTGGGTGTTCTACGTCACGGTCCCGATCGCGCTCCTCGTGCTCGCCTTCACCGGCACCGCCCTCCCCCGCACCGTCCGCAAGGCATCGGGTTCGATCGACATCGGCGGAGCGGTCACGGTGACCCTCGGACTCGCGGCCGTGGTCTACGCCGTCGTCAACGCACCGGAGATCGGCTGGCTCACCTGGTCGACCCTCGGGATGCTGGCGGCCGGAATCGTCCTGCTGCTGATCTTCTTCCTCATCCAGGCCCGCAGCCGCAACCCGCTGCTGCGCCTCGGACTGCTGCGCGCCCCGCTTCTCGGAGCGGCGAACGTCGCCCAGCTGATGCTCGGCGCCGCCTGGGTGTCGATGTGGTTCTTCCTCAACCTGTACCTGCAGCAGGTCCTCGGCGCGAGCGCATTCGCCGCCGGTGCCGCACTGCTGCCGATGACCGGACTGGTCGTGCTCGTCATGATCGCGCTGGCACCCCGACTTCAGGAGCGGTTCGGCGCCAAGGCGCTGATCGTCAGCGGACTCCTCCTACTGGCCGGTGGGCTGGCGTGGCTCGCCTTCATCCGACCGGACGGCACCTACGCCGTCGATGTCCTGCCCGCCTCGCTGCTCGCCGCTCTCGGCATGTCGCTGGCTTTCGTCCCGTCGCTCGGCACCGCCATCAACGCGGCACCTCCGGCGGAGACCGGCGTGGCCTCCGGGCTGGTCAGCACCAGCTACCAGATCGGATCCGCGCTCGGCCTCGCCGTGCTCACGGCGATCGTTTACGGCATCGCCGGCCACGACTCGACCACGGTCGAGCTCACCCAGGGATACTCCGCCGCCTTCATCGGCGCGGCGATCCTCGCCCTGCTGGGAGCGATCATCACGGCGATCGCCATGAGGAAGCCGCGGGCAGCGGCCTTCGTCTCCGAGGAGTCGGTATCGGCCTGATCCCCGGCTCTCCGACGACGACCAGTGACCCCTGACCAGTAAGGAAAGAACCATGTCCTCCCTGAAAATACTCATCGCCTACGACGGCTCACCCAACGCGCAGAGCGCGATGCACACCGTCGCCGGCCTCTTCCCCGGCGCGACACCGGTGCTGTTCTACGCCCGCCAACCGCTCGAGGGTTTCGCCGCGCATCTCGAGGGCCATCCGGCCCTCGAGAGTCTGCAGGGCCTCGACGCCGCGGCGCTCGACGTGTCGGAGAAGATCGCCACCGACGGTGCGCAGCTGGCGCGCGACCTCGGCCTGCAGGCGGAGCCGCTCATCTCGTCGACGATGGCCACCGCCTCCGAAGCGATCGTGGATGCCGCCGAGGAGCTCGACGTCGACCTGATCGTGCTCGGCTCCCGAGGGCTGCGCGGAATCAAGGCGACGCTGCTGGGGAGCACCTCGGCGAACGTGCTGCACCACGCCACCCGCCCCACGCTCGTGATCCCCTCGGATGACGTGGCCGACGCGCGTCGCCGGACGCGGAGCACGACGCCCGCGTCCTGAAACACCCCCCGACCGCCGACCCGGCCGGGTCCGCGCAACGGATCCGGCCGGTTGAGGAATACCCCTCATGGGTATACCGTTGTCACTGATACCCGGTACGGGTACCGAACGAGAAAGAGGATACGCGATGACCACGAACGAATTCCAGGTGACCGGAATGACCTGCGGACACTGCGAGATGTCGATCCGCGAAGAGGTCGCCGAGGTCCCGGGTGTCGAAGACATCCAGGTGAGCGCACAGACGGGCGTACTCCTCGTCACCGGCTCCGACTCCCTCGACGACGCGCAGATCCTGGCCGCCGTCACAGAGGCCGGGTACTCGGCGGTGCGGAAGGCATGAACGCCGGGGCGCGGCTCGCCATCTACGGGGCGGGGGTGGTGGTGGCGTTCGGCGCGGCATTCGGCCTCGCCCAGGTCGTCATCCCCCCGACCGTTGTCAGTGAGTGGACGAAAGGTACGGAGATGGAAGAGCACGGAGCACACGGCGCGGCCGCGACCACCGAGGATGCGGCGAGCGCGACAGCGGACGCCCTCAAGGGGCTCTCGCTGAGCCTCGAAGGATACGCACTGTCTCCGGTCGCGGCACCGGCGGGGGCGGACGAGCCCGGCGAGCTGAGCTTCCAGATCCGTGATGCGCACGGCACCCCGGTCACGGAGTACACGACCGCGCACGACAAGGACCTGCACCTGATCGTGGTGCGCTCCGACGGAAGTCAGTTCCGGCACGTGCACCCCACACTGGACGAGGCCACGGGCACCTGGTCGCTGCCGTGGGAGTGGGACGCCGCCGGCACCTACCGCGTCTTCGCCGACTTCACGCCGGCCGGCGCTGACGCACCGTCGCTCACCCTCACGCAGACCGTGCAGGTCGCCGGCGAGTTCACGCCCGTGACCCCCGCGCCGACGCAGGTCGCCGAGGTCGACGGATTCACCGTGTCGCTCGACGGGGCACTCGAAGCCGGATCGGCGAGCGACCTGACCTTCACCCTCACGAAGGACGGCACTCCCGTGACCGGCCTCGAACCGTATCTCGGCGCATTCGGCCACCTCGTCGCGCTGCGCGAGGGCGACCTCGCCTATTTGCACGTGCACGCCGCGGGTGACGAGCCGAAGGCGGGCGAGACCTCCGGTCCGGAGATCGCCTTCGCCGCCGAGGCCCCGACAGCGGGTCGCTACCTGCTGTACCTGGACTTCCAGGTCGACGGCACGGTGCACACCGCCGAGTTCGTGCTCGATGCCGCCCCGGCAGGGGACGCACCGGCATCCGAGGACGATTCGCACGACGACGGCCACTGAGCCGCGCACGGCGCCCGGCCGCCGGCCATCCGCCGCGGCCCCGAGCAACAGTCAGAGCAGAAAGAGAAGGACATGAGCACATCAGCACCCTCGAGTGCGGGGTCCGGCGTCGAGTTGGAGATCGGCGGGATGACCTGCGCCTCCTGCGCGATGCGGATCGAGAAGAAGCTCAACAAGCTCGAGGGCGTCGTCGCGACCGTGAACTACGCGACCGAGAAGGCGAAGGTCACCGTTCCCGACGGCTACGATCCGGCACTGCTGATCGCCGAGGTGGAGAAGACCGGTTACTCGGCCGCGCTGCCCGCCCCGAAGGGCAAGCGCGCAGACACCGGGTCGACCGGTGACGCCGAGGGCGAGGATCCGGAGCTGCGCTCGCTGCGCAACCGGCTGATCGGGGCCGTCGTGCTGACGGTGCCCGTGATCGCGATGGCGATGATCCCCGCGCTGCAGTTCATGTACTGGCAGTGGGCTTCGCTCGCCCTGGCCGCGCCCGTGATCATCTGGGCGGCCTGGCCGTTCCACAAGGCCGCGTGGACGAACCTCCGCCACGGCGCCGCAACGATGGACACCCTCATCTCGATGGGCACCTCGGCCGCGTTCCTGTGGTCGCTGTATGCGCTGTTCTTCGGAACCGCGGGCACGCCGGGCATGACGCACCCCTTCGAGTTCGCGCTGGCCCCCTCCGACGGCGCGGCCAACATCTACCTCGAGGTGGGTGCCGGGGTGACGATGTTCATCCTCGCCGGGCGCTACTTCGAGAAGCGCTCCAAGAAGCAGGCGGGTGCCGCCCTGCGCGCTCTCCTCGAACTCGGAGCGAAGGAGGTCGCCGTTCTGCGCGGCGGCGTCGAGACGAAGATCCCCGTCGAAGACCTGCAGGTCGGCGACGAGTTCATCGTGCGACCGGGCGAGAAGATCGCCACCGACGGCATCGTCGTCTCCGGGACGTCGGCCGTGGATGCATCCATGCTCACGGGCGAGGCCGTGCCCGTCGAAGTGGCCGAGGGCGACTCCGTCACCGGCGCCACGACGAACGTCGGCGGTCGACTCGTGGTGCGGGCGACCCGCATCGGGTCGGACACGCAGCTGGCGCAGATGGCGCAGCTCGTCGAAGACGCGCAGACCGGCAAGGCCGAGGTGCAGCGGCTCGCCGACCGCATCTCCGGCGTGTTCGTCCCCATCGTCATCGTGATCGCGGTCGTGGCGCTCGGCGGCTGGCTCGGCGCCGGATTCCCGGTGACCGCGGCGTTCACGGCGGCCGTCGCCGTGCTCGTGATCGCCTGCCCGTGCGCGCTCGGTCTCGCCACCCCCACCGCGCTGCTGGTCGGCACCGGACGCGGCGCGCAGATGGGCGTGCTCATCAAGGGCCCGGAGGTTCTGGAATCCACGCGCAAGATCGACACCGTCGTGCTGGACAAGACCGGAACGGTCACGACCGGCAGGATGACCCTCGTCGACGTGTTCGTCGAGGACGGCACCGATCGCGCGGAGCTGCTCCGGCTCGCCGGTGCACTGGAGGATGCCTCCGAGCACCCCATCGCGCAGGCCATCGCCAAGGGCGCGACGCAGGAGGTCGGCGCGCTGCCGACACCCGAGGACTTCGCGAACATCGAGGGCAAGGGCGTGCAGGGCGTCGTCGACGGTCATGCCGTGCTGGTGGGCCGTGACTCGCTCCTCGCCGAGTGGTCGCAGAAGCTCAGCCGCGAGCTCGCCTCGACGAAGGCGCGCGCCGAGGGCGAGGGCAAGACCGTCGTCGCGGTCGGCTGGGACGGGCAGGCACGAGGCATCCTCGTGGTGGCCGACACCGTCAAGCCCAGCAGCGCCGAGGCGATCGCCCAGTTCAAGGCGATCGGGTTGACCCCCATCCTGCTCACCGGCGACAACGAGGCGGTCGCCCGCCAGATCGCCGCCGAGGTGGGCATCGAAGAGGTCATCGCCGAGGTCCTCCCGAAGGACAAGGTCGACGTCGTCACCCGACTGCAGCGCGAGGGCAAGACCGTCGCGATGATCGGCGACGGCGTCAACGACGCCCCTGCCCTCGCTCAGGCCGACCTCGGTCTCGCCATGGGCACCGGCGCGGACGTCGCGATCGAAGCATCCGACATCACCCTGGTGCGGGGCGACCTGCGCAGCGCCGTCGATGCGATCCGACTGTCGCGCAAGACCCTCGGAACCATCAAGACCAACCTGTTCTGGGCCTTCGCCTACAACGTCGCGGCGATCCCCGTCGCGGCGCTCGGGATGCTGAACCCGATGCTCGCCGGGGCGGCCATGGCGCTCTCGAGCGTCTTCGTCGTCGGCAACAGCCTGCGCCTGCGCGGCTTCAAGAGCATCGCCAAGCCCTGACGCCCCTTCCGCCACCACCGACCCCCACCGAAGAATGAGAGAGGAATCACCCGCATGACGAACGACACCGAGGCACCCGCCAGCTGTTGCAGCATCAGTGCCCCGAACCCTGCCGCCGCAGGAAACGGACGCGCGAACCTGCTGGCCGGCGGTGCGAGTGACGACCTGACGACCTGCCCGGTCATGGTCGGCAACCCGGTCAGCAAGAAGGCCGCAGCGGCGGCGGGCCTCTTCCGCGATCACGAGGGCGAGCGGTACTACTTCTGCTGCGCCGGGTGCGGCCCGGCCTTCGACTCCGATCCCGCCAAGTACGCCGCCAACATGGCCTGAGAGAGGATGACCCCATGACCGATCCGCACGCGCACCACCACTCACCCGCGCACTCGATGGACGCCCCGGAGGCTGCGCACGAGAACCGCGGCAGCCACGAGAGCCCTGGCGATCACGAGGGGCACGGCGGTCATGGGGGTCACGGCGGTCATGGGGGTCACGGCGGGCACGCAGGTCACGGCGACCATGTCGGTCAGTTCCGTCGCCTGTTCTGGATCAACCTGGTCATCGCGGTTCCCGTGGTGGCGTTCTCGCCGATGTTCGCGATGATCTTCGGTTACGAGGTCCCCGGGTGGGCGCGGTTCATCGCGCCGGTGCTGGGCACGGTCATGTACGTCTGGGGCGGCTGGCCCTTCATCACCGGCGCCGTCAGCGAGCTCAAGTCGCGCAAGCCGGGCATGATGCTCCTCATCGGCCTCGCCATCACGGTGGCGTTCCTCGCCTCGTGGGGCGCGACGCTGGGGCTCCTCCATCACGAGCTCGAGTTCTGGTGGGAGCTCGCACTCCTCGTGGTCATCATGCTGCTCGGCCACTGGATCGAGATGCGGTCGCTCGCGCAGACCACATCGGCACTCGACTCGCTCGCCGCCCTGCTTCCGGATGAGGCCGAGCGCGTCGAGGGCGACACCGTCGTCACCGTCTCGCCCGCCGATCTCGTCGTCGGCGATGTCGTGGTCGTCCGTCCCGGCGGAAGCATCCCCGCCGACGGCCGCATCATCGACGGCGGCGCGGCCATGGACGAGTCCATGGTCACCGGCGAATCCCGACCGGTCACCCGGACCACAGGAGACACCGTCACGGCGGGAACCGTCGCCACCGACTCGGGCCTGCGCGTCGAGATCACGGCCACCGGCGACGACACCGCTCTGGCCGGCATCCAGCGATTGGTCGCCGAGGCGCAGAACTCCTCCTCGCGCGCCCAGCGCATCGCCGACCGCGCGGCCGCGCTGCTGTTCTGGTTCGCGCTGCTCTCCGCCGCCCTCACCGCCGTGGTCTGGACCCTGGTCGGGAACCCGGATGCCGCCGTGGTGCGCAGCATCACCGTCCTCGTCATCGCCTGCCCGCACGCACTGGGCCTCGCGATCCCGCTGGTCGTGTCGATCGCCACCGAGCGCGCGGCTCGCGGAGGCGTCCTGATCAAGGACCGCCTCGCACTGGAGAGCATGCGCACGGTCGATGCCGTGCTCTTCGACAAGACCGGCACGCTCACCAAGGGAGCACCCACGGTGACGGCCGTCGAGCCGACCGGCGACATCGACGCCGACCGGCTGCTGCTCCTCGCCGCCTCCGCCGAGGCCGACAGCGAGCATCCTCTCGCCCGCGCCATCGTGCGGGCCGCCCAGGAGAAGGGCACCGCTCTCGCGAAGGCATCCGGGTTCACCTCGTCGCCCGCGGTCGGCGTGACGGCGACGGTCGACGGCCGCGAGGTCCGCGTCGGCGGCCCGAAGCTCCTCGACGAGGTCGGCGGGCACGAGATCCCGGCCGCCGACGAGTGGCGGGACGAGGGCGCCATCATCCTGCACGTCGTGGTCGACGGACAGGTCGTGGGCGGGCTGAAGCTCGCCGACGAGGTGCGGCCGGAATCGCGGCAGGCCGTGGATGCCCTGCACCGGCTCGGCGTCGAGGTCGTCATGATCACCGGCGATGCCCAGGCCGTCGCCGAGTCGGTCGCCGCCGAGCTCGGCATCGACCGGGTGTTCGCCGGCGTGCGCCCCGAAGACAAGTCGAGGAAGGTCGCCGAGCTGCAGGCCGAGGGCAAGAAGGTCGCGATGGTCGGTGACGGCGTCAACGACGCTCCCGCCCTCGCCCAGGCCGACGTGGGCATCGCGATCGGCGCGGGGACGGATGTCGCCATCGCCTCGGCCGGCGTGATCCTCGCGAGCTCCGACCCGCGGTCGGTGGTCTCCGTGATCGAGCTGTCCCGCGCCGCGTACCGCAAGATGAAGCAGAACCTGTGGTGGGCGGCCGGTTACAACCTGCTCTCGGTTCCGCTCGCCGCCGGCGTGCTGGCGCCCATCGGATTCGTCCTGCCCATGTCGGTCGGGGCTATCCTGATGTCCCTGTCGACCGTCGTCGTCGCGCTGAACGCCCAGCTGCTCAGACGCATCGACATCACCCCCGAAGCGAGCACGCGCGCCGTCCTCGGCCGCTGAGACCCGATCATGCGACGAAGGAAGCAGAGATGACCCCCGAAGCGACGGCCGACGAACACACCCACGGCTACATCACCGACAAGACCAAGTACCTGAACCGGATGCGCCGGATCGAGGGTCAGGCCCGCGGGATCACGAAGATGGTCGACGACGAGAAGTACTGCATCGACATCCTCACCCAGATCAGCGCGCTCACGAGCGCACTGCAGGCGGTGGCGGTCGGGCTTCTCGACGACCACCTCAAGCACTGCGTCGTGGACGCCGCTCGCATGGGCGGCGACGACGCCGACGCGAAGATCAAGGAAGCGTCGGACGCGATCGCGCGGCTCGTGCGGTCCTGAGCCGGCCGGGGGCGACGC
>NZ_JARE01000070.1:0-118768 GCF_000708325.1 Microbacterium sp. Cr-K20 | reverse complement strand
GGCGGCTCTGGCCGTGAGACGTGCACGACCGTGCATCGTCTCGGACGCGCGCACCGTCACCGGCAAGGTCTCGGCGACCAGGGGCCCGAAACGCTGACCGCGCCAGATCGACGCGGCGACCCCGGCGAGCAGCAGCAGGAGGATCGCCGGAGTGACCCAGGGCGGTGTGAGGCTCCCCAGCGTGTCGACCGACTTGCCCTCGATGTCAGAGTCACTGAAGCTCGGGGCATACCAGACGACCCGCTCGGTCTGCCCGAGCAGCGCGAGCGCCAGGGCGGCGTTGCCGTTCTCCGCCAGGTACGCGTTGCTGAAGAGCCTGGTGCCCTCGACGACGGCGACGCGGTCACCGCCGCGGTCGTCGATGAGCACGGCGGCGCCGTCGGCATCGCCGAAGCACCCCTCGACCTCGGCGGCGGGCGCGAAGAGTCGATCGGCCCGGATCGTGCCGACCTCGGCGAACTCCGGGACATCGCATCCTGCCGTCACGGCCGCGCGTGTGCCCGGGGCGTTCTCGCCGATGCGCAGTGCGCTCATCAGGTGCGAGCTCGTCGAGAGGAAGACGACGCGATCCGCCGGTTCCATCAGCGTCTCCAGGGCGCCATCGGTCAGCGTGTACGGGTTCGCCATCACCAGCGTGGTTCCCCCGTCGACGGCGGCACGTGCCTCCGCCCGTGATCGGTGGATGTCGACCTCGACCCCCTGGTCACGCAGGATCTCCGCGAGGGCGAGGGCGCCGGAGTCATCACGCCCTTCGGGATCGAGAGCTCCGTGTTCGCCCGGCGGTGCAGCACTGACTCGGATGGCGACGAAGACGACGAGCACGACGAGGACGACGAGGATCAGCCAGCCGACGATGGACTTCGACCTGCGCGGTCGGCGTTCGGCCGTCGCCGCAACACCGCTCTGCTCGGTTGTGGTCATGCGGGCACCGCTTCGAGCCGACGGGTGCGGAGACGCTCGTCGGTTGCCGCGAGGTCCTGATAGATCTCTTCCGTCGCCGGGCGGCCGAGGTAGCGGACGTCGTCGAACGCCACGGCCGCGCGGCGCAGGGCCGGGGCCTCGTCAGCGAAGACGGCGGCGGCGTCGCGGGCTATCGACTGCGCGGTGGCACCGGGAGCAGGGTCGATCAGATCGCGTTCCAGCAGGCTGCGCGCGATCGCGCGGTAGCGGAGGATCGTCGCCGTGTTCCAGTCGCCGGCACGGGCACTGCGCTCGGAATCGGACCGGAGCTGCGCTGCCGTGCGGTCATCGGACTCGCCGAGGAGATCGCCCCGTGCACGTCGCACGGCACGGGAGCTGCGCGGCCGACCCCAGATGACGAGGGCCGCGATGAGAGCCGCCACGATGACGACCGTCACGATGATGAGGGCGGACGGGCCGATGTTCGCCCCGTTGTCCGAGCTGAACAGATCGGCGAGGAAGCGGCCGATGTCCCGCGCGACCAGATCGAACCACGTGGGCTTCGCATCCGCGTACCGCGGGTTGGCGAGCTCGTCTTCCGCCCACCGGCGTGCCTCATCCCCGTCGGGGATGAACAGGTCGTCGAACCGGGAGATCATGCCGTGTCGTCGCTGCCGGGAGCAGCCCAGCCTCCGTCAGCGGGGCCGGGCGCCGGGCGAGGCGTGACGTGCGTCGCAGGGGGCGGCGGCGGAGGGAATGCCCCGGGTGCATCCGCGACCGGCGCGGGTGCGGTCGTCGTCACGCCGTTCTGCTGCGGCGCGTGCGGCTGCTGCCCGTACGACTGTCCGGGGTACGGCTGCGGCTGCGGTGCGTATGCCTGCGGTTGCTGCGGATACGACTGTCCCGGGTATGGCTGCGGGTAGGCGCCCTGCGCCATCAGCTCGTGGTCCGGCACCTGCCGGGGCGGAGGCGCCGAGCTGACGGCTCGCGCGGGATCGACGATGAACGGGTCGCCCAGCTCCTCGTCCGCCCTCCCGAGATCACGGTGCTCGACATAAGCGATGAGCGTCTGGTCCAGCCCCTCGTACCGCATCCGGCAGTCGAGGTAGACGAGCGCCGAACCGGTGCTCTGCACGACGAGGGTGATCGCCTGGATGACGAGGAGCAGGATCTGGGGTGCGAGGAAGGCGAGGACGAAACCGACGATGGCGCTCGGATCTTCGGCGCCCGTCGGCGCGATGACCGACCCGAGAAGGCTGCTCAGCAGCGTGGCCGGGATGCTCACCACCTGCGCCGCGACGCCCATGATGGCGCTGATGAGGAAGGTGACCCCGAAGGCGACCCAGAAACGGCCCCGGGTGAGTCGCCAGGAGCGCACGAAGGCGTCGCGGAACCGTGCGCGCTCGAGGACGAGGATCGACGGCACCAGCAGCAGCTTCGTCGTCAGCCAGACGGACAGCGGAATCGCGGCGAGTCCGAGGAGGACCACGACGAGGACGACGACCCCGATGAGCTCGACGCTTCCCCCCGCACCACCGGCCACGAACGCGGCGATGATGGTCACGACGATCGCGAGGACACCGAACAGTGCGATCACCGAAAGCGACGCGAAACCGGCGAGACGCCAGAAAGCCGGCGCCATCCGGCGCCAGAGCATCCGCAGCGTCGCTTTGACCCCGACGGCGGCGTAGCCGATCTCGGCGGCGACCACGCCCTGCATCATGGCCGTGAAGGCGATCGAGGCCAGTCCGACGCCGAGGCCGGCGATGAGGTTGATGCCGATGGTCCCGGCCAGCACGGCCTCGAAGTCGGGCGAGGAGGGGGAGACGGTCTCCAGGCGGGAGAAGGTCGTGAACAGGACGACCCCCATCACGGACGCCGTGACGACGGTCGCGACGAGCTGGATCACGACGGCGAAGCCGAACAGCACCTTCGGGTTGTGTCGCAGCGCCGCGAAGGCCCTGCCCAGCAGCATCCCGAACGTCAGCGGATGAAGGGGGATGATCCCCTTCTTCGGCGCGGGCGTCCACATCTGGCCACTCAAAGGCACTCCCTCCATGGTGGCTCCATCGTGTCACACCGCACACGTGGTGCGCAGACCTGGGGTCGGCGGGACTCGGTGCCATAAGGTAACAGTTATGACCTCACGCATTCTCGTGGTCGACGATGACACAGCGCTCGCCGAGATGATCGGCATCGTGCTGCGCACCGAGGGATTCGAGCCGGTGTTCTGCGCAGACGGCGCGCGAGCCGTCGACGAGTGGCGCTCGCAGCGGCCCGATCTCGTGCTGCTCGACCTCATGCTGCCCGGGATGGACGGGATCGAGATCTGCACCCGCATACGCGCGGAATCAGGCGTGCCGATCATCATGCTCACGGCGCGCAGCGACACCGCGGACGTCGTCCGCGGACTCGAGGTGGGCGCCGACGACTACATGGTCAAGCCCTTCAACCCGAAGGAGCTCGTCGCCCGGATCCGCACCCGACTGCGTCCGACGCCGCAGACCACCAGCGAGCAACTGCGGGTGGGGGACCTCACCGTCGATGTCGACGCCCATGAGGTGCGTCGTGGCACGGCGCCGATCGCGCTCACACCGCTGGAGTTCCAGCTGCTGGTCGCACTCGCCTCCAAGCCGCAGCAGGTGTTCTCCCGCGAGATGCTCCTCGAGCAGGTGTGGGGGTATCACTACAAGGCCGACACCCGTCTGGTGAACGTGCACGTGCAGCGCCTCCGCGCGAAGGTCGAGCTCGACCCGGACAACCCGAAGATCGTGATGACGGTGCGTGGCGTCGGCTACCGTGCCGGGAGCGTCGGCTAGGAGCACGATGGCCGCGACGACAGCGACCACCACGACGGTCGCTGTCCTGCGCGACTGGCGCGGCTGGCCGACGATGCTCGGCACCCTGTGGCGTCGCTCGCTGCGGTTCCGCACTCTGTCCATCACACTGCTCGCGACCTCGCTGGCGATCTTCATCACCTGCGTGACGATGGCTCTCGTGATCCAGAACGACCTCTTCATCTCCCGCAAGACGGTCGCTCTCGAAGACGCGCGCCGCGCGGTCGACCAGGCCCAGCGCATCCTCGACGTGGCGGAGGTGGGAGATGATCCCGCTGCGCTCTCGAGCCTCTGGGCCGGCATCCAGGACACGCTCGCTCGCACATCGAGTACCGATCAGCTCGCGGGCTACAAGATCGACACCGGCGCGGACACCGCGCGGCTGAACGGCTTCGAGGCGGGGTTGAACGAGAGCCTGTTGAGCCCGAACCTCCGCGCCCGGGTGGTCAAGCTCGACGATCGCCAGGCGTGGCAGTCGGTGGCGCTCCCGGTGGCGGACGGCGCGGCGGTCCCCGGCATCGTCGTGGGGCAGCAGCTGCAGGTGCCCGAGGCCGGACCCTTCGAGATCTACTTCGCCTACGACCTCGGCGATGCCGATCAGACCCTCGTGTTCGTGCAGCGCACACTGTGGATCGCCGGGATCGGGCTGGTGGCCATCGTCGCCGCGATCTCGTGGATCGTGCTGCGGGCGGTGGCTTCCCCGATCGTGCAGGCCGCGGAGACGAGCGCACGACTCGCTGCGGGCGAGCTCGGAGTGCGCATCGACGTGCACGGTGAGGACGAACTCGCCGTGCTCGGTCGGTCCTTCAACGCGATGGCCGACAGCATCGAGGCGCAGATCAAGGAGCTCGGCGAGCTGTCGATGGTGCAGCAGCGCTTCGTCTCCGATGTCTCGCACGAGCTCCGCACTCCGCTCACCACGATCCGGCTTGCCGCCGACATGCTCAACGACCAGCGCGAGGAGTTCGATCCCACCACCGCGCGCACCGCTGAACTGCTGCACACGCAGGTGCAGCGGTTCGAGACACTGCTCTCCGACCTGTTGGAGATCAGTCGGTACGATGCGGGCTCGGTGCAGCTCGAGTTGGAGGCGACGAGCCTCGCGCATCTGGCGGAGGACATCATCGATCAGATGCGACCGCTCGCGGAGGGACACGGCACGGAGCTGAGGCTGGTCGCCCCCGGCGGGTATTCGCCGGTCGACATGGACCCGCGGCGTGTGCGGCGAGTGCTGCGCAACCTGATCGGCAACGCCATCGAGCACGGTGAGGGGCGCCCGGTCGTCATCACGATCGACAGCAACCAGCATGCGGTGGCAGCGGGCGTGCGGGACTTCGGGATGGGAATGGAGCCGGACGACGCGGAACGGGTGTTCGACCGATTCTGGCGCGCTGATCCCTCTCGTCAGCGGACGATCGGAGGGACCGGGCTGGGACTGTCCATCGCGCTCGGCGACGCCACGCTGCACGGCGGTACGCTCGCCGTCTGGTCGGAGCTGGGCGTCGGCACGAACTTCGTCCTCACCATCCCTCGTCACGACGGTGTGCTGGACGGCCCGAGCCCCGTCCCGATCGAACCGCAGGAGCCCCTCGCCGAACTCGGGGATGCGACCCAGCCGATCTCCCTGGCCGAGCCTCCTCCCGAGCTCTTCGACGAGAGTGACAGATCATGAATCGGACGAGGTGGACGAGGACGCTGCGCGGCGGCGCGGTGGCCCTCGTGGCGCTCCTGCTCTCGGCCTGTGCCGGGCTTCCGACCAGCGGTGGGGTCTCGGTGGGGCTCGAGCTCGGCGAGTCCACGCAGGATGTCGACTTCCTCCCCGTGGCCTCCGGACCGATCAAGGGCGCCGGTCCCGAGGAGATCGTCGAGGGATTCCTCGAAGCGGGGATCACGACGTCCGACAACTGGGCGACGGCGCGGGAGTTCCTCGCTCCCGACCTGCAGCGCACGTGGCGGCCGGCGGCGGGGGTGTCGATCGACACCGGAACGGACACGCGTACCATCACCTCGACCGTTCCTCCCGCGGACGTCGAGGATGCGGACTCGGCCGACGTCCAGGTCCTGCTCGATCTGGTCGCCAGCGTCGACGATGCCAACACCTATTCGGAAGCGCTCGGAGCCTCCACCATGCCGTTCACGCTGCAGCGCATGGAGGACGGCGAATGGCGCATCACGGAAGCGCTCGACGGGATCGTGATCGATGAGCCGCGGTTCGAGAACGTCTTCGAGGGGTATCCGCTCCAGTACTTCGACCTCAGCTGGTCGCGACTGGTACCCGACATGCGGTGGTTCCCGCGGCGGCAGAGTCCGGCGACGACGGTGACGCAAGCCCTGATCGGCGGTGCTCCCAGCGATTGGCTCGACCCGGCCGTGCAGAACGCCTTCCCTGCCGACGTGCAGCTTGCCCAGGATGCCGTCCTCATCACCGGGCAGGTGGCCGACGTCGCCCTCACCCGTCCGGCGACCGCGCTCGACGAGACCACGCTCTCTCGCATGCGCACGCAGTTGCAGGCCACTCTCCGGGCCGCGGGGGTCGCCGTCACCCGCGTGCAGTTCACCGTGGACGGCCGTAGCGTCGACGCCGGGGTCGTCGACGTCGTGGAGCCGTCGGCGGAGATCGGCACGCTCGTGCTGCAGAACGGCGCGTTCGGTCGCATCGTCGGGGACGAGATCTCCCCGATCGCCGGGATCAGTACCGAGATCGCTGCGATGCCGCAGCCCATCGCATCGATCGATGTGGCACTCGACGACTCCATCGCGGCCGTCCAGCTCGGTGACGGGCGGGTGTACCGGGTGGGCGACGGAAGCCGCAACGAGTTCGATGCGCCACCGGGGCTCATCGAACCGTCCCTGGATCCATACGGTTACACCTGGACCGTTCCTGAAGGAGACCCGGCGGCCCTGCAGGCCTGGGGGAGCGATATCGCCGCGCACGCGATCGGGAATGCGTGGCCGACGGCGTCAGCGATCTCGGACCTGCGCGTCGCCGGAGACGGCAGCCGCGTCGCAGCGGTGGTCACCGTCGGCAAGCAGCGCTGGGTCGTCGTGGCCGCCGTCGTCCGCGACTCGGCGGGACTCCCGGTGGAACTCGGAGATGCCAAGCAGCTGGTGCAGATCGACGAGCCGGCGACCGGTCTGGTGTGGCTGGGGCCGGATCGGCTGGGCGTGCTGGTGGATCCGGTCAGCCCCCGGCTCATCACCCAGACGGTGGGCGGACCCGGCACCTCGGAGGCCGCTCCGGGCGACGCAGTCTCGGCCGCAGGTGCGCGGACCGCTGCCGGCGTTCGCATCCTCGGCGCCGGCGGGCAGCTGTTCGCCCATGCGGGGTCGGCGTGGCGCGAGGTGGCGTCCGACGTCTCGGTGCTCGCCACGCGCGTCGGAGAGTGACTCTTCCTGCACGCCAGGGGAATGGTCGCGGTTCTCGGCGGCAGCGGCTTCTTCGTCTGCATGGTCGAGGGCGCGGCCCCAGAATCGTCGGATGTGGACATCTTCTCGTCTCCTCGGTGTCGGAACGGAGTTGGCGGCGTTCCTGCTGGCGGCGACGTGCGCAGGCTGTGACCAGCCGGGAACGCTGCTGTGTCCGCGGTGCCGGTGCGACCTGACACCGCGCCCGCGATCCTCGCTGACGCCGGGAGGTCTGCCTGTGCACGCCGCGCTCGAGTTCGAAGGGGTCGCGGCACGCTGCATCCGCCGGCTCAAGGGTGAGGGTGAGACGTATCTCGCGCGGCCGCTGGCCACGGCGCTCGCGACGGTGCTCTCCCCATTCGTGACGCCGATGACCTGGATCGTGCCGGTCCCCACCGCGCGAAGAGCGTTCCGCCGCCGTGGCTATCGCGTCCCCGAGCTGCTGATCCGTCGTGCACACGCACAGCCGCAGCCGCTGCTCGCGGTCGTGGCCGCAGCGGCCGACCAGCGTGGCCTGGGTGCGCGTGAGCGCGAGGAGAACGTTCGCGGCACGATGCGTGCACGGGGACGGGGAGGGGGCGCCGAGGTCGTGCTCGTCGACGACGTCGTCACCACCGGTGCCACGCTCGACGAGGCAGCCAGGGCGCTCCGAGCGGCCGGCTTTCGCACTGTGGTGGCGGTCGCGCTCGCCGCCACGCCGCATCGATCGGGATTCTGAGGAACCTCATCGAGAACGCACCGGCGACACAGGGTCGCAACCCCGTGACATCCGTCGATGGTCGGACTACGGTGGGGTGACACAAGGCGACCACGGTCCGCCCTTGGCCGGGAGGACCGGGACAAGGAGGCAGCAATGGAAACAAGCATCGTTGGCGTCGGAGTGGGTATCACCGATCGCTTCCGAACCGTTGTCGAAGAGAAGATCGCCAAGGTCCAGATGTTCGCGTCACGGGCGCAACGGCTGGACGTCAAAGTCACCCACCGCGTGTATCGCAACGGCCGCATCCCGGACGAGACCGTCGAGCTGACGCTGGTGGGCAAGGGACCTGTCGTCCGCGCGGAGGCGACGGACGGCGACAAGTTCGTGGCTCTCGACCTCGCCATCGACAAGATGTCCGAGCAACTTCGTCGTGCGAAGGAGAAGCGTGTCGATGGCCGACAGCACCCGCGCGGCGCCCACTTCGAGAAGGGCAGCGGATCGCTGGAAGGCATCGACGTCCAGCCGGCATCCGCGGATGTTCTTCATGCCGTCGCGACGGGCAACGTGCCGGTGCAGCAGCCGGAGGACGAGACCTACTCGCCCGTCGTCATCCGCACGAAGAGTTTCGACGCCGAGTGGATGACTGTGGAAGAGGCGGTCGATCGGATGGAACTGGTCGGACACGACTTCTTCCTCTTCGTCGATGTCCGCACCGACCACCCGAGCGTCGTGTACCGACGCAAGGGCTGGGACTACGGCGTGATCGCACTGAGCACGCAGGCGCCGCCGTCTGAGGCGCTCGCTTCCTGACGGAGTCGCAGAACGGCCCGGTCCCTCGCGGGACCGGGCCGTTCTGGCGTCTGAGGACGCAGGTGCGGGTCGTCAGTCGAAGATGCCGTCCAGGAGGCTGCCGATCACGAGTCCGCCGAGGATGCCGGATGCGAGGTCGCCGCCACCACCGCGCCGCGGCCCGCCGCCCCAGCCGCGACCGCCGCCCCAGTCCTGATCGCGCGGACGCGAGGAATCGATGTCGCGCTGGGCGAGCTGGAGAGCCTCGGAAGCGAGGTGCGCGACCCGACGGGCCTGCACCAGGGCGGCTTCGCGCGTGTCCTCCGCTGGCAGGAGATCGGAGACATCGACGCGGAGGCGCTCGGCCTCGGCCAGGCGCGTGCGGGCGTCGGCACCGATCCAGCCGCGGTGGCCGGCGATGAGGCCGCGCGCGACGCCGAGCTGACGGTCGGCGTCGTCGATCGCATGCTGCACCTGGGCGAGGCTGGGGAGTGGATTCTCGGCGCGGTGCCGGGCCTTGGCGATCGCCTCGTCCAGCGCGGAGTTGGCGTCGCGCAACTGGGACAGCTCGGCGAACGGGTCATTGGGCTGACCGGCCGGTGTGAGAGCGGCGAGGGCGGCTTGGAGCGCGGCCACCGCTTCGGCGACGGCCGGCACCGACGGGGCGTTGCGTGCCGCGATGAGGTCGCCGCGCGAGTCGGCGACGACTTCGGCGAGGGTGGATTCTGCTCGGAGTGCCTCGATCTCGAAGTCCTCGACCGCATCCAGAAGCGCGGATGCGCGCCGGGTGGCCTCGGTCGCTGTCTCGAGGGCGACATTCGCCTCTTCGTTCTGTTTGGCTGCGCGACGGCGTTCGGAGATGTCGGCGCTGTGGGTGGCGAAGCGGATGAGCTGCTCGGCCTCGGCAGCGCTGGCGGTGATCTGGTGCATCGCGGAATCGGCGTAGCGAGCCGAGAGGCGTGCGACGGCCTCGTTGGTCTGGGGGATGCGGGTGCTGAGCGCGGCGGCATCCGCCCGCACCTGCGCGATGATCTCGGGTGCTCGGCGAACCTTGGCGACGGATTCGGCGAGTACGGAGGTCTTCTCGTCGAGAAGGTCCTGAGCCCAGTCGCAGAGCTGCAGGATGCGCGCATTCCGCGTGCGCAGCTCCTCGGCCGTGTCGGGGATCTCGTCATGGTTCAGCTGGTGGAGCTGGAATGCCTCGCGCAGATGGGTGCGCACCGCGGTGAGAGCCGTGCGCAGGTCGGCGGTCAGCGATTCACCCAGCTCGGCCTCGGCGAAGGAGAGCTCGTCCGACGTCGTGCGAATCCGCTCGTCGGCGCCGACCAGCGCCTGCTCGGCGCGACGTGCGAGATCGGCGTCCTGTGCGGCGAGTTCTTCCTGTTCGCGTTTGCGTCTGCCCCAAATTCCAGCCATAGGTCGATCCTAGTTTCTCGCGTACCGGCGGTGGCTGAGCATCCGCTCCGGGCAGGCGCTGTTCGCTCAGGGCACGTCAGGCGATCGCCGTACGTCGCGTGAGCTCTGCGCGCCGCGGGGGGATGAGCCAGCTGACCGCGGCGATCGCGAGAGGCAGCGCGACCGCAAGCAGGGCGAGCACGCCCCAGGGGATGTCGGGGATCAGAAGAACGCCTCGCGACTGGATCGCGAACCCGATCGGGGGGAGCACCCCGGCCACCGCACCCGCGAGAGTGCCGAACCCGGCGATGATGAGTCCCTGCCAGAGGCCGACCCGGCGACGAAGCCCGTTCGTGCCGCCGATCGCGGAGAGCGTGGCGTCGTCGGGGCGGCGCTCGAACCGCGCCAGGCTCAGGGCCACCCCGCTCGCGCCGAGGACGAGGACACCCACGGCGCTCAGGATCGGCACGATCCACAGCGAGTCGTCGGGCGGGCCGTTCTCGAAGTACGGGGAGAGGATCCAGTCGGCTGTGCCCAGCGCATCGGCGTTCTCCTGCACGCGGTCGCGCACCTCCACCGGCACGGGGGCGTCGAATGCGGCGATCACCAGGGTGGGACGCGTCGCCATGTCGAACTCCGCCGCTGTCTCGGGGGAGATGGCCACGGCGACGGCCTGGTGGGGGAGTTCGAGTGCGATGGCGTCGACCTTCCGCTCCCAGAGCGGCTCGCTGCGTGGCGGTGCGTCTCCCCAAGCGGTCCAGATGTTGTCGGGTGCCTTCCCGTCGTAGACATCCCGGGCGCTCCAGGCGCCGACGTCGATCGTGCCGTCGGTGACGTACTGCGGGTCGGTGACGATCGCGGCGCCGTCTCGGTAGGCGGCGCGCTGTGCGGAACTCACCGTGACGCCGAGGGCCTCGTCGAGCTCGTCCACCGAGACCACCGCGATCGGGTTCGGTCGGTTCTGTCCGTTCGCCGTGAACGAGTTCTCGACCTCCGGGTCGAAAAGATGACGGTCCGGCATCACGGCGATGACCCTCGTCTCGTCCGCGGGGATGTCGAGGGAGTTCGCGTAGCCCCACACCTCGGGCTGGCGGGCGATCACGGCCGTGCCGGACGCCCCCACGCTGTCCGCGAGCGCGATTCCCGCGTCGGTCGCCTCGGAAGCGACGGAGGAGTCGACGGTCGACTCCGCTCCGGTCGGCTGGATCGCGATGGCGAGGGTGCCGACCGGAGCCTGGTAGGCCCAATCCCGCGCGGTCCACGCGTTCTGCATGGAGGTCTGGCTCATGGCGAAGACCGCGACGAAGACGGTCGCGGCGATCGCAGCGAAAGCGGGAACCGTGCGTGAGGAGTTCGCCGCGGCGTCGCGGGCGGCGATGCGAGCGGCGACGCTGACGGGCGAGAGCGCTTTGGCGGTGATCCACAGCAGCCAGCGACCGGAGAGCAGGATGCCGATCTGCACGAGGATCGGCCCGATGACGATGCCGAACGGAGGAATAGCCCGCAGCGGCGAGTCCCACGGCAGATCCGTGACCTCGATGGCGAGGATCGCGAACGCGCTGCCGATCGTGAGCGCGACGCCGAGGATCAGCAGGATCGATCCCCAGATCGGTCGCGACGCACGGGGTCTCTGCGGACGACGCGCGCCGCGCAGCGCACTGAGGGTGTCGGTGCGGGCGACCGTGCGTGCGGGAAGCACTGCGGATGCGGTTCCCACCAGCACCGAGAAGGTCAGGATCCCCGCCAGGATCAGCCACGGCACGTGGAAGCCCCAGAACTGGGTGGCCGATCCGTCGGCGAGGAGTGCCATCGTCACCGCGGCCGCCCCGACGCCGAGGGCGAGACCGAGAATGCCGGAGATGAGGCCCAGGGCCGTGCCCTGGAGCAGGATGACCCGGCGGAGGTCGGCCGGCGCGGCTCCCACGCTCGCGGCGACGGCGAGAGACCGCTGCTGGCGGCGTGCGGCGACCGCGAAGGCGGCGCCCGCCAGCATCACGACGACGTACGCGGCGAAGAGCCCGCCGGCGATGAGCACGATGAGCACCGTCCACAGGGCGCCGTCGTCTGCTCCGGACCACCCGCCCCTCGTCTTGTCCGAGAGGACCGGCGGCTCCTGGATCACCGACCGCGAGTAGGCGACCACACCGTCTTCGTTCAGCTTCTCGACCTCCGGCCAGCTGAGCGACAGGTCGGGGAGATACCAGCGGGCGTCGCCCGAGAGTCCGGCGCTCGCCGGCAGGAAGAGCGCGGAGGTCGCATCGGAGAGGACCGCCGAGTCCAGGGTTCCGACGACGGTGTAGCTGCGGTCGCCGTCGGTGACGACGACCTCGTCACCGATCGCGATCCCGAGCCGCTCGAGTGCAGCCGGCGTCGCCATGATCTCGCGGCCGGACCGCGGGGTCGCCCCGTCGAGAAGCTCGTACCGTCCCTCGAATCGCTCATCCCAGACCTCGCCTCCCCACGCGGGCATCCCGGTCACGCCGTCGGGAGTCTGCACACGCACGGTGGACTCGACGACCCGGATCGCCTCGGTGCCGGACGGCAGCACAGTGGTCGGATCGGCGATCGGCGTCCCCTCGGGGGTATTGCCGGAGTTATCGGGATATCCCGTCCACGTGGGGTCGATGGGGGACTGCCAGAATCCGCTGTCCGGTATACCGCCCACCGAGACCCATGCCTCCATCCGTCCCAGTTCCGCGGTCACGCGTTCCTGCGGGGTGCCGATCATGCTCGCCCCTATGACCGCGTAGGCGGTCATGGCTGCGATCGGGAGCAGGACGAGCGTGCCGATGAGGGCGCTCGACAGCAGGGTGCGGCGCAGCTGCCGGTGCGCAAGCCGGGCGGCGACGCGCCAGCGGGCGCGTCTTCCCGGCCGTCGGACGGACGAGGAGGGACGGTCGGACGTCCTCGTCTCCGGTCGGTCGACGGTCGCGGTCATCGGCCCGTCCCGCTCAGCAGCACCTCGGCGTCGTCGCGCCGGGTCTCGTCGACGATCCTCCCGTCCCGGAGAAACACGATCCGGTCGGCGAATGCCGCATGGCGCGCCTCGTGCGTGACGAGGATGCCCGCCGCACCCGCATCCACTCGTCCGCGGAGCATCCGGAGCACCAGTTCGCCGGTGACGGAATCCAATGCGCCCGTCGGCTCGTCGGCGAGGATGAGTCGGCGTCCGCCGACCACGGCGCGAGCGATCGCGACGCGCTGCTGCTGACCTCCGGAGAGATCGTCCGGATAGGAATCGAGCTTGTCCGCCAGGCCGACGGACTGCAGGGCGTCCTTCCCCGCGCGGCGGGCGACCCGGGTGCGGAAGCCGTCGAGTTCCAGCGGGAGTGTCACGTTCTCGATGGCGGTGAGCGTGGGGATCAGATTGAAGTCCTGGAAGACGAAGCCGAGGGAACGTCGACGCAGGCGGGCGACCTCCGCGGCGCTCTGCTCGCTGAGGAACGCGCCCTCGATGACGACTTCACCGGTGGTGGGTCGAGCGAGACCGCCGGCGATGGCGAGCAGAGTCGACTTGCCGGAGCCGGAGGCACCCATGACGGCGACGAGCTCCCCGCGGCGAACCTCCAGGTCGACACCCGAGAGTGCCGACACCGCCGTCGCGCCGTTCCCGTACTGCTGCGTCACCCCGACCAGTCGCAGGACCGTCTCGGCGCTCACAGTGAGGGAGCCGCATCCGCGAAGGGAGCACCAGCTTTCGCGGGCCGCCCGCGCTTGGGGCGCTCGGTCGCGAGTTCGAGCGCCATCGCCTGTCGCGGGTGCAGGGCGAGGCGCTGTTCCGTGTGGTCGAGCCACCGCACCTCGGCCTCCGCGGCGAAGATCATCGAATCGACGACCAGCGCCCAGGAGAGCTCCTCCGGACCGTCTGCGTCACCGCCGGCGTACTTCGCCCGCTGCAGGGACTGCAGCTGTCGCAGCGACGCCGTGCGCTGCGACTGGATGACCGCTGCGACGTCGACTCCGGGCAGCGTCGCGGCCACGGCGAGCTTGATCGCGAGCTCGTCCCGCGTCGCCTGCGTCCGCACCACGGGGGAGGAGAGCCACTGTGCGACCTCGGCGGAGCCGGCATCCGTGATCTGCCAGTACACATGACCCTGCTCGTCGGCATCCCCGCGCTCGACGAGGCCGTCTCGCTCGAGACGCTCGAGCGTGTTGTAGATCTGTCCGACGTTCAGCGGCCAGGTGGAACCGGTGCGACGGTCGAATTCGTGCCGCAGCTGATAGCCGTAGCAGGGGCCCTGATCGAGGATCGCGAGCAGGCTCTGACGTACCGACATGGTGGGCTCCCTGGTTGTCGAGATGAATGCAATACCGAGTATATGCATACCCGGCAACTATTCGGATCTTCTCGTGGAAGGCTTGTGCAGGCGACGTGCAGGTCACGGGCCGGTAACATGGCAAAGCATGCCTGGCGTCGGGTTCACCGGCGGCCGGCGATTTACCCACTGACAGGGAGATGACATCCGTGGCCAATCCTCTTGAGAAGCTGCTGCGTGCGGGCGAGGGGCGGGTCATCCGCCGCCTGAATCAGGTCGTCAAGGCAGTGGGAGCGCTGGAAGAGGACATCTCCAAGCTCACCGACGACGAACTGCGCAATGAGACCGTCGAGCTGCGCGCACGCTTCGAGAAGGGCGAGACGCTCGACCAGCTCATGCCCGAGGCCTTCGCCGCGGTACGAGAGGCGGCCAAGCGCACGCTCGGCATGCGCGCCTACGACGTGCAGATCATGGGTGGTGCCGCGCTCCACCTCGGCAACATCGCCGAGATGAAGACCGGTGAGGGCAAGACTCTCGTCGCGACCCTGCCCGCGTATCTGAACGCGATCGCCGGCAAGGGCGTGCACGTCATCACGGTCAACGACTTCCTCGCGAGCTACCAGGCCGAGCTGATGGGGCGTGTGTTCCGTGCCCTCGGCATGACCACGGGCATCATCGTCTCCGGCCAGACGCCCGCGGTCCGCCGGGAGCAGTACGCGGCCGACATCACGTACGGCACGAACAACGAGTTCGGCTTCGACTACCTGCGCGACAACATGGCGTGGCGCAAGGAAGACCTCGTCCAGCGTGAGCACTTCTTCGCGATCGTCGACGAGGTCGACTCGATCCTCATCGACGAGGCCCGTACGCCGCTCATCATCTCGGGCCCGTCCTCGGGCGAGGCGAACCGCTGGTTCGCCGAGTTCGCGAAGATCGCCCGCACGCTCGAGGTCGGTGAGGACTACGAGGTCGACGAGAAGAAGCGCACGGTCGGCGTGCTCGAACCCGGTATCGAGAAGGTCGAGGACTACCTCGGCATCGACAACCTCTACGAGTCGGCCAACACCCCGCTGATCTCGTTCCTCAACAACTCGATCAAGGCACTCGCGCTGTTCAAGAAGGACACCGACTACGTCGTGATGAACGACGAGGTCATGATCGTCGACGAGCACACCGGCCGCATCCTGGTCGGACGCCGCTACAACGAGGGCATCCACCAGGCGATCGAGGCCAAGGAGGGCGTACCCGTCAAGGCCGAGAACCAGACTCTCGCCACGGTGACGCTGCAGAACTACTTCCGTCTCTACGACAAACTCGCCGGTATGACGGGTACGGCCGAGACCGAGGCCGCGGAGTTCATGTCGACCTACAAGCTCGGCGTCATCCCGATCCCGACCAACCGGCCGATGATCCGCAAGGACCAGTCCGACCTCGTCTACAAGAACGAGACCGCCAAGTTCGCGCAGGTCGTCGAGGACATCGCCGAGCGTCATGCCGCCGGCCAGCCGGTGCTGGTCGGAACGGTGAGCGTCGAGAAGAGCGAGTACCTCTCGCGCCTGCTCGCGAAGAAGGGCGTCAAGCACGAGGTCCTCAACGCGAAGAACCACGCACGCGAGGCCGAGATCGTCGCCCGCGCCGGACGTCTGGGTGCCGTCACCGTCGCCACGAACATGGCCGGACGAGGCACCGACATCATGCTCGGCGGAAACGCCGAGTTCCTCGCCGTCCAGGAACTCAAGGGCAAGGGGCTCGACCCCGTCGAGACGCCCGAGGAGTACGAGGTCGCGTGGGATGAGACCTACGAGTCGATGAAGAGCATCGTCGCCGAGGAGGCCGAGAAGGTCATCGGGGCCGGCGGGCTCTACGTGCTGGGCACCGAACGACACGAGTCGCGTCGCATCGACAACCAGCTCCGTGGCCGTTCCGGGCGTCAGGGCGACCCCGGTGAGAGCCGCTTCTACCTGAGCCTGACCGACGACCTGATGCGTCTGTTCCAGTCGGGTGCCGCGGAGGCGATCCTCGCCCGCACGAACTTCCCGGACGATGTGCCGATCGAGTCGGGCCTCGTCTCCCGAGCGATCCGCAGCGCCCAGTCCCAGGTCGAGTCGCGCAACGCCGAGATGCGCAAGAACGTCCTCAAGTACGACGACGTCCTGAATCGTCAGCGCGAGGCGATCTACGCCGACCGTCGACACATCCTGCAGGGCGATGACATCGCCGACCGCGTGCAGCACTTCATCGAGGATGCGATCAGCGGCGTGGTCCGCGACCACACCGGTGAGGGGCACAACGAGAGCTGGGACTTCGACGCGCTCTGGACCGAGCTCAAGACGCTCTACCCGGTCGGCGTGACGATCGACGAGGTCGTCTCGGAGGCTGCGGGGCGCAAGGGAGGGATCACGGCGGACGGACTCACCCGCGAGCTGCTCTCCGACGCGAAGATCGCATACGAGGCTCGCGAGGAGGCGCTCGGCGAGGCTGCGACGCGCGAACTGGAACGTCGCGTCGTGCTCCAGGTGCTCGACCGCCGCTGGCGTGACCACCTCTACGAGATGGACTACCTCAAGGACGGCATCGGCCTGCGCGCGATGGCTCAGCGTGATCCGCTCATCGAGTACCAGCGCGAGGGCTACGCGATGTTCCAATCGATGATGGGGCAGATCAAGGAGGAATCCGTCGGGTACCTCTACAACCTCGAGGTCGAGGTGCGTCGGGCCGGAGATTCCCAGACCGCCGAGGTCGAGGCCAAGGGGCTCGCTTCCGACGGGGGAGAGCAGCGCCTCGAGTACTCCGCAGCGAACGATGCAGGCGAAGTCGAGGTCCGCAACGATCGCGGTCAGGTCCAGCAGGCGGCCACCGATCGTGTCCGTCAGGCGGCGGCTCGCGCTCAGGCCCCGCAGACCGAACCGGAAGAGGCGCCGCGAGGCGCCTTCGGACAGCGCACCGATGCGGAGGCTCCGGCCGCCGGCAACCGCGAGCAGCGTCGCGCCCAGGGCAAGAAGAAGAAGTAGCTCCCGCGCAGAGGAGAGGAGGGCCAGTCCGGGTGGATCGGCCCTCCTTTCGTCGCTGTAGGCTTGGTCGATGACACCAACGCGCAACTTCGACCAGTCGTCGAAGCTCAAGAACGTCCTGTACGAGATCCGCGGAAACGCGCTCGTCGAGGCGGCGCGTCTGGAGGCCGAAGGCCACAAGATCCTCAAGCTGAACACCGGGAATCCGGCGATCTTCGGCTTCGATGCTCCTCATCAGATCGTGCATGACATGCTTGCGTCGCTTCCGTCCGCGCATGGCTACAGCGACAGCAAGGGCATCATCTCGGCCCGCCGCGCGGTCGTGAGCCGGTACGAGCAGATCGAAGGCTTTCCCCGTTTCGACCCCGACGACGTCTACCTCGGCAACGGCGTCTCCGAGCTCATCACCATGACGATGCAGGCGCTGCTGGACGAGGGCGACGAGGTGCTCATCCCGGCCCCGGATTACCCCCTCTGGACAGCGATGACCAGCCTCGCCGGCGGCACGCCCGTGCATTATCTGTGCGATGAGGATGACGAGTGGCAGCCCGATCTCGAGGACATCCGCTCGAAGATCACGCCGCGCACCAAAGCTCTCGTCATCATCAACCCGAACAACCCCACCGGCGTCGTGTACTCGCGCCAGATCCTCGAGGGGCTCGTGCAGATCGCTCGTGAACATGAGCTCCTGCTGCTGTCGGATGAGATCTACGACCGGATTCTGTTCGACGGCGCCGTGCACATCCCCACCGCGACCCTCGCTCCCGATCTGCTCTGCCTGACATTCAACGGACTGTCCAAGACCTATCGTGTCGCGGGCTACCGCTCGGGCTGGATGGTCATCACCGGGCCGCAGGGCCACGCCAAGGGATTCATCGAGGGCATCACGCTGCTGGCGTCGACGCGACTGTGCCCGAACGTTCCCGCCCAGCACGCGGTGCAGGCCGCGCTGTCGGGCGTGCAATCCATCGACGCGCTGATCGCCCCGACCGGTCGCCTGCACGAACAGCGTGACATCGCGTGGGAAGGCCTCGAGTCGATCCCGGGGGTCTCGTGCGTCAAGCCGCAGGGAGCACTGTACGCGTTCCCGCGTCTCGATCCGAACGTGCATGAGATCCGAGACGACGCTCGCCTGGTCTACGACCTGCTCGTCGCGGAGCACATCCTCCTGGTGCAGGGGACGGGTTTCAACTGGGCGACCCCGGACCACCTCCGACTCGTCACGCTCCCGGAGCCCCGAGTATTGAGCGAAGCCGTCGAGCGACTCGGGAACTTCCTCGCGAGCTACCGGCAGTAACGGGCTCCGCGTCGACGGGAGACAGCGTCGCCGCGAGCCCTCGAATGCCGGCGACGAGCGTCGAGCGCGGTGTGACATCCGTCATCGGGCGGGCATGCAGCAACGAGGCATCGGCAGCGCGCTGGTCGAACGGGAGGAATGTGACGTCCGTGATTCCCGCGAACCGCTCGAGCGTGCGTCGAACCTGCCCGCGGGCATCGATCCCCAGCGGTCCCGGCCGGACCTGATTGACGACGACCGACACCGGCGTCGGCGCGGTGAGCCGGCGGACTTCCGCGTGATCCCGGAGGAATCGGCTGATCCCCAGCGGATCGGCTGCGGCCACGGCGACGATCAGGTCGGCTTCGCTCAGCGTCGCCGACGTCGCGGCATGGCGTCGAGGGCCGGCGATATCGTAGGTCACCTCGTCGTCTGCATCGAAGGCTCCCGCCACATCGACGACCGTCTCTTCCCGCCACTCCCGACACGCGCCCAAAGCCATTCGGAGACGGGCCATCCCCAGTTCCGGCCACCGGCTCGGGCGGTTTATACCGGCGAGCACCTCGACCGCCTCGCCGCCGCCGGTGGCGACCGTCGTGGCGAGTCGAGTCAGCTCCGTCGCGTCGAGGGTGCCTCGCTCGGCACGACGGCAGGCCGCAGCGATCCCGGGTGCGTCGTCGCTGAGCCCGAGCAGCAGCGCGAGTGACGGAGCGACCGTATCGGCGTCGACCAGGGCGGTGGTGCGGCCGGACCGTGCGAGTTCCACCGCGAGCTCGATGGCGATCCTGGAGCGGCCCGGTGCGCCGTGCGGCCCCCACACGGCGATGACCCGGTGCGGATGGCGTGATCGAGGTGCGCTCACGTGGTCGGCATCGGCGCGCAACGCCGCCGCGACCTCCCAGCCGGCCGCCTCGGGCGGCAACGCGGCAGACAAGCCGAGTCGTCCGAGCAGGCGGCTGTCGGCACCCCCGAGTGGGAGGATGCGGACTCCCGCCCGATCGCAGGTGGAAACCAGCTCGGCCGTGAGTACTGCACGTGCGGCTGCCACGATGATCGCCTCGGCGTCACGAGGGAGTTCGAGATCGGCGGCGGGCAGAGGCAGGATGGCGAGGACAGAGACTCCCTCCATCTCCAGCTCCGCAGCCAGTTCGGTGGCGCGCGGTTCCGGGATCGCCACGACGACAGCCGTCACGAGCCGGCCCCGACCGGGAGGACGGAGAGTGCTGCGCCTCCGGTGATCGCGGCGAGCACATCGGCTGTATCGCTCCTGTCGATCACGAGTTCGAGCCTGGCCGCGGTATCTGCCAGCATGCCGTTCGACTCGATCACGTCGCGGACGACCACGTCCGTGACGAGGATTCGCGGAGTGTCGTACGTGCGCCCGTCGTCGAGCGGTGGGGCGAACCAGACGTCGACCACCGAACCGGCCTGTACCTCGCCGGGGATCCCGGTGTTGCTCTCGACCACGATGGTGGTGCTGCGGTCTCGGTCGGCATCAGCCAGCGCAGTCGTCGGCACGATCTCGCCCTTCGTGAGTGTGCGCGCCGCGACCTGACCGGGCTGCAGATCTTCGGGGCCGAGGTAGTCGTCGCCGGACAGGCCCAGCCCGACCTCGATCACCTGGAAGTCGCCCGCACTCAGCTTCTCGCCCTGCACGATGGTGCGGTCGGCTCGGAGCACCGGCTGCGCCTGGTCGGATCCGGTGACGATGAGCCACACTGCGGTGATGGAGAGCACGACCAGAACGATCCCGACGAGGAAGCGGGTGTCGCCCCAGAACGCACGCCGAGGGCGAGAGAGGGAAGCCATGGCGATATCGTCACAGAAATCCCGGATGTGCTCCGCCGGTTATCCACAGGACCGCGGAGCGCCTGATCCTCCTGATCCCGTCGTGGAGAATGGGGGGATGGCACCCCCGACCCGGCCCGCGTCGCGATTCCTCGCCCCCGCACAGGTGGCCGAACTCCTGAGCATCGGTGTGGACGAGGTGATCGACCTCCTCCATGAAGGAAGGCTCCGCGGAGCGCAGCTCGGATCGCCGCCGCGCTGGCGAGTCGAGGAGTCGAGTCTCGAGGGCTACCTGGCAGAGGAATCGGAGAACGCCCGCCGCATGGCGTTGTGGAGACAGTCGCAGGTCGCGAGCTTTCCGGAGGTCTGGGGCACCTCCTCGGCTCACCGCAGCTGATCTCCCGGGGTGCGCACGGCGACGAGCGTTGAGAACGGGATGATGCGGAAGCCGTGCACAGCTCCGGCGAGACGCGCCTGCCCCGGATCATGCAGCGCCAGATCGAGGTGATCCGCTGCTGCACGGTCGATCGTGCCGTGGGCGTCGTCGCCGACGTGCACGCTGATGTGCACAGGGACCCGTCGTCGAGCGAGATCCCGCAGCACGAACCCGAGTGTCATCCGCTCGCGAAGCGGGTGTACCTCCGTCGCAGAGTCGTCGAGGCTCGCCAGGATCATGCCGTGGTCCGTCGTGATGCCGGCGACGGCGTGCAGAGGGAGGATCAGTGCCGATGCTGCCGTGCCCGTCGTGTGGCGGGAGCCGCCGACATCGCGTGAGGCCACGGCGAGCCAGTCTGCTCCGAGTGCCTGGAGTGTGACAGGCAGCCGTCGTCCGTTCACGAGGTCGATCGTCGCGTCGGTGCCGGCGCTGCACAACGTCCGGAGGCGGCCGCGCAGGTCCAGCTTCGCGATCCGTAGTCGCTCGGACTCGGCGTCGAGCACGGCCCGCTCCGCCTCCCAGTCCGACGCCAGCTGGCCTTCGAGGTCTTCGAACAGACGATCCCAGTGCACCCGACAGAGCGTAGGCGACGGCCGGATCTCACGTACGAGTTATCCACATAGTTGCTCGATGCGCCCGCGCCGGGGGACGACGTGGTGCTGTACTGACGGACTTCCAGACCTCCCCGACCGAGAGTTCGACATGATGCCTCACGAGTACTTCGCCGCCCAGCCCACGCCGACCAGCGAACTCCCCGATCCCGCACCGCTCCTGCGGAGTCTCACCACCGGCGTCCTCGAGGCTCTCGCCGGGATCCGGGAGGTCGATCAGCTCGCTCGCTGGCTCAGTGAGGATGCCTACCGGAGCCTGGTCACCAGAGCCAACCTTTCGGCGAGAGCGCGAAGCGCACGGGGTGTCGCTCCGGCACGACCGGCGTTCGCGATCAGGTCGCTGCGCGTGGCCGAGCCGACCGACGGCGTGATCGAAGCCGTCGTCGTGGTGGCGGGGCCGGGGCGTACGCGCGCGGTCGCCATCCGGCTGGACGGCATCGATCGGCGTTGGCGTGCGACGTCCCTGGCCATCCTCTGACGGATCTGACCGTAGGCTGGTGGGGTGTCAACCCTCAGTGATCTCGCCCATGCCCAGGGTCTCCTGACCGACAGCGACGTCGAGTGGCTGCACCGACTCGCCGGTGACGGGCAGCTCCTCGCCGATCTCGCGTCGGCGGACATCGTCATCTGGATTCAGACGGAGGACGGTACCTTCATCGCGGTCGCTCATGCACGGCCGAGCGGGGCAGCGACGCTGTTCTACCGTGACATCGTCGGTGAGCGGGTGCGACCGCAGTGGCGCACGCAGGTCCAGGGCGCCTTCGAGTCGGCCGAGATCGTGGACTCGTCGTCGCCGGACTGGTTCGAGGAGACCCCGACCAGGGTGCGCGCCGTGCCGATCGTGAGCGAACGACGCGGCGCAGATGCCGGGCCCACCGTGATCGGCGTGGTGACCAGGCACACCAACCTGGGCGAGTTGCGCACTCCCTCTCGCCAGCAGATCACTTTCGACGAGTGCGCGAACGATCTGTTCCGGATGATCGCGGACGGCAGCTTCCCCGACCTCACTGCACCGACGTCACCGCGTCGGGGCGCTCCGCGCGCGTCGGATGGCCTCATCCGGATCGACGTCGACGGGATCAGCACGTTCGCCAGCCCGAACGCACTGTCTGCGTTCAACCGCATGGGGTTCGATGACGAGCTCGAAGGGGAGTCCCTCGCCGAGGTCACCACTCGGCTCGTCCCACCCTCCCGGCAGGTCGATGAATCCCTGCCGGTCGTGGTGACCGGCCGCGCTCCCTGGCGGACCGACATCGAGGCGCGAGGCGTCACGGTGTCGTTGCGCGCGATCCCGTTGAAGGACCATGGGACGCGCATCGGCGCGATCGTGCTCTGTCGCGATGTGTCGGAGCTGCGGCATCAGGAGCAGGAGCTCATCACCAAGGACGCGACGATCCGCGAGATCCACCATCGTGTGAAGAACAACCTCCAGACCGTGGCGTCGCTCCTGCGTATCCAGGCGCGCCGCACCCACTCCGACGAGGCCCGTGATGCCCTCACGCAGGCGATGCGTCGCGTCGATGCGATCGCGGTCGTCCACGACACCCTGGCTCAGGGCCTCACGCAGAAGGTCGATTTCGACGAGGTCTTCCACCGGGTGCTCAAGCTCGTGGCCGAGGTCGCCTCGGCGCCGAACACGCGCGCGCGCACGCAGTCGACAGGGCGGTTCGGGGTGCTTCCGAGCGAGTACGCGACCCCCCTCGCTCTCGCGCTCACCGAAGTCGTCACGAACGCCGTCGAGCACGGTCTCGCCGGCCAGGAGGGCATCGTCACCATCGACGCCGCCAGGACCGAGGAGAATCTCCGCGTCACCGTGCGCGACACCGGTCTCGGTCTCCCCGAGGGTCGGATCGGTCAGGGCCTCGGCACACAGATCATCCGTACCCTCATCCAGGGGGAGCTGGGCGGAACAATCGAGTGGCACGGAAGCGATGGCGAGGGCACAGAGGTGGTCATCGACATCCCTCTGCGCTGGCTCGATCGCTGACCGGCCGCACGCAGGGCAGACGAAAGCGGCCTGAGACCTCGTCTCAGGCCGCTTTCGTGCAGGTTCAGGAGGCGCGGCGTGCGCGTGCGGCGCGACGCTTCAGAGCGCGGCGCTCGTCTTCGGAGAGACCGCCCCACACGCCGGAGTCCTGGCTGGTCTCCAGGGCGTACTGCAGACAGATCTCCGTGACTGTGCAGGTGGCGCAGACGGTCTTCGCCTTCTCGATCTGATCGACGGCCGGGCCGGTGTTCCCCACGGGGAAGAAAAGCTCGGGGTCGACAGTCAGGCAGGCGGCCTTATCGCGCCAGTCCATGGGGGCTCCTCGGTGTGGATTTCAAGAGATGTCGCGATGCGACCTCTCGGATTCGGGCAGCAGTTCGGGTTCGGCTACCCTGGTGATGTGCGGACGGGATGCCCGCGATTTGTGATGCGAGCGTGATTGCTCGCCCCACGCCGCTGTGGGAGCACATGACTTTCTCTATTCTGTTACATGAAAACCCCGAAATCAAGGGTTTTGTTCTCTTTCGATGCTTGGGAGATGCTGTGCGCGCACCTGGAATCGCTCTCGCTGCAGCGGCGGTGCTCGCCGCGGAAGCAGCGGCACTCCTCGTCTTCGCGGTGATCGAACTGGTGGGGCTCGGCGCCGGTGACGCGGCGTCGTTGCCGACCGCTGTGGCCCTGATCGCACTCACCCTCATCGGCGCCGCAGCGTTGGTGGCCTTCGCCATCGGTGTTCGCAGCGGCAAGTCCTGGGCGCGGTCCGGGGGAGTGGTGTTCCAGGTGCTCGCGGTAGCCCTGGCGCTGGCCTCCCTCACGCTGCAGCCGGTGTCGTGGGCCTTCACCTTCGGGGTCGGACTCCCCGGGCTTGTGGGCTTCGTGCTGCTGATCTCGAGTGCGCGCCGCGAGGGCGAGCAACGCGCGGCGGAGTGACCTCCGCGGCGCGCCGAGCGTGAACTCCGCGCCGGGTGTCAGGCGTCGATACCGAGCTGCTTGCGCAGGCGCGCCACGTGACCGGTGGCCTTCACGTTGTACTGCGCGAGGACGATCGTTCCGTCCTCGTCGAAGACGAAGGTGGAGCGGATGACGCCCTCGACGAGCTTGCCGTAGTTCATCTTCTCGCCCCACGCGCCGTAGGCGGTATGGGTCGCGTGGTCGGGGTCGCTCAGCAGCGGGAAGGTGAGTCGATCGCGTTCGCGGAACTTCGTCAGCGTAGCCGGCTCATCGCGCGAGATGCCGACGACCCGGTAGCCCGCACCCTGGAGCGACGAGATGCTGTCGCGGAAGTCGCAGGCCTCTGTGGTGCAGCCGGGCGTCATCGCAGCGGGGTAGAAGTACAGCACCGTCTTCTGGCCGTGCAGATCGGCGAGGCGCACGGTCTTCCCGTCCTGGTCGAGGAGGGAGAAGTCAGGGGCTGCGGTTCCGGGTTCCAGGCGCTGGGTCACGCCTCCAGCCTAACGGCCGGGAGCTTGCTCCGCTTTGTCTGCGAACGTCTGGAGCAGACGCTGCAGGGAATCGAGCCGCGCACGGCCGGTGTCGCCGAGCTCACCCCGTTCCGCCGCTTCGATGAGCGCGCAGTCGGGGGCGTCGGTGAGGTGCGTGCACCCTCTGGGGCAATCCTGGGCGATCGCGGCGAGCTCCGTGAACGCGGCCAGGATGTTGGCGGGATCCACGTGGCCGAGACCGAACGAGCGGACGCCGGGGGTGTCGATCACCCAGCCGCTGCCCCCGGCCCCCTCATAGCGCAGCGAGACGGTCGAGGAGGAGGTGTGGCGGCCGCGTCCGGTGACCTGGTTCACATGTCCGGTGGCTCGCAGAGCCGTGGGCACGAGCGCGTTGACGAGGGTGGACTTGCCGACCCCCGAGTGGCCGACGAAGACGGTGGAGTGCCCGACGAGCGCTTCGCCGATCTCCTCCACGGGCATCTCCTCCTGCGCACTGGTGAACACGCGCAGATCGAGACCGTCGAAGTGGGTGAGGAATTCCGTCGGGTCGGCGATGTCGGTCTTCGTGACGACCAGGAGCGGTCGTATCCCCGCGTCCAGCGCAGCGACGAGGTAGCGGTCGACGAGACGGGCCCGCGGCTCGGGGTCAGCAGCGGCGACGACGACGAGCATCTGATCGGCGTTCGCGACGATGACGCGCTCGACCTGGTCCGTGTCATCGGCACTGCGACGCAGAAGCGAGGTGCGCTCCACGATGCCGACGATGCGGGCGAGCGTGCCCTCGTCGCCCGAGGTGTCGCCGACCACACGCGCCTGATCACCCGTGACGATCGGCATTCGTCGCAGTTCCCGTGCCCTGGTGGTGGTGATCATGCGCTCGTCGGCAGTGTTCTCACCGAGGAGCACCGAGTACCGGCCGCGGTCGACGCCGAGGACCCTGCCCACCTGCGCATCCTCGTGGGCGGGGCGGCGCTTGGTGCGCGGGCGGTTCGCCTTGGGGTTCGGGCGTGTCCTGATGCTGCTCTCGTCGAAGTCCTCGAAGTCGTCATCGAGGTCGTCGCCGTCGTCGAGCCAGCTCACCATCAACCTCGCAGCATCCGCTCCCAGAGCATCGTGAACTCCGGGAGGGTCTTGGCCGTGGTTCCGATGTCGTCGATCTCGACACCGGGAACGCGCAGGCCGATCAGTGCACCGGTCGTGGCCATCCGGTGATCGTGGTGGGCGGCCCAGCTGCCGCCGTGCAGCGGGCGGGGGATGATGCGGAGCCCGTCCGGGAGCTCCTCGGCCTCCCCGCCGAGCGCGCGGAGGTTGCCGATGAGCGCCGCGATCCGGTCCGTCTCGTGGAGCCGGATGTGGCCGATGCCACGGATCGTCGTCGGGGACTCCGCGAACGCGGCGAGGCCGACGAGTGTCGGAGTCAGCTCGCTCGCCGCGGAGAGATCGAGGTCGAGACCGCGTATGCCGGAGCCGGCGCGCACCGTGAGGGTGCCGCCGTGTCGACCCACGTGCGCTCCGGTGGCCTGCAGGATGTCCGGCAGCAGCGCCCCCGGCTGCGTGGAGTGCGCCGGCCAGCCGGTGACGGAGACGGAGCCACCGGACACGAGGGCTGCCGCGAGGAACGGTGCGGCGTTGGAGAGATCCGGCTCGATCGCGATCTCCTTCGCACGCGGCACGCCGGCTTCGACGAGCCACTCGCCGACCGCCGGACGCTCGATGCGGATGCCGCGGCGGCTCAGAGCCTCGATGGTCATGTCGATGTGCGGAAGGCTCGGGAGGTGCTCGCCGACGTGGACGAGATGGAGTCCGACATCGAATCGAGGAGCGGCGAGCAGGAGCCCGGAGACGAACTGACTCGACGCCGACGCGTCGATCTCGACTCGACCGCCGCGGATGCGCCCGTGACCGCGGATGGTGAACGGGAGCGCCCAGGTCCCCTCGTCGTCGATGTCGACGCCGAGGTCCCGCAGGGTGCTGATCAGCCCGCCCATAGGGCGATGCAGTGCGGTCTCATGCGCCGTGAGGTGCACGTCGTGCTCGGCGAGGCCCGCCAGCGGGGCGATGAAGCGCATCACGGTGCCCGCCTGGCCGCAGTCGATCGTCGTGCCACCACGGAGCTTCGCCGGGGTGACCACGAGGTCGGGGCCGAACTCGTGTCCGGCTTCCACCTCTTCGATGCCGACGCCGAGGGCGCGCAGAGCATCGACCATGCGTGCGGAGTCATCGGAATGGAGAGGAGCGATCAATCGGCCGGGGCCGTCGGCGATCGCAGCGATCATCAGCTCGCGATTCGTCAGCGATTTCGAGCCCGGAATCGTGAGCTCGGCGTGCACCGGCACGTCGGTGGTGGGCGCAGGATAGGTGCCCTGCACCCGGGCGGGGGAATACCTGTTGGCGCTCATCGGTTCTCACCTTAGTAAACGCGGGAAGCTTCGTCGCGAAAGACAGGCTCCTGAAAGCGAAGGAGAGAGAATGCCGGCGACCTTGGAGCGCGAGGTGATCGACCTCAGCGGCCTAGACTGGCCGGTGATGGATGACACCGCAACCGCAGACATCGTCGGCGACCCCCGACGCGAGTTCGAGGAGCAGGCGATCCCTTTCATGGATCAGCTCTACGCCGCCGCGATGCGCATGACGCGCAACCCCGCCGACGCTGCCGACCTCGTGCAGGAGACGTTCGTGAAGGCGTACGGCTCCTGGTCGACGTTCTCGCAGGGGACCAACCTCAAGGCGTGGCTTTACCGCATCCTCACGAACACGTACATCAACATCTACCGTAAGCGCCAGCGCGAGCCGTTCCAGGGCACGATCGACGAGCTCGAGGACTGGCAGCTGGGCGGTGCGGAATCCACGACGGCTTCGCACAGCCGTTCCGCCGAGGCCGAGGCCATCGACCGGATGCCGGCATCCGTGGTCAAGGACGCGTTGCAGGCCGTGCCGGAGGACTTCCGCCTCGCGGTGTACCTCGCGGACGTCGAGGGCTTCGCGTACCAGGAGATCGCCGACATCATGAAGACCCCCATCGGCACCGTCATGAGTCGCCTGCATCGTGGCAGGCGGATGCTGCGGGAGCTGCTGGCAGATTACGCCGCCGAGCGGGGCATCGCCGCGGCTGAGACGAGGAGCAAGAAATGAGCGACTGCGGCTGCGACAAAGCGCGTCAGGATCTGGAGGAGTACCTCCGCAACGAAGTGTGCAAGACCGAGCACACCGAGATCCGTGAGCACCTCGAGCACTGCCCGTCCTGCCGTGATGAGGCGCTCGTGGCGACGACCCTCACCGAGGTCATCGCCCGTGCGTGCAAGGAGACCGCTCCCGAGCAGCTGCGCGACCAGGTGTTCGCTCGCCTCCGCGAAGCCCAGGCTGCCCAGCACTGACCGCGCGTCCGAGCCCGTCGGTAGTGTGGATGGATGAGCTCCATCGATGCGCGGGACGTGCCCGCAGACACCACCTCGACTGAACGACTGGCGGCCGCCGGACTCGAGTACCGCGTCGTCGATCTGACCGATGACGCGAGCGCCGTGGCGTTCCAGCGTGCGGTCGACCGCGGGTTCCTCGGCGCAGAACCGAGCAGTGAGATGCTCGCCCAGGTCACGAAGACCTTCGCCGCACGACGCAACATCGGCGTGTTCGAGAAGTCGGCAGCGGAAGCGGCGCTGCCGGTCGCGACCACCAACGCGTGGGCGACTCCGCTCACGCTTCCGGGCGGCGGCGAGATCGACATGTGGGCGATCAGCGTCGTCACCGTCGCGGCGACCCATCGGCGCCGAGGCATCGCCAGAGCCCTTCTGGAGGGGGAGCTGCGGGCCGCAGCATCAGCCGGTGTCGCCGTCGCGGGTCTCACCGTGACGGAGGCGACGATCTACGGGCGCTACGGTTTCGGCTCCGCCGTTCCGGTCGCGCGCCTGACCGTGGACACACGACGGGCGGGGTGGGGCGGCGAGACCTCGCCGGGACGCCTCGAATACGTCGACCGTGAGACACTCGCCGCCGACCTCGGGGCTGTCCACGAGCGCGCGCGTCGACGAACGGCCGGACAGATCCCCGGCTGGCGCGGCCGCTGGGAGGGGTATGCGGGCGTCGCGCCGACCGCAGATCGGGATCAGGCCCGTGGCGTGCGCTATCTCGACGAGGACGGTGCGCTTCGAGGCGTCATGGCATACACCGTGAGTGAGGCGAACGGCACTTTGCGCTTCCGCCTGGACGTGCGGCTGCTCGTGGCGGAGACCACCGAAGCGCGCGCTGCCCTGTGGCGTTTCGCGCTGCAGCACGACCTCGTCGACGAGGTCGTCGCCGACCTCCGTCCCCTCGACGATCCGTTGCCCTGGCTCGTCGCCGACTCCCGCGGCGTGAAGCAGGAGGTGCATGACCACGGCTGGCTGCGCATCCTCGATCTCCCGGCCGCGCTGACCGCACGACGCTACTCCGCTCCGCTCGACACGGTGCTGCGCGTCGAGGACTCGCTCGGGTTCGTGAACGGCGACTGGCGCGTGCGCATCGACGAGTCCGGTGACGCGACGGTCGAGGTCGCCGAGGATGGAGATCCCGCCGACATCGTGCTCGACGTGTCGGCGCTGTCTTCGCTGTACGCCGGGGGAGTTCGCGCGGCGTCTCTGCACGCCGCCGGTCGGATCTCGGGCGACGCTGCGGCCGTCGAGGCGCTCGACCGGGCGCTGGTCGCCTTCCCCGTGCCGTCCCTCGACATCTGGTACTGAACCGGAACGAGAAAGGGCGCCCCGACCGTGGTCGGGGCGCCCTTTCTCGTCGATGGATCAGCCGAGCGTGACGGCCGAGCGGATCAGTGCGGCCTGCTCGGCCGCGTGCACCTTGGACGATCCCGTCGCCGGCGATGCCGATGCCGTGCGGGCGACGGGACGGAAGGAACGGTCGCCGGGAACGTCGGCGAAGGCGAGCGCGAGGAACGGCCAGGCGCCCTGGTTCTCCGGCTCCTCCTGCACCCACACCAGTTCGGCGTTCGGGTAGGAGTCGGTGATGGCCTTGAGGTCGTCGATCGGCGTCGGGTAGAGCTGCTCGAGCCGGACGAGGGCGACCTCGGGGTTCGGGTTCTTATCGAGTTCGGCGCGCAGATCCCAGTGCACCTTGCCCGAGTGCACCAGGACGCGCTTCACGGCCGAGCGGTCGAGACCGCGGTCGTCGTCGATCACCGGCTCGAACCGGCCCTGGGTGAACGCCTCGACCGGGCTCGTCGCGCCGCGCAGACGCAGCATCGCCTTCGGAGTGAACACGATGAGCGGCTTGCGAGGACGGGCATAGGCCTGGCGGCGCAGCAGGTGGAAGTACGACGCCGGGGTCGACGGACGGGAGACGATCATGTTCTCCTGTGCGCACAGCTGCAGGAATCGCTCGATGCGCGCCGACGAGTGGTCGGGTCCCTGGCCCTCGTAGCCGTGGGGGAGGAGCAGCGTCACGCTGGACTGCTGGCCCCACTTCTGCTCGGCGGCGGAGATGTACTCGTCGATGACGGACTGGGCGCCGTTGACGAAGTCGCCGAACTGCGCCTCCCAGAGCACGAGTGCTTCGGGGGCCTCGACCGAATAGCCGTATTCGAATCCGAGGGCGGCGTACTCGCTGAGGAGCGAGTCGTAGACGAAGAAGCGGCCCTGCGCGTCGGACAGGTTCGACAGCGGCAGCCACTCCTGGCCGTTCGCGCGGTCGTGAAGGGTCGCGTGACGCTGCACGAACGTGCCGCGGCGCGCATCCTGCCCGGCGAGACGCACCGGGGTGCCCTCGACCAGAAGAGAGCCGAATGCGAGCAGCTCGCCGAAGCCCCAGTCGATACCGCCGTTGCGGCTCATGTCGAGACGCTTCTCCAGCAGCTGCTGGATCTTCGGGTGCACCGTGAAGCCCTCGGGCTTGTTCACGAACGCGTCGCCGATGAGCTGGATGACCTCACCCGGCACGCCGGTGACCTCGGGCGCGCCGACCTGATCTTCCACCGGAGGCAGGTCGGGTGCGATCGGTGTCGCCCCGGTCTCCGCCGCGTGGGTCTCGGCGAAGGCGATCTCGAGACGGTTCTGGAAGTCCGCCTTTGCCTCGTCGTACTCCTGCTCCGTGATGTCGCCACGGCCGACGAGCGACTCGGTGTACAGCCGGCGGACCGACCGCTTCGCCTGGATCAGGTCGGTCATCAGCGGCTGCGTCATCGAGGGGTCGTCGCCCTCGTTGTGACCGCGTCGGCGGTAGCACACGAGGTCGATGACGACGTCGCGGTGGAAGCGCTCGCGGTACTCGAACGCGAGCTGCGCCACGTGGATGACGGCCTCAGGGTCGTCGCCGTTCACGTGGAACACCGGTGCCTGGATGGTCTTCGCCACGTCGGTGGAGTACACCGAGGTGCGTCCGTCGTTCGGGGTCGTCGTGAAGCCGACCTGGTTGTTCACCACGACGTGGATCGTGCCGCCGGTGCGGTAGCCGCGCAGCTGCGACATCTGCAGCGTCTCGACCACGACGCCCTGTCCGGCGAAGGCGGCGTCGCCGTGGACGAGGATCGGCAGCCAGGCGAACGTGCCGATCGGCTTGCGGTCCTGCTTGGCGCGGACGATGCCTTCCAGCACGCCGTCGACCGTCTCGAGGTGCGACGGGTTCGCTGCGAGGTAGACCGGCAGCTCGGACTTGTCGTCGGCGACGAAGGTGCCCTCGGTGCCGAGGTGGTACTTCACATCGCCGGAGCCGCGCTGGTTGCCGGGGGTCTGGGTGCCCTCGAACTCCCGGAACACCTGGCCGTACGTCTTGCCGGCGATGTTCGTGAGCACGTTGAGGCGGCCGCGGTGGGCCATACCGATCGCGGCACCCTCGAGACCTGCGGTCGCGGCGCCCTGGAGGATCTCGTCGAGCAGCGGGATCAGCGACTCGCCGCCCTCGAGCGAGAAGCGCTTCTGGCCGACGAACTTCGTCTGCAGGAAGGTCTCGAACGCCTCGGCCTCGTTCAGCTTGCGGAGAACCCGCAGCTGCTCGTCGTGGCCGGGCTTCTGGTACTTGACCTCGACCTTCTCCTGGAACCAGCGACGCTGCTCCGGGTCCTGGATGTGCATGTACTCGATGCCGAGCGTGCGGCAGTACGAGTCGCGGAGCACTCCGAGGATGTCGCGGAGCTTGGCGACGCGCCGACCGCCGAATCCGCCGGTGACGAATTCGCGGTCGAGGTCCCAGAAGGTGAGCCCGTGGCTCTCGATCTCGAGGTCGGGGTGTGACCGCTGCTGGTACTCGAGCGGATCGATGTCGGCCATCAGGTGGCCGCGGACGCGGAAGGAGTTGATGAGCTCCTGCACGCGGGACTGCTTGTCGACGCGCTCGGCGAGGTCGACCGCGATGTCGGGGTTCCACCGGATGGGGGCGTACGGGATGCGGAGCGCCGCGAAGATGTCGTCGTAGAAGCCGCGCTGGCCGATGAGCAGCTCATGCACCTTCTTGAGGAACTCGCCCGACCCGGCACCCTGGATGACGCGGTGGTCGTAGGTGCTGGTGAGCGTGATCGTCTTGCCGATCGCCAGTTCGTTGAGCGTCTTGTCGCTCGCGCCCTGGAACTCGGCGGGGTACTCGAGGGCGCCGGCGCCGATGATGCACCCCTGGCCCTTCATGAGTCGCGGCACGGAGTGCACGGTGCCGATGCCGCCCGGGTTGGTCAGCGAGACGGTGGTGCCCTGGAAGTCGGCGGCGGTGAGCTTGTTGCCGCGCGCGCGGGTGACCAGGTCTTCGTAGGCGCTGAGGTACTCCGTGAAGGACAGGGTGTCGGCGCGCTTGATGCTGGGCACCATGAGTGCGCGAGTTCCGTCGGGCTTGGGCAGGTCGATCGCGATGCCGAGGTTGACGTGCGCCGGGGCGACGACCGAGGGCTTGCCGTCGATCTCGGCGTAGAACACGTTCTGGCTGCGGAACTCGTCGAGCGTGCGGATGAGCGCCCAGCCGATGAGGTGGGTGAAGCTGATCTTGCCGCCGCGGGTGCGCGCCATGTGGTTGTTGATGACGATGCGGTTGTCGATCATCAGCTTCGCGGGCACGGTGCGCACGCTGGTCGCGGTGGGGACGGTCAGCGACTCGTCCATGTTCGCCGCGAGGGTCTTCGGCAGGCCGCGCAGCGGCGTGACCTTGTCCTCCTCGACCGTCTCGGCGGCTTCCTTCGACTCGGGTTTGGGCGCGGGCTTGGGCGCCTGGGCCGGGATCGGCGCGGCGGCCGCGGGCTTCGCGGTCGTGCGGGCGACCGGCTGCGAGCCGATCACCGGGATCGGGGCGGTCACCGGATGTGCCGACGTGTCCGCGGCGGCGGGTGCCGATGAGGACGTGTCCGAGTGGTACTTCTCGAGGATCGGCCACCACTCCTTGTCGACGGAGTCGCGGTTCACCTTGAACTGCTCGTAGAGCTCTTCGACGAGCCAGGAATTGGCTCCGAACCCCCCGTCGCCGTTGACGCCGGTCACCTGGTTCGACACTCTCGATCGCCCTCTTTCATCGCTGAAGCTCTCTGGTGCGGACGTCGACGCAGGATGCGTTCGGATCCGCACACTCTCGACCAACAAGCCTAACGTGTTTCGCTCGAGGAATCGTCGGAAGCGACGCGCCCACGCGGCTGCGATCTGGGTACCGTGGAGACATGGAGTTCTCTGGAGCGCAGCCGACCGTCGACCTGACCTACTCGGACGTCTTCCTGGTGCCGCGGCGATCCGGGGTCACCAGCCGTCTTCAGGTCGATCTGGCACCACTGGACGGCACCCCGGCCACCCTTCCGATCGTCGCCGCGAACATGAACTCCGTGACCGGACCGCGCATCGCGGCGGTGCTCGCCCGCCGAGGTGCGCTCGGCGTCCTTCCCCAGGACCTGCCGCTGCAGGACCTCGATTCCGCGATCCGCGACGTGAAGGCGCAGCCGGTCCTCTGGGACACCCCGATCGTGCTCCCGCCCGAGGCCTCCGTCTCCGACGCCCTCCGTCTGCTCCCGGCCGCCGCCGGCCACGGGATCGTGGTGGCGCAGGGTGCCGCGCCGATCGAGGTCGGCCGGATCCTCGGCGTGCTCCCGGCGACCAGACTCGCCACCGCTCTGCCGGATGCCCAGCTCGGAGATCTCGTGCACCGCGGGACGCCGTCCATCGACGCGGACGACATCGGTTCGGAGCGGCACGCCTTCGACGTCATCACGGACGCCGACGTCGAGTTGGTGACCGTGGTCCATCACGGACATCTCGTGGGCACCCTGAGCGCGCGCAGTGCGCTGCGCTCGACCCTGTACCGCCCGGCCGTCGATACCGACGGGCGTCTGGCCGTCGCCGCGGCCGTCGGAATCAACGGCGACGTCGCAGCGAAGGCCAAGGCGCTCGCCGGAGCCGGTGTCGACGTGCTGGTCGTCGACACCGCACACGGCCACCAGGAGAGCATGCTGCGAGCTCTGCGTGCGATCGCCGAGCTCGACCTCGGTCTGCCCATCGTCGCCGGCAACATCGTCACCGCCGACGGCGTCGCCGACCTGGTCGATGCGGGCGCGACGATCCTCAAGGTGGGCGTGGGCCCGGGGGCGATGTGCACGACGCGCATGATGACCGCGGTCGGCCGCCCCCAGTTCTCCGCGGTGCTCGAGACCGCCCAGGCCGCCAAGGAGCTCGGCGCCCATGTCTGGGCCGACGGCGGCGTGCGGTACCCCCGCGACGTCGCGCTCGCGCTCGCGGCCGGCGCGGCATCCGTCATGGTCGGCTCGTGGTTCGCCGGCACGATCGAGGCGCCGGGGGAGCTGCAGCGCGACGGCGACGGACGCCTGTTCAAGGAATCCTGGGGCATGGCGTCGACCAAGGCGGTGCAGGCGCGCTTCGGCCGACTCGACGCCTACGAGCGGGCCCGCAAAGAGCTCTTCGCCGAGGGCATCTCCTCGTCCAAGATCTATCTCGACCCCCTGCGTCCCGGCGTGGAGGACCTGCTGGACATGATCACCTCGGGCGTGCGTTCGTCGTTCACGTATGCGGGCGCGTCGTCCGTGCCGGAGTTCCACGATCGCGCGCTGGTCGGACTCCAGTCGGCGGCGGGGTACGAAGAGGGCAAGGCGCTGCCCGTCAGCTGGTGATCGCGAGCGCGAGCACAGTCGTCTTCTGTACAATCGTCCGCATAATGGACGACCCTCCCAGTTGCAGAACATCGCCCCACTGTCCGCCTCTCTCGCAGGAGAGGAACCGCTGATGGACTACATCATGTTGGGCGTGGGGCTCCTTCTCACGGTCGGCACCGGCCTCTTCGTCGCCAGCGAGTTCGCGCTGGTCAACCTCGACCGCGCCGAGCTCGAGGCGCGACAGGCCAGAGGTGAATCCCGGCTCTCGCTCACGATCGGCGCCCTCAGGCACACGTCCACGCATCTCTCCGCAGCGCAGCTCGGCATCACGCTCACGACGCTGCTCACCGGTTACACGATGGAGCCGGCGCTGTCGAACCTGCTTCGTCCGACGCTCCTCGCTTGGAGCATCCCGGAGGCGGCGGTCGCGCCCATCGCGACGATCGTGGCGATGCTCGTCGCCACCGTGCTCTCGATGATCCTCGGCGAACTCGTGCCGAAGAACTTCGCGCTCGCCCTGCCGCTGGCGACGGCGAAGCTCGTCATCCCCTTCCAGGTCGCCTTCACGACAGTCTTCAAACCGGCCGTGGTCGTGCTCAACGGCAGTGCCAACGGCGTGCTGCGGAGCATGGGCATCGAGCCCAAGGAGGAGCTCTCCGGCGCCCGCAGCGCGGAGGAGCTCTCCTCGCTCGTCCGACGCTCCGCCAATGCGGGGCTGCTCGAGGCCGACACCGCGACGCTGCTCGACCGCACCCTGATGTTCTCCCGGCTGACCGCCGCCGATGTGATGACCGCGCGGCCGAGCATGCACGCGATCGCCGCGGGCGACTCGGTGGACGACGTCATCCAACTCGCGCGACGGACCGGCCACAGCCGCTTCCCCGTGTACGACGACGATCTCGACGACATCACGGGCGTCGTGCACCTCAAGGCGGCCATCTCGGTGCCGCGTGATCGCCGGATCGACGTCCCCGTCGGTGCTCTGGCGACCGAGCCCCTGCGCGTACCCGAGACGGTGCACGTCGACGCCCTGATCTCCGAGCTCCGTGCTCGCGGTTACCAGCTCGCCGTCGTCGTCGACGAATACGGCGGGACTGCGGGTCTCGTCACCCTCGAAGACCTCGTCGAGGAGCTGGTCGGCGAGGTCGCCGACGAGCACGACCGCACCAGAGCAGGAGTCATCCGCAACCGGGAGGGTGTGACCTTCCCCGGCGAGCTGCGGCCCGATGAGCTGCGCCGTCGCGCGGGCGTCGAGGTGCCGGAGGGCGACGTGTACGACACAGTGGGCGGCTACGTCATGAGCGTGCTCGAGCGCGTGCCCTCGGTCGGCGACGAGGTGCCGCTCGACAGCGGCATCCTCCAGGTCGTCCGCATGGACGGCCGGCGCGTCGACCGCGTCCGCTACGTTCCGAGTCCGCTCGACGGGGGAGAGGAGGCCACCCGATGAACGATTGGGGAGGACTCGCCTGGCTCGTCGTGCTTCTGATCGCGAACGCGTTCTTCGTCGGTGGAGAGTTCGCGGTGATCTCAGCTCGGCGGTCGCAGATCGAACCGCGCGCAGACCAGGGCTCGCGTGCAGCGAAGACGGCGCTGTACGCGATGGAGCACGCGACTCTGATGCTCGCGACCTCGCAGCTCGGCATCACCATCTGCTCGCTCCTGATCCTGAACGTCTCGGAGCCCGCGATCCACCACCTGCTCGCCGTCCCGCTGCATGCGCTCGGCTGGCCGGACGGAGCCGTCGACGCGGTCTCCTTCGCGATCGCGCTGCTGATCGTCTCGTTCCTGCACGTCGTGTTCGGCGAGATGGTGCCGAAGAACCTCGCGTTCTCGGTGCCGGATCGTGCTGTGCTGATCCTGGCGCCGCCGCTCGTATGGGTGTCGAAGGTGTTCATGCCGGTGATCTGGGTGCTCAACGCGGCCGCCAACGGTGTGCTGCGCCTCTTCCGGGTGGAGCCGAAGAACGAAGCGGCCTCCACGTTCACGCTCGACGAGGTCGCGACCATCGTGAGCCAGTCGCGACGCGAGGGTCTGCTGATGGACACCGCGGGAACGGTCGCCGCCGCGGTCGAGTTCACCGACAAGAAGGCGCGGGATGTCGCCGTGCCGCTCGGCGATCTCGTGACGCTGCCGCAGTCGACCACGCCGGACGACATCGAGAAGGCCGTGTCCCGCTACGGGTTCTCCCGCTACGTGATCGTCGACGACGAAGCGGTACCGATCGGGTATGTCCACCTGAAGGACATCCTCCGCGCATCCGAAGGGCCGGATGCCGAGACGAAGATGATCCAGCCGGTCCCGGCCAAGCGCATCCACCACATGGTGCCGGTGCAGGAGGATACGGATCTGGAGGATGCCCTCGCCGTCATGCGCCGCGCGGGCCGCCACCTCGCGAAGGTGCGCGACGCGCAGGGGAACACCACCGCCGTGCTGTTCCTGGAGGACATCCTGGAGGAGCTGGTCGGCGAGGTGCAGGACGCGACGCGTCGCTTCCGCGGACGCTGATCCGGACAGATACGCGAAGGCCGCCGACCCGGGAGGATCGGCGGCCTTCGTCGCGTGCGCTCCCGCTCAGCGCCAGTGCGCGCGCTCGTACTGCGGGGGCCAGGCGATCTCCGCACCGAGCTCGTGCGCGGCGCGGAGGGCGAAGTGCGGGTCACGCAACCACTCCCGACCCGCGAAGATCACGTCCGCCGCGCCGTCGGCGAGCACCTGCTCCGCCTGGGCCGACGCGGTGATGAGCCCGACGGCGGACACCGGGATGCGGCCGCCCTGGCGCACCCTCTCGGCGAGCGGCACCTGGTAGCCGGGGAACACGTCGATCCGCTGATGCGCCACGAGGCCGCCGCTGGAGACGTCGATCAGGTCGGCCCCGTGCTGTGCCGCCCAGTCGCCGACGATCGTCGCCTCCTCCGGGGTGAAGCCGCCGTCCGCGTGATCGGTGGCCGAGATGCGCACGAGCAGCGGCACCTCGGCGCCGGCGGTGGCACGAACGGCGTCCACCACGCGGAGCAGCAGTCGGGCACGGTTCTCGAGCGATCCGCCGTACTCGTCGTCGCGCAGGTTCGACAGCGGCGACAGGAACTGGTGCAGAAGGTAGCCGTGCGCCCCGTGGATCTCGATGACGTCGAAGCCGGCGTCGAGTGCGCGGCGCGTGGCGGACGCGAAGGCCTCGACCACACGGTCGATGCCCGCCAGGTCGAGGGCGACCGGTTCCTCGAAGCCGTCGAACGCCACGGCCGAGGGCGCGGTGGTCGTCCAGCCGCCGTCCTCCTGCGTGACGGAGCCGCGCAGAGGAGCCCAGGGCCACCAGGTCGAGGCCTTCCGACCCGCGTGCGCGAGCTGGATGCCGGCGTGCGCTCCGCGGTCGTGGATGGCCTGGACGATCGGCGCGAGCGCGTCACGCTGGTCGTCGTTCCAGAGGCCGAGGTCACGAGGGGAGATCCGGCCCTCGGGGACGACCGAGGTGGCCTCGGCGACGATCAGCCCGGCGCCGCCCGAGGCGAACTGGGCGAGGTGGGCGTGGTGCCACTCCTGAGCGACGCCGTCGACGGCGCTGTACATGCACATGGGCGAGACCCAGAGGCGATTGCGGAAGGTGACGGATCGGATGCTCAGTGGGGAGAAGAGAAGACTCACCGTTCGACGCTACCCCCGCGGGCGTGCGTCTCGGGCCGTCGCACTAACGTGGAGTCATGATCGAGGTGCGGGAGTGGTCACGCAGCGATACGGCGCGCCTGTTCCGTGCGCCCACGGCGGAGGACGACAAATACGCCCGCGGGGTCGTGGCGCTGCGTACCGGATCTCCCGCATACCCCGGCGCCGCGGTGCTCGGAGTCGAGGCGGCGTGGCGATCCGGAGCGGGGTTCGTGCGGTACGTGGGCGCGGAACGGGTGGCTGACGCGGTGCTCGCGCGGCGACCCGAGACCGTCGTGGGCGCGGACATCGGCAGTTCGCGGGTCGGCGCGTGGGTGATCGGCTCCGGCACGGATCCTTCGCACCGGACGGACGCGGAGAGCGTCGCACTGCGCGAGATCCTCGCCGGTACGGTCCCCGTCGTGATCGATGCGGGTGCGCTGGACGTCGCGCCGGGAGCACGGGCACCGTTCCTCGTCACCCCGCACGCACGGGAGTTCGCCCGGTTGCGGGAGCGCCTCCGCGTGCAGCCCCACGACGACGAAGACGACGAGCGGGCGGATGCGGCGCGGCAGGTGGCCGCGAAGATCGGCGGCACCGTGCTGCTCAAGGGGGCGCGGACGCTGATCGCCGACCCCGACGGAGCCGTCATCGCCGTCGCAGCGGGAACGGGGTGGCTGGCGACGGCCGGAACCGGAGACGTGCTCGCCGGCGTGCTCGGAGCGGTGATGGCCGCGAACCCCGGAGCCGCGCTCGCCGAGGTCGCCGCCGCAGGTGCCTGGCTGCATGGTCATGCCGCGCGGATCGCGGCCGGCACGCTCGCCGGCGGCCCGGGTCACCCGATCGTCGCGATGGACGTGGCCGAGGCGCTCCCGCACGCGATCCAGGACGTCCTGGCGTGAGCCGCGACTCGACGACGAGGGTGCTCGTCCTGTGGGGCGCATTCCTCCTCGTCCACCTGCTCACCGCGCTGCTCGGGTGGGTGTATCCGAGCCAGCCCATGGGTGATGTCGTGCTCGTGTATGAGCCGTGGGCGTCGGCGGCTCTCGGGGGCGGACCGATCGTCGGCATCACCGAGACCTGGGTCTACCCCCAGCTCGCGCTGGTGCCCATGCTGCTCGCCGCCGGACTCGCCGCGCCTCTGGTTCCCGTGCTCGGCGTCTCGAGCGCCTACCTCGTCGGCTGGGCCGTGCTGGTCATCGTCCTCGATGCGGTCGCCTTCGGCGTGCTCATCGGGCGCTCGCCCTCGCACGCGCGGCGGGTCGCTGCCTGGTTCTGGTGTGGGGCCGTCTTGCTGCTCGGTCCGATCGCGCTGTACCGGATCGACGCGATCACCGTGCCCCTCGCCGTGATCGGGGGACTCTGGCTCGTCGCGCGACCGATGATCGCCGCCGCCCTGCTGACGGCCGGCGCCTGGATCAAGATCTGGCCCGGCGCGCTCGTCGTGGCCGCCGTCGTCGCGGTCCGCGCGCGGTGGCGTGTGCTGCTCGCGGCGATCATCGTCACGGGTGGTGTCGTGGCGCTGCTGCTCCTGTTCGGCGCGGACACCGAGATCCTCGGGTTCCTGACCGAGCAGACCGGGCGCGGGCTGCAGATCGAGGCGGTGGCGGCGACGCCGTTCCTCTGGCTCGCTGTCGCGGGGGCTGCACGCATCGAGTACAGCTTCGAGATCCTCACCTTCCAGGTGACGGCGCCGGGGGTGGATGCCGTAGCCGCGGCCCTCACCCCGCTGATGATGATCTGCGTGCTGGCGGTCGCGGCGATCGGCGCGGTGAAGGCGATGCGCGGTGCCGCCTTCCCCCGGTTGTTCCCGCCGCTCGCCCTCACACTCGTGACGCTGCTCATCGTCACCAACAAGGTCGGCTCGCCCCAGTTCCAGACCTGGCTCATCGCGCCGGTGATCCTGTGGATCGTGCTCGATCGCGCCAGAGCGCGCATGCCCGCGGTCATCGTGCTCGCGCTCTGTCTGCTCACCTGTCTCGTGTATCCGCTCGGCTACGACGCCCTGCTGCGCGCTGAAGCGCTTCCCGTCGCCGTGCTGACGGTGCGAAACGTCCTTCTCCTCGTCCTGCTCGTCCTCGGCCTCCGCGCTCTCCTGCGCGTGCCCGTCCGTCATCCGAAACTCCAGGAGTGAACCCATGCTGATCGCCTTCTCCGTCGCCCCGAGCGGCACACCCGCCGAAGGAACCGAGCGAACCGATGCCTCCGTGCACGACGCGGTGGCCGCGGCTGTGCGCGTGGTGCGCGAGTCGGGGCTGCCGCACCGCACGACGAGCATGTTCACCGAGGTCGAGGGTCCCGATTGGGACACGGTGATGGACGTCGTCAAGCGCGCCACCGAGGCGGTCATGCCGTTCGGCTCGCGGGTGTCGCTGGTGCTCAAGGCCGACATCCGCCCCGGGTACTCGGGCGAGCTCGAGGCGAAGATCGAGCGACTCGAGGCGGCGATCGAGGAGTCGGATGACTGATCGGCGCGCTCCTGCCGAGGTCCGGACACGTCCGGCTGTCGACGATGACGTCGACTGGATCGCGGAACTGCGGGCGATCGTGCTCCGGTCCGATCTGACGAGGCTCGGTCGCTATGACGATGTGCGTGTGCGGCAGCGGTTCCGGGACGCGTTCGCGCCGGAGGAGACCCGCGTCATCATCGTGGACGGAGAGGAGGTCGGCTCCGTCGCGCTCCGTGACGAAGGCGGGTCGCGCTGGCTGGAGCACTTCTACATCGTTCCTTCGCACCAGGGGGCCGGCGTCGGAGGTCGCATCCTGACGATGCTCCTGGACGATGACGTGCCCCATCGTCTCAACGTGCTCCAGGGCAGTCCTGCCCGGGCGCTGTATGAACGCCACGGCTTCGTCCTCGAGAGGCAGGACGAGGTCGACGTCTTCATGTTGCGTGAGCGGACGAGCACGGACGGCGTGGCGTCGGACGGCCGCTAGGCTGTACCGGTGAATCCCTCGACTGAATCGAGGGGTGCGGCGAAGTGGGCGCTCCTCTCTCTCGCCATCGGCAGCTTCGGCATCGGCATGACCGAGTTCGTGGTCATGGGTCTGCTGCCCAACATCGCCGCCGACCTGCTGCCCTCGCTCTGGGCCACCAGCCAGGAAGACGCGCTGAGCCAGGCCGGTTGGCTGATCTCGCTGTACGCGCTGGGCGTCGTGGTCGGTGCGCCGACCATCGCCGGCTTCGTCGCGCGCTTCCCGAGGCACCGGGTCATGATCGTGCTGGCCCTCGCCCTGACGGTCTTCAACGCGCTCACAGTCATCCTGCCCACGTTCGAACTGGTCGCCGCCTCCCGGTTCCTGGCAGGGCTCCCGCATGGCGCGTACTTCGGCATCGGCGCCCTGGTCGCGGCCGACGTCATGGGTCCGGGGAACCGCGCCAAGGGTGTGGCGTTCATCCTCACTGGCCTCACGGTCGCCAACGTGGTCGGCGTGCCGCTCGGCACGTTCCTCGGACAGCAGTGGGGGTGGCGCGCGGCGTTCGCCGTCGTCGCGCTCGTGTTCGCGTTGGCGACGGTCTTCATCGCGGTGTTCGTGCCGCAGCACCCCGGTGATCCCGGACGCACGATGCGTCAGGAGCTGCGAGTCTTCCGCATCCCGCAGGTGTGGTTCACGCTCGGCGTCGGTGCGATCGGTTTCGGTGGTTTCTTCGCCGTCTACAGCTACATCGCGCCTCTCGTGACCGAGGTCGCCGGGTCGCCGGACTGGGCGGTGCCGATCGTCCTGGTGCTGATGGGGCTCGGCATGACCGCGGGAAACCTCGTCGGCGGCCACCTCGCAGACATCGACCTGCGCCGCACGCTGCTGTTCGGGCTCGCGGCCCTCGTCGTCGTCCTCGGCCTGCTCGCGGTCCTGGCCTTCTGGATCGTGACGCTCGGGCTGCTGGTCTTCGTGGTCGGCTTCGTGTCGTCGGTGCTGAGCCCGACGATCCAGACGCGACTGATGGATGTGGCCGAAGACAACCAGTCGATCGCGGCGGCGATGAACCACTCGGCCCTCAACATCGGGAACAGCCTGGGCGCTTTCCTCGGTGGGCTCGTGATCGCGGCAGGTTGGGGCTTCACGGCTCCCGCATGGACCGGCGCCGCGCTCGCCGTGGCGGGATTGCTGATCGCCCTGCTGTCCTACCGCGTGGAAGCGCGTCGTCCCGCGGCCAGGGAACGCGTCGCGTCGTAGAGTGACGGGGTGATCGCGCCCGATTCCTCGCTCCCCGTCGCCGGCACGGTCGTGCTGCTGCGCGCAGCCGACCCCGGCTTCGAAGTGCTGCTGATGCGGCGTCCCGATCGTGGATCATTCGCGGGTGCGTGGGTCTTTCCCGGTGGCAAGGTCGAGCCGGCCGACCTCCGAGACGGTGACGAGGAGGTCGAGGACGCACGTCGTGCCGCGATCCGGGAGACCTTCGAAGAGGTCGGGGTCGTCGTCGAGGAGCTGGTGGCGTTCTCCGAATGGCATCCGCCGGTCGAGGCACCCACGCGCATCCGTACCTGGTTCTTCCTCGCTGCGGCGCCGTCCACCGATCCTTCACCGTCCGAAGACGAGGTGGCCGAGATCGCCTGGGTCCGTGCCGCCGAGGCTCTCGCGCGGCACGGTGCCGGGGAGTGGATGCTGTATCCGCCGACCTGGATCACGCTGCATCAGCTGTCGGCGTTCACCGACGCAGCATCCGCGCTGTCTTCCGGCGGCGCCGTGCAGCTGTTCCAGACCCGTGTTCTCGGTTCGGGTGCCGCGCAGGCGTTCGCGTGGGAGCAGGGGCGTCTCGAGGCGGGCGAACTGCCGTGGCGGTTCGTTCCGGGCTGAGCGACGCGGATCAGCTCTCGAGCAGCCGCCGCAGGTTCGCGCCGACGACCTCGGTCTCGATGAGGAAGCCGTCGTGCCCGAAGTCGCTGGAGACCACCACGGCCTCCCCGTCGATCACGTTCCGGATGCTGCGGGCGATGCGCTGCTGTCCGTCGACGGGGAACAGCCGGTCGCTGTCGATACCGAGGACGAGCGTCGTGGCTGTGACCGCGTGCAGCGCCTCTTCGACACCGCCGCGCCCGCGGCCGACATCGTGCGAGTTCATGGCCTCGACGAGCGTGATGTAGCTGTTCGCGTCGAAGCGACGGGTGAACTTGTTACCGTGGAAATCGAGGTACGACTCCACGGCGAAGCGCCCGCCGTGACCGAGAGGTGAGACATCCGACTGCCACGACCGCTGGAAGCGCTGGTTCAACTCGATCGGGCTGCGGTAGTTCAGCAGAGCCATCCGCCGTGCCAGCGCGAGTCCGCGGTGCGGGCCGTCACCGTCTCCGAGGTCGTAGTACTCGCCGCCCTGGAACCGCGGGTCCATCCGGATGGTCTCGAGCTGCACGGTGTTCAGCGCGATCTGGTCGGCCGTCGTCACCGGGGGAGAGGAGAGCACAGCCAGCCGTTGTACGCGCTCCGGGTGCGTCACCGCCCACTCCAGGGCATGCATGCCGCCCATGGATCCGCCGATGACCGCGGCCCAGCTGTCGATGCCCAGCGCATCGGCGAGCCGCACCTGCGCCGCCACCTGGTCGCGGATCGTCAGGTAGGGGAAGCGCGACGCCCACTCATAGCCGTCGGGGGCGACGCTCGCCGGCCCGGTGGACCCCTGGCAGCCGCCCAGCATGTTCGGTGCGATCACGAACCAGCGGTCGGTGTCGAGCGGCGCACCGGGGCCGGTGATGTCTTCCCACCACCCCACGGTCGGATGGCCGGAGCCTGCAGGACCCCGCACATGGCTGTCGCCCGTGAGCGCATGTAGCACGAGGATCGCGTTGTCGCGAGCGGCATTCAGTTCGCCCCACGACTCGTAGGCGATGCGGATACCCGGCAGCTCCCGGCCGCTCTCGGTCGAGAAGGCGCCGAACGCGGCGAAACGCCTACCGCCGACCGGGTCGCCGTCGCGCCACGCGCCCGTCGCCGGTGGGCGGGCACGGAGCAGCCGCACGTCGGCCTCCGTCACGGGCGCCGACGGCACCGTGTCCTCGGAGGTCGTCTGCCAGTCCATCCCTCCATTGTCGCCTGGTCGAGCACCCGGCGGCGGCAGGTTACGACCCGGTGTCGTGTCGCCGTGCGCGCGACGGCCCGGACGACGGGGCGGTCGACTCAGCGGACGCGGGTCATCGTGGCGAGGTGGTCGCTGTTCCCGGCGCGTTGAGTGCTCGAGGCGACGACATCGAGTCCGCGGACGAACACCTGGTCGATCCGGACGAGCGGGAAGGCGGCGGGCCACGTGAACCCGAGGGTTCCGTCGGTCGGCCGTGCCCACTCGGCTTCCGCTCGCAGCGCGGCCAGGCTCGGGTCCGTCGACGGTGCGTTGAAGTCCCCGACCACGACGAGCGCGGAGGCCGCGTCAGAGGCGACCTGTTCGGCGATGCCGTTCAGCATCGTGTCGCGGTCCTGCTGCTGCCCGGGGCGCACGGAGGCGGCGTGCAGCACGTAGACGGCGACCGGGCCCGCGGGGCTCTGCACCTCGACGCGGAGCGCGCGCTTCCAGCTGAGCCCGAGAGTGAGCGGTTCGGCACTCGCCAGGGGGTATCGACTCCACAGCGCCACCGTGCCGACCGTGTAGGAGTGCGGGTAGGCGTCGGCGAGCACCTCGCTCGCGGCGGAGAGGCTGTCGCCGTCGAGTTCGGTGAGGGCGATCACATCCGCCTCGCTCTGCGCGAGTTCTGCGGCGGAGGCGGCAGCGCTGCCGGAGTGCGCGCGCACGTTCTGGCTGGCGATCGTGAGCTCGCTCTCCGCACTGGCTGATGCCGGGAGGCCGGGGAACGCCGGGGCCATCGCGAGGACCCAGAGGAGCACGGGCACCAGGAGGAGGACGATCACGCGCCGGGCGAGGAAGAACGCGATGACGACGAGTGCGAGCAGGACGAGACCGAGCCAGGGGAGGACGGCGGCGACGGCGGTGCCGATCACGCCGGGAATCCAGCCGCACACGAGCAGGATCAGCACGGCGATGCCGGCGATCGCGAGACGGCGGGCATGGCGCGTCGTGGGGCGTCGGGCGAGCGGTGGTCGGTGTTCGACGTCGATCATGCTCTCCTCACAGCGGGGATCCCATTCTCGACGGCGCCGCCTGTGGGTCGGCCGGGTGATGCCCGCGCCCGCGAACGCGAGGATGCCCCGGACCGCGTGGTCCGAGGCATCCTCGTGGTGGTGCGTGTGGAACGTCAGGCGCGAGCAGCCTCCGACACGGCGCGTGCCGCAGCGAGAGCCTGGTCGAGGTCGGCCTTCAGGTCGTCGATGTTCTCGATGCCCACGGAGAGGCGGACGAGGCCCGGGGTGACACCCGCAGTGAGCTGCTGCTCGGGGGTGAGCTGCGCGTGCGTGGTCGACGCGGGGTGGATGACGAGCGAGCGCACGTCGCCGATGTTGGCGAGGTGGCTGAACAGCGACAGGCTGTTCACGAACTCGCGGCCGGCCTCGACACCGCCCTTGAGCTCGAACGACAGCACCGCGCCGACGCCCTTGGGGGCGTACTCGTTCGCCTTGGCGTACCACGGCGAGGAGGGAAGACCCGAGTAGTTGACGGTCGCGACGTCGTCACGGCTGTCGAGCCACTCGGCGATCTCCTGCGCGTTCTGCACGTGACGCTCGATGCGCAGCGACAGGGTCTCGATGCCCTGGATGAGGTTCCACGCGCTCTGCGGCGCGATGGCCGAGCCGAGGTCGCGCAGCAGCTGCACGCGGGCCTTGATGATGTAGGCGAGCGGGTCGCCGACCGCGGCGGTGTAGCTGGCGCCGTGGTACGAGGGGTCCGGAACCGTGAGGCCCGGGAACTTGTCGACGTTCTTCGACCACTCGAACGTTCCGCCGTCGACGATGGCGCCGCCGATGGTGGTGCCGTGTCCGCCGAGGAACTTGGTGACCGAGTGCACGACGATGTCGGCGCCGAACTCGAACGGACGGATCAGGTACGGGGTGGCGATCGTGTTGTCGACGATCAGCGGGACGCCGGACTCGTGTGCGATGTCGGCGACGGCGCGGATGTCGAGGATGTTGATCTGCGGGTTGCCGATGGTCTCCGCGAAGAACAGCTTCGTGTTCGGGCGGACCGCGCGGCGCCACTCCTCGGCGTCATCCTGGTTCTCGACGAAGGTGACCTCGATGCCGAGCTTGGCGAGGGTGTACTTGAAGAGGTTGTAGGTGCCGCCGTAGATCGAGCTCGAGGCGACGAAGTGGTCGCCTGCCTGAGCGATGTTGAGGATCGCGAAGGTGGAGGCGGCCTGGCCGCTAGCGAGCACGAGGGCGCCGGTGCCGCCTTCGAGCGCGGCGAGACGCTGCTCGAGCACGTCCTGCGTCGGGTTCTGGATGCGGGTGTAGATGTTGCCGAACTCCGCCAGGGCGAAGAGGTTGGCCGCATGGTCCGCGCTGTCGAACACGTACGACGTGGTCTGGTAGATCGGCGTGGCGCGGGCCTTCGTGACCGGGTCGGGGGCGGCGCCGGAGTGGATCTGCTTGGTCTCGAAGCGCCAGGACTCGGGTGCGGACATGATTTCCCCCAGGAGTGGTCGGAAGGTCGGATGGCGGATGCCGTTGCAGCGAGAGTACGGAACATCGGCCCGTGTCAACAACAACCGGGAAATGTGACGTAACACGGCGGAGGCCCGGAATCACGGGGGAGAGAGGGTTCCGCGACTGCCCCGTGCGGGACTCCGCAATCTCGGCGGAACATCGTACGGTGGAGGCATGGTGAACAGACGTGCAGTGGTGACAGGTGCGAGTTCGGGAATCGGCGCGGCGACGGTGCGCGCACTCCGGGCACGAGGATGGGATGTCGTCGGTGTCGCCCGACGCGAGGACCGTCTGTCCGCGCTCGCCGCGGAGACCGGGGCTTCGGCCATCGCGTGTGACCTGACCGACCCGGCAGCCGTCGACGCGCTGGTCTCGGAGCTCGAAGCATCCGGCCCGGTACACGCGCTCGTGCAGGTGGCCGGAGGCGCCCGCGGGACCGACCGCATCGAGGATGCCTCGGTCGAGGACTGGCAGTGGATGTTCGACGCCAACGTGCTGGCGACGCAGCGACTGGTCGCCGGCCTGCTTCCGCTGCTGCGGCGGGCCGCTGCGGCAGACGGCCACGCCGACACGATCTTCGTCACCTCGACCGCTGCGCAGTCGGCGTATGCGGGCGGCGCCGGGTACAACGCCGCGAAGGCCGCCGAGGGCATGCTGGTGAAGGTCCTGCGTCAGGAGCTCAACGGCGAGCCGATCCGCGTCGTCGAGGTCGCACCCGGCATGGTCCACACCGAGGAGTTCACGCTGAACCGTCTCGGTGGTGATGCCGTCGCCGCCGAGGCTGTGTACTCCGGCGTCGAAGCGCCTCTTCTCGCCGGAGACGTCGCCGACGTGATCGCCTATGCGCTGGAGTCGCCGGGGCACGTCAACCTCGACCTGATCACGATGCGCCCGGTCGCGCAGTCGGCGCAGCACCTGCTCGCGCGCGGACCCCTGCGCGTGCGCTCCATCGACTGACGATGGCGCGGTCTCTCGCCGAGCTCGCTGCGGACGGGCAGATCGACGCGGGGTGGGCGGACGCGCTCGCTCCTGTTCAGGACACCATCACCGAGCTCGGCGAGCGACTCCGCGCCGAGCAGGAGGCGGGGCACGGGTACCTGCCGTCCGGTGAGAACGTCCTTCGGGCCTTCCAGCGTCCGTTGGCGGATGTGCGGGTACTGATCACCGGACAGGACCCCTATCCGACGCCCGGCCACCCGATCGGTCTGTCTTTCGCGGTCGATCGTGACGTGCGACCGCTGCCGCGCAGTCTCACCAACATCTACAAGGAGCGCGAGAGCGATCTCGGCATCCCGCCGGCACCCCACGGCGACCTGACCGCGTGGAGCGATCAAGGCGTGCTCCTCCTCAACCGCGTGCTCACCGTGCGCCCCGGTGCCGCCGCTTCCCACCGCGGCTGGGGGTGGGAGAAGGTCACCGAGCTCGCGATCCGGACGCTCGTCGCCCGCGATCAGCCGCTCGTCGCCGTGCTGTGGGGCAAGGACGCCGCGAACCTGCAGCGGCTGCTGGGTTCGACGCCGGTCATCGCCTCTGCGCATCCGTCTCCGCTGTCCGCCAGCCGCGGCTTCTTCGGCTCCCGCCCGTTCTCCCGCGTGAATGCGCTCCTCGCGGAGCAGGGTGCGGAGGCGATCGACTGGCGGGTGGGCGGCGAGCCTGCGGAGCACGACCGTTTGATCTAGGCGCTCCCTTCCTGGGGGAGTGTCGGTCGCGCTGAGCGCGTCAGGGACGAACGGTGTGTCAGCGTCGTGGCAGTATCCGAGTCTTCTCGGGCACACCCTGGTGACCGGTGACGGGGCTGGCCACGGGGCACTGCAGCTATACGAACCGTTCGGTCAGCCGTTGGATATGACCACGTTCGCGATCGGCACTATCGCCGCCAATGCCGCCGGGCAGAACGATGGCGCGAGCGGATGGCATCAGGGCGCGCGGAAGCCGGTTGAAGCGGAATCAACTGTCCTGATGATCGAGATGGGGGCGAGGCTCTATGTGCCGGCCCTCGGTCGATTCCTTCAGGTCGACCCCGTCGAGGGCGGCGTCGACAACGACTACGTCTGGCCGACAGATCCCATCGGGAGCAGCGATCTGTCAGGCGAGTTCGACTGGCTGCTTGCACTGGACATAGTCTCAACCGCAATAATGTTCGTGCCCGGCGTCGGTACCGTCGCCGGTGCCGCGATCAAGGTAGCCGTCGTTGCAGCGCGAGTGGTGTACTACGGGGCAAAATTCACTAGAGGCATGAATGTGGCCAATCGGTTGCGTACGGTCTCGCAAGCGACAAATGTGGTGCGCAAGAGTACTCAGTGGAGAAACGGTAATTTCGTGAACAAAACCACACACTCGCGGCCAACTATGAAGGCAAGCTACCGAGCGACGCAGATCGCGTCGCGAGCATTGTTGAGGAACCCTTCGGTCAAGCGCATCACCTCGCGAGGAAATAGTGGAGTGAATACCTTTAATCGAACTGGCTGGAATTACCACTCGTATACCCACAGGAGATACTCGGTGATTGGGTATCGGGGGCGCGCAGGCGGGATGCATATTGAGCACTGAACTGGACGAAGTATGGCAGAGCATTGGATATATTGAAGAGGGAGAGTTGGCAGGGAGTGTTGTCGCCTTGGATCCGATTGATGTCGGCCCCGATGACTTCGTAGAAATCGCGTGCTGGACGCCGCACCATTACACGCTCAGCATTCTTCGAAACATTGTCCCGCGAGATCACGCGACTCGCATCCACAAGGATCTTGTCGGCCGGGTCGAGACCGACATCTCGGATTCACTCGCCGCGCGATTCTTCAACCAGGACTACGTTCGCATTGTTCGTGGCCCCGACGAGGGCGTTCTGTTGGACCTGCCGCTGCGACCGGCCACGCTCTCAGCGATCGATGAAGGTGCGGTGCGTCTCGCTGCGCGCGCGCCGCTGCTCCAAGCGCTCGCGAGCCCCGCGTCGCTGAGCGCCGATCTCCTCCGGCTCCTTTCGAACGTTGTCTCAGAGGATATCGATGGGCGGGAGGCCAAGCTTCTAATGAAGACCTGTTCGCAGACTGTCGATCAGGGTGGCGATGCTCTGTCCCCGGAGGCGGCGGTTCGAGCATGGTTCGCGACGCTCTGGTGGAGTTACCGGGATGCGCGGGGGGACGTGCGGCCGACGCGTCTTCGAGACGCGAAACGGATGGCCCGCGCCATTCTCGAGCCTGGTAAGTTCTGGGTGTCCGGCGACTGGGGGGTAGCACTCACGGAGATCGTGGGGAGGACAGTCTCGCGGCTCGCGCGCCACGACCCTGAGTCGCCGTGGCAGTTCGCAGATCACTAGCGCGATCGCGCCCGCGGTGCTCAGAGGTCCGGATCTACCACGGTGGAAGTATGGGAAGTGGATGTCGTGACCATGCCGCGTTCAAACCAAGCTATAGCTTCGCTTCTGGCGACGATGGTTGAGGGGAAGCAGAATGTCGACGCCGTTGTTATGGCGGACGAGTCCGGGGCGAGGCTTTGGCTAAGATCGCGCCTCGGTGACGACCGTGTCGCTTGCATCGCCCGAATTGCGAGCAATCTATATTCCTTGAGTCTTGACGACACCTACTTCCTGGACGAGATCGACGAGGATGCCTTGTTGGCTGATGACGAACATGAACTTCGACAGTCATTGGCCGATGAGGAGGAGCAACTGCGGCGCCGAGTCGCGATCGGATTGCAGTATGTCCGAGCGGGCGGACGCGGTGGACGTACTCGTTTTCTGCGGACGCCGTTTGTGGATGTCACAGTGAGAGGCGAACAGATGCGCCTGTATCGCGGATATGGGGCCGGACGCGGGATCGCGCCGCCCTGGCGGCCTAGCTCGTGAGGAATGGGCTGCGCGCTAGGTCGATACGCGAGCAGGCTCTCGCCGAGAGAGCGAGGAGACTCGGGCCGGCCACGTTCTTCTTCGGCCTCTTGCCGCTGCTCGCGCTGGTCGATATCGGCGCGACGATGCCGCCCTTCGCCATCAGCCTCCTGGCTGGCTCGGTGGTGATCTGCGCGTGGTGCTGGGTCCGGCTGCCGTTCACGGGGATTCGCATAGACGGAGATCGCATCGTCGCCACCTCTTGGTGGCGGACACGCACCTACGAGAAGGGTGAGATCGTTCGTTTTCGCGAGAAGTCGTATACGGGATACTTGTTCATCGCGGGCTGGAATGTTTCCGGGGGACAGCTGGAGAGTGGTCGCGTGGCTGCCGAACTGCGGAATGGCGACACTGTTCGGTTGCACGGAAGCGTCTGCAATCGGCGCACAGCGCGACGCACCTCGGAAGCACTGAATCGGTGGCTGGGGGCAGAGTCGGGAGCGGGAACCGGCCCGCGCCGATCAGCCAGAGCCCGTCGTGACGGCGCGGGGCCCGGAGGATCAAGATGAACCTCGGGCGGAACGGAGTTCGCTGGAACTTCCACGTGTGGCTGCAATGAGCGGGGTAACGGGTTCGACCGCAGATGCAGTGACGCGCATCCTCGCTGGTGGTGCCATCGGTTTTTCTCGCACTGCGGACTGGGGGCCGTTCTACCTGAAGTTCGTGACCGAGTCGCGGCCGCAAGACGTCTTGATCGAGGTGACGTTCAACCCGGAGTTCGTCGTGCTCGATCCACCGCATCCGACTGATGTCCTGGTCTGCTGGGGCGATCGAAACGAAGTGAGCGAGCGGATATCTGCGCTTCTGGCGGAGTTCGTCGTGGAACTGTGCCCCCTGCCGCAAGAGAAAGAGGCTGATTCGTACCTCTTCCGAACCGGTGCAGACGAAGTGCAAGTCATCGACCCCGAGTCGCCGTGGCGGTTCACAGATCATTAGCGTGATCGCGCCTGCGGCACCCAGAAGTCCAGATCTACCGCCGCGGAACGCGCTCCCAATAGGCTGAGCGCATGCAGTTCGAACCGGGGGATCGCCGCCGTGTCCTCCCGCGCCACCTCCGCCCCGAGGTCGCGCCCGAGGTCTTCTCGTACACGATCCGTGCAGCGCGTCCGGCTGACCTGCCTCACGTCCGCGAGATCTACAACCATTTCGTGAGCAACTCGGCTGTGACGCTCGACGAGCGGCGCAGCAGCATCCCGTACTGGCGTGACAAGTACGCGCTGCTCACTCGCCTGGAACTGCCGTTCCTCGTGGCGGTCTCGCCGGCCGGCGTGGTCATGGGATACGCGCTCGCGCAGCCCTGGGCCGGCAAGAACGCCTACAAGTACACCGTCGAGGACTCGATCTACCTCGGGCCGGGCGCGGGCGGGAAGGGACTCGGCGCGGCCCTGCTGCAGGCGCTCATCGACGCCTGCGAGCAGATCGGTCTGCGCGAGATGGTCGCGGTGATCAGCGACAGCGGCGCGGAGGCGTCGATCCGGCTGCACGAGAAGCTGGGGTTCGTCGAAGCCGGTCGCATGGGGCGGGTCGGCTACAAGTTCGGCCGCGACCTCGGCACGGTGTACATGCGGCGTGTGCTCAAGCCCACCGGACGCCGGCGGAGGCTCTTCGGTTCGCGCTGACGACCCGAAGAATCCGCGGCAGCTCAGTCGCTGGAGGGGCGAGGGGGAGCGCCCGGGATCACCGGGATCGCCGCGAGCAGCGTCTTCGTGTAGTCCTCCGTGGGGTGCAGCAGCACATCCTGAGCCGAACCCCGCTCGACGATGTGGCCGTCCTTCATCACGACGACCGCGTCGCACAGGTTCTGGACCACGCCGATGTCGTGCGACACCAGCAGCAGCGTGAGGTCGGTCGTGCGGCGGAGCTCGATCAGCAGGTCGAGGATCTGCGCGCGCACCGTCACGTCGAGGGCGGAGAGCGGCTCGTCGCCGACGAGGATTCGGGGGCGATGCACGATCGCCCGCGCGAGCGCGATCCGCTGTCGCTGGCCGCCCGAGAACTCGTGCGGATAGCGGTCGCCCATCTCGGGCTCGAGCCCGACCTGGGCGAGCACTTCGCGTACTCGCGCCCGGTGGTCTCCCTCGATGCCGAGCGCCCACAGCGGCTCTCGCACGATCTGACCGGCGGTCATGCGCGGGTCGAGCGAGGCATACGGATCCTGGAAGACCAGCCCGGTCTCGCGCCGCAGCCAGTGCAGCGACTTCGCGGATGCCGCAGCATCGACGGGGCGTCCGTCGATCGACACGGTCCCGGACGTGGGGCGGTCGAGACCGAGGATCAGTCGGACCAGCGTGGACTTTCCCGACCCCGACTCGCCGATGATCCCCAACGAAGACCCCTCGACGACATCGAGGTCGGTCGCCGCCAGCGCCGTCTGCGTGCGCGTTCGTTCGAATGCGGTTCGCTTCGGGACGACGAAGTCGCGGCGCAGTCCCCGTGTTTCGATCAGGCTCATGCGGCACCACCGTTCGGCCGCCAGAGAGTCGCGGTGGCGTCCCGCAGCAGGCCCTGGGTGACCGGCGAGGCAGGAGTCGACAGCAGCGTCGAGACGGGGGCCGCTTCGACGACGCGTCCGTGCTCGAGCACCACGCCCTCGGTCGCGACCTGCGCGAGCACGGCGAGGTCGTGCGTGATGAACACGAGCGACATCCCCTCGTCGGCGACGAGCGCGAGCAGCAGGGAGAGGATCTCTGCCTGGATCGTGACGTCGAGTGCCGTGGTCGGCTCGTCGGCGATGAGCAGCCGCGGACGGCAGGCGAGTGCCATGGCGATCGCGACGCGCTGCCGCTGCCCGCCCGAGAGCTGGTGCGGGTACCGGTCCACGATCGACTCGGGATCGGGGAGCCGTACGCGTGCCGCTTCCGCGATCGCGCGTTCCCGGGCTTCCCGACGACCGAGTCCCTCGTGGATGCGGATGGACTCCGCGATCTGCCGGCCCGCCGTCCGGATGGGGTTGAGTGCCGTGCGGGGCTCCTGGAACACGATGCCGATGTCGTCCCCGCGGAGCTTCGCGAGCTCCCGATCCGGCATCCCGATCAGCTCGATGCCGTTCCAGCGGATGCTGCCGCTGGCCGTCGCGCCGTCGGGGAGCAGCCCGAGGACCGCGAGGGCGGTGAGCGACTTTCCCGACCCCGATTCGCCGATCAGCCCGAGTCGCGCACCGTCGGGTACCTCGAACGAGATCCCGTCGACGACGCGGCGCCCGTCGATCTCGATCACCAGGTCCTGCACTACCAGGCTCATGCGACCACTCCCGGGGTGTGGACCTCGGCGGCGCGGTGCCGCAGGGTCGGATCGGTCGCTTCGCGGAGCCCGTCTCCGAGGAGGTTGAGTGCGAGCACGGTGATCGTGATCGCGAGCCCGGGCCAGATCACCGACAGCGGATGCACGCCGATGTAGCGCTGGAGATCGGCGAGCAGGAGGCCCCAGCTCGGCTCGACCACCGACGCGCCGAATCCGAGGTACGACAGGCCGGCCTCGGCGAGCACAGCGACGGCCATCGACCAGGAGAGCTGCACGATGAAGACCGGGGCGACGTTCGGAAGCAGGTGCCGCACGAGGCTCTGCGTCGGCGTGAGACCTGCGGCGCGGGCGGCGAGCACGAAGTCGCTCTGCTGCACCCGGCGCAGCTCAGGTCGGGTGACACGGGCGATGTTCACGCCGAAGCCGATCCCCACGGACCAGACCACGACCCAGAGCGACCCGCCCCAGACCGACGAGATCATCATGGCGATCAGCAGCACGGGGAAGGCGATCAGGATGTCGACGAGCACCGCGACGGCCTCACGCATCCACCGAGCCGTGAGGGCGCCGAGGGCGGCAAGGGCGATGCCGACGAGCGTGGCCACGATTCCCGCGCCGACGCTGACGAAGACGGTCGTGCGCGCGCCCGCCATCAGCAGGCTCAGGATGTCGCGGCCGGTGTCGTCGGTGCCGAGCAGGTGCGGCCAGCTCGGGGGCAGCCAGCGGTCGCCGATGTCCGACGCCTGCGGGTCGAACGGGGTCCAGAACAGCGCCACGATCGCGGTCAGGGCGATCACGACGACGACGATGATGCCGAAGCGCCCCGTCGGGGTGGCCCAGAGTCGGCCGAGCCAGCGCGGCGTCATGCGGCCTCCCGCTGTCGAGGATCGATGGCGCGGTGCAGCAGGTCGACGACGAAGCCCACGACCAGCACGAAGCCGGTGAGCACGAGGAGCTCGCTCTGCACCTTGATGAGGTCGCGGGTGCCGACGTCGGCGACCAGCATCCGTCCGATCCCGGGGAGGGTGAACAGCTGCTCGATGATGACGGATCCGACGATGATCCCGGCCACCTGGAGTCCGAGCACCGTGATGATCGAGAGCCCCACGGCCGGGATCCCGTGCTGGATGAGCGCGCGCGTGCGGGTCAGCCCTTTCGCTGCGGCTGTCCGGACGAAGTCCTGTCCGGCGGCCTGCAGGGTCGCGCTGCGCACGAAGCGCATGAGCATGGCTCCCTCGACCACGCCGATCGTCAGCGCGGGGAGGAGCAGCGACTCGATCGCACGCCCGGGCGTCGACCAGCCGGTGCGGGGGAACCCCTGCGGCGGGAGCCAGCCGAGCCAGACCGAGAACACGACGATGAGCATCATGCCGGCCCACACGACGGGCACGGCGGCCAGCGTCTGGGCGCCGACGCTGAGGGCGGTGCCGGTGCGGCGGCCGCGCAGGAGGGCGGCGAGGATCCCGAACGGCACCGCGATGAGCACGGCGATGAGCAGCGACATGATGCCGAGGGGCACGGTGACCTGGGCCTTGAGCAGCAGTTCCTCGCCCACCGAGGCGCCAGAGAGCAGCGAGGTGCCGAGGTCGCCCCGGAAGATGCCGCCGATCCAGTCGGTGTACTGCGCGAGCAGCGGCTGGTTCAGCCCGAGCGACTCCCGGAGCGCGTCGACCTCGGCGGGGGAGGCCTGCGTGCCGGCGATCAGCTGAGCGACATCTCCCGGGAAGACCCGGAGGGTGAGGAAGATGAGCACGCTCGACACGAGGAGCCCTGCGATGAGCAGGGCTCCTCGGACGAGTGCGTAGCGGATCACGAACGGGTGACCGCTCGCTACTTCTCAGCGGAGACGGTCACACCGGCGAGGTTGATCCGGGAGTTGATCGAGTCCTCGGGGAACCCAGTGACGATCGGAGCCACGGCCGTGATGGTCTCGCCGTTGTACAGCCAATCCGCGGCGTGGTCCTCCGACACGATGCGGGCGGCCTGCGCGAGCAGCTCGGCGGACTTGTCGGGGTCCACCTCGGCGAGGGCCTTCGAGTACAGGTCCTGCACCTCCGCGTTGTCGTAGCCGAAGTAGTAGTCGGGGTTGGCGAAGTTGCCGAAGTCGCGCGGCTCGACGTGCAGCACGAAGCTGAGGTCGTAGTCCTTGTTCGTGTACACGTCTTCGAGCCAGGTCGGGAACTCGACCGAGTTGACGTCGAGGGCGACGCCGACCTTCTTGAAGTCGGAGATCAGCACCTTGGGCACCGTCGTCCCGTAGAACGCGGGGATTGTGAGGGTGAGCTCCAGGTCTTCCTGGCCGGCTTCGGCGAGCAGGTCCTTGGCCTTCTCGGGGTCGTACGAGATCACGTCCGACAGGTCTTCGTAGCCCGGGTCGAGCTCGGGGATCGGGCCGAACAGCGTCGTGCCCGCGCCGACCGCCTCGATGAGGGCATCGTGGTCGATGGCCAGGCGGAGTGCCTCGCGCACGCGGACGTCGTCGAGCGGCGCCTTCTTGTTGTTGAACGCCAGCGTGGCCTTGTCGGTGGTGCGGCCCTTCGTCAGCGCGAACTCTCCGGAGTCCTCGAGCTGCGGCGCGAGGTTGGGATCGACGGCGGTGAGCACCTCGACGTCGCCGGCGAGTGCGGCGTTGACGCCCGCCGTGAAGTCCGGGATGTACTGGAACTCGACCTGCGCGACACCGGCCGGGTCTCCCCAGTACTCGTCGTTGCGGGCGAAGGTGATGGTGCTGCCCTTGTTCCAGCGGGTCAGTGTGAACGGTCCGGTGCCGTTCTCGGCCGACTTCAGGTCGGTGGTGTCGCCGGTCTTGAAGACCAGCCCCGCCGGACCCGTCAGGGCGAACAGGAAGTTCTGGTTCGGTTCGGTGAGCACGATCTGCACCGTGGTGGCATCCGTCGCCGTGATCGACGAGACCGCTGCGAAATCGGCGTTCCCCTGCACGGTGGCGTCCGTGCGCACGGTCTCGTACGAGGAGACGACATCGGCGGAGGTGAGCGCGGTGCCGTCGTGGAAGAGGATGCCTTCGCCGAGGGTGAAGGTGTAGGTCAGCCCGTCGTCGGAGACCTCGTAGTCCGTGGCGAGTCGCCCTTCGATCTCGTTGTCCTGCGTGCGCGTGACGAGGCCCTCGTAGATGTTGTCGATGAGGATCTGCTCGAGAGCTGCGCCGCTGGTGTGCCGGATGTCGAGGTTGGTCGGTTCGAGGACCAGTCCGACGTGCAGGGTCGCGTCGGGGTCGGGCTCGCCGGCGCTCTCGGAAGGGCTGGGCGCAGGGGAGCCGGCGCAGGCGCTGAGTATGACGGCGGTGGCCGCGAGCGCGGAGATCAGCGCGAGGCGTCGGGTGCGTCGGAACATGGGCGTTTCCTCTCGGTGCGGCAGTTGCTGTGTGCCGTTGTGTCGAGCCTAGAGTTGCGTGGCAGGGTGCGGGTCGGGTGTGGAACGGAAGGTCATATTCCGCGAACGGTGGATGCGGCGGCGATGAGGGCGGCCAGCTCGACCGGTGCGGTTTCCTGGACGTTGTGCGTCGCGTCCAGACTCACGACGCGGGCTGCGGGGACACGCCGCTGGAAGTCTGCGGCATCGGCCTCGCTGACGAACCCGCGGGCGGCGCGCACCAGGGTGATCGGGGCGCTCACCCCGGACAGGTCGTCCCACCCGGTCTCGTGCAGGACCGAGGGTGCGGTGGGCGAACCCGGATCGTGCGCGGCGAGGGCCTGTGCGGCGAGGTGTGCGAAGTGGTGCTTCCACTCCACCCGTCCATCGGGCCGCACGCGGGTGTTGAGGAAGACACCGCGCTCGGTCTCGGGGCGGCTGCCGCCGAAGCCGAGCGACATCGCCTTGTCGACGAGTTCGTCCCTGGAGGCGAAGTCCGTGGGGCCGGCGTAGAACTCGCGCAGCGCGGCCGGTCCGGCGGTGACGTCGATGCCGGGGGTGATGTCGACGATCACGAGCTCGGAGACCAGATCGGGTCGGGAAGCGGCGAGGGCGGCGCCGGTGAGTCCGCCGAGCGACTGTCCGACGACGACCTGCGGCTGTGAGGTCCAGGCGTCGAGGGCCTCTGCGACATCGCGTGCGAGGGTGCGCGGCGTGTAGTCGACGTCGTCCCGCCAGGAGGAGTCGCCGTGGCCGGCCAGGTCGATGGCGAGCAGCGGACGCTGGAGCGCGAGGGAGGTGGTGTCCCACGTGTGCGCGTTCAGGCCCGCGCCGTGCAGCAGTGTGACCTGCGGCTCCGCCCCACCGAACCGCAGAGCGCTCACCGAGCGTCCATCGGCGAGGGGGAGGGTGAGGCGCTCCACTTCCGGGAGCGGAACGCCGAGCGCTTCGGCCTGTGCGGGAAGATAGCTGAACTCGCTGATGTCGATCGCCACGTGGATATTCTGCTCCTCCGCGATGATGCAGGAGAAATGCTGGAGCAATGCGACAAGCGAAAACCCGGAATCGCTTGGCTTTATGTCGCGCATAGCGCCCTTTGGTGTGGCGTTGTGCATTCTTCGTCGTCGACGCGAGCCACGACCGCGAGGGCGAGCGCCGAATATCATGGAGTCATGAGTGAGACGCGTGTGCACCTGTCCAAGACCGAGCCGACCGCGTATCAGGCGCTCGATGCGTTCTCGAAGACCGTCGGGCAGATCTGCGCGGCGAACGGCATCGACGATCGCCTCAAGGAGATCGTCATGATCCACTGCTCGCAGCTCAACGGGTGCGCATACTGCGCCCGCATCCACGTCGACCGCGCCGTCGCCGCCGGCATCGACACCGACACGCTCACCCAGATCCCGACCTGGCGCGAGAGTGGCGTGTTCAGCGAGCGCGAGCGCGCGGCCCTCGAGCTCGCCGAGGCGTTCACCTTCATCTCCGAGGACGGAGTCTCCGACGAGGTGTACGACCTGGTCGGCAGCGTCTTCACAGAGAAGGAGTACGCGGCGCTCAGCTGGGCGTGCGTCTCCATCAACGCGTTCAACCGCGTCGTGATCGCCGGACGCTATCCGGTTCCCGCCCGGACTCCGCAGGCGCAGGCGTGATGATCCTCGACGTCGACGGGGTCACCAACGTCCGCGATGTCGGCGGCATCCCGACGTCTGGCGGCCGCATCCGGGCGGGCGTGCTGCTGCGGTCGGGTCAGCTTTCGGGCGCCACGACGAACGGAGCGGCCGTGCTCCGTGCGACGGTGCAGCACATCGTCGACCTCCGCGACGGCGAGGAGGTGGCGGCGGAGCCCACCGAGATCGAGGGACCGGACACCACGCACCTCCCGCTGTTCCTGGGCTCGGTCCGGTCGTTCTTCGAAGCCGACACGAGCCTCGACGATCTCTACCTGCATCTGCTGGAGGAGAGTGGGGAGCGCCTGGTCGAGGCCATCCGCATCATCGCAGCAGGGGCGCCCACCCTGGTGCACTGCACGGTCGGCAAGGACCGCACGGGGGTCACGGTGGCCCTCGCCCTCTCCGCCGTCGGCGCCGATCGTGAGGCCGTGATCGCCGACTACGCACTCACGGAGTCGCAGCTGCCGGCTGAGCGTTCGCGGCGCATCGCCGCGTATCTCCGCGCCGAGCACCCCGAGGCGGTGCATGCGGTGGCCCTCGCGACGCAGTCGCCCGCTTCGGTGATGCGGAGTCTGCTGGAGCAGGTCGATGAGCGCTGGGGTTCCGCCGCGGGTTACCTGCGGGCCAACGGGATGACCGAGGCGGAGCTCTCCGCGCTGACCGCCGCCCTCGTCGAGCCGACCGAGTAGTGCGCATCGGGACCGCGCCCGGCCCGAGGAAGCAAGGTAAGGCAAGCCTTCACTTGGTGTACCATGAGAGCATCATGAACACCTCGTTCGAGACTCGCAGCACGCGCGCAGCACGCCGCGCGGCACGTCAGCGCGCGCACCACCTGGTGACGGCGGACGAACAGTCCCTCACCGAGCTCGAGGTCTTCCTGACGACGCTGCCGCTGTGCGCCTCCGGCCGCATCTTCATCGAGGTGCCCACGGTCGCCGATATCGGCGTGATCGAGGCTCCGGGACGGATGACCGTCACGTGGCTCGCGCGCGAGCAGCGTTCCGGTGCTCCCGGCAGTGGCCGCGCCTGCGCCCCCGGTCAGGCCCTGGCACGCGCGACCTGCGCGTGGGCCGACGAGATGATGTGCGACGACGAGATCGAGACGCGCGTCACGCTGCTCGGTGGCTACCTGGGCACCGCCGACATCGTCGAGCACCTGACGAGCGCGCTGCAGGTCTCGCCCGCACTCATCCGCACCCCCGAGCGCTTCGGCCTGCTGCCCGCCGACCGCTGACCACGCGAGCGCGGCGTCAGCGCGACCGGCGCACGTAGTTGCCGTCTTCCAGCCCCGCCTCGATCTCGAAGCGGTTGCGCAGCGGATCCCGGCCGGCGAACAGATAGAGCACCGGCATCAGGAAGCCGTAGCGGAGCCACTGCTCCTTGTGCACGGCCTCGTGACGCAGGACGGCATCGCTCGGGCGGGCGTCACCGGTGAGGAAGCACCCGCCGACGCACACGCCCCCACGGTTGAAGGTCCAGCTCGGCATGCCCCGGAAGATCCACAGCCCGGCCCGCCTCTCGACGGGGCCGGTGCTCCACAGCGAACCCCAGAGCCACCCGACAGCCGTGCCCCAGGCATAGCCGAGGCGACTGATCGGCGAACGCAGCAGGAACGCGGGGATCCGACGGTCGAGGCGACGCCCGCGGGCCAGCGCCTCGTCGGCGGCAGGACGCCAGTCCGCAGCCGGGTTCACGCCACGGCTCCGACCAACCGGAGCAGTGCTCCGAGGTCGTCGACCGCATCGGCCGGCGTTCGCGGGGCGAATCCGGCGATCGTCGCGCCGGCCAGTGGGATCTCGGTGCGCAGCGCGCGGATGGCAGTGCTCAGCGCTGCGGGGGAGAGCCCGAACGGCACGGAGGAGGAGACACCGGCGAAGTCGGAGGGGTCGAGCACATCCACGTCGATGTGGACCCAGACCCGTGATGCCCCGGTCGCTCTGACCGCGTCGAGCAGCGCATCGGGTCGTTCGAGGTCGTCGACCGAGAGGTTCGTCAGACCCTCGAGGGGGGCGACCTCGGCGTCGTCGAGATTGCGCACGCCCACGGTTACCACCCGGTCGGCGCGGATCGCGGGGGAGAGGACGAGCTGCTCCTCGCCCTCGCCGAGCAGGGCGCGCAACGCCATTCCGGAGAAGGCTCCGGAGGGAGAGGTATCGGGCGTGTGGAGGTCGGCGTGGGCGTCGCACCACACGACGGCGAGATCGTCGGTGCCGCCCGGGAGCGCATCGATCGCGGCGACGGTGATGCTGCAGTCGCCGCCGATCACGACCGTATCCGAGTCGATGTGCCCGTGGGTGAGCTCGCGTGTGCGCAGCAGCGCGCTCAGGCGGCGCACCCCGGTGCCGAGGGATTCACCCGCCTCGACCGGCACCTCCAGCACGGTCGTGGCTGCCCGAGGAAGGTCTCCGGCGATGGCTGCGGCACCGTCGACGAGGAGCATCGCGCGCGGTGCGGGGGAACCCTGCCACTGCGGGATGACGAGGAATCGCACCATGGGTGCCTCCGAGAAGAAGAGCGCGGATGTCCCGGGCGCACGGCCCGGGACACCCGGTGGTGGTGTCAGTTGCCTTCGATGGCCTGGCGGGGAGCGCTGCCGCCGGCCTTGAGCTCGGCGAGACGCGCCTCGACCTCGGTCAGCTCGCCGAGGTCTTCCAGGCTCTCGAACTGCGCGTCGAGGCTGGACGCCGCGAGCTCGATCTTGCCCTGAGCGATGGCCTCCTGGCGACGGACCTTGTCTTCGAACCGGCCCAGCTCGCTGGTGGGGTCGAGCACGTTGATCGAGCCGACAGCGTCCTGCACCTTGGTCTGCGCCTCGGCGACCTTGGCGCGCGCGAGAAGCTCGCTGCGCTTGTTCTTGAGCTCGACGAGCTTGTCCTTCATGCCGTTGAGGCCGCTCTTGAGCTTGTCGACGATCTCGGTCTGTGCCGCGATCTGCGGCTCGGCACCGGTCGCCTCGCGCTCGGCGCTGATCTGGCGCTGCAGCGCGATCTTGGCGAGGTTGTCGAACTTGTCGGCATCGGTGGCGTCGCCGCTCTTGCGCATCTCGTCAGCCTTGCGGCTGGCGGCGAGGGCCTTGTTGCCCCACTCGGTCGCGGCCTGGACATCTTCCTCGTGGTCACGCTCGAGGAGTCGCAGGTTGCCGATGGTCTCGGCGATCGCGGACTCGGCGTCGGCGATGCTGTTCGTGTAGTCGCGAACGAGCTGGTCGATCATCTTCTGCGGGTCTTCCGCGGAGTCCAGGAGGGAGTTGATGTTCGCGCGGACGAGGGTCGAGATACGTCCGAAGATGGACTGCTTGGTCATGCGTGGTTCCTTTCAGAGGGCGTCTTCGAGAGCTTGGCGTAAATGTCTGTGTGGCGGATCAGAAGCGTCTACCTCCGGACCGACCGCTGCGGCCTCCACCGCCGCGGGATCCCCCGCCGCCGAAACCGGAGCTACGGAAACCACCGCCCCCGGAGGAGCGCCAGCCGCTGCTGCTGCGGCGGGACGACCCGCCGCCACCACCGGCGAGGAGTCCGCCGATGATGCCGCCGAGGATGTCGCCGCCGATTCCGGAACCGCCGGACGAGGAATTGGATCCGCCGAACGGGCTGCCCCCGCCGCTGTCGTACCCGGGCGGGTTGTACGCCTGGACGTCGGACTGGGCGGCGGCAGTGGCCTGGCCGGCGAGGGCGAGTGCGCGGTTGGCCTCGGCCAGAGACGCCTCGGGGTCGGTGGCGCGCAGGTTCAACGCCTGGGTGAGACTGGCCTCGGCGTTGGCGAGCCGGGTTCGTGCGGTCGAGCCGACCGTGCCGCGTCGGGTCTCGATGAACTCGCGCGCTGCACGGATCTCGGAATTCGCCTGCGCGAGGGTCTGCTCGAGCATCTGCTGCACGCGGCGCGAGCGCTCGACGCCTTCTCGGCCCTGGGCGATGGCCGCATCGATCTCGGCGTTCGCGGCACTCAGCGCCTCGAGCACCCGCTGCGGATTGCGCTTCGTGCTGGCGAGGTCGGCCTGCGCCAGTTGGAGCTGCTGTGCGGTCGCGGAAGAGGCCGCCGCGATCGCACCGGTCGTATCCGGCAGCTGCTGTGCCGCGGCGAGGTCGGCCTGTAGTTCCGTGACCAGCGCCTGCGACTGTGTCTCGATGGCGGCCAGCTCGGCGCCCAAGGTCGAGACCGCCTGGGCGAGCTGTGCGGCCTGTGCGACCGACTGCTCGGCGGTGCGGATCGCGAAGGCGGCTTCGCCGGATCGGCCGGCCGCGATCGCCTGGGCGGCCGCCTCGATCGAGCGGTCGGCCAGGTCGGCGCGCTCCTGTGCCTGCGCGGGGTTGTCCGCGACCGTGCTCAGGGCTGCCGGGTCATACGTCGCCGACAGCGCGGACAGAGCCGGGGAGGCGGAGGCGAGGACCGGGTTCAGCGCCGCGCGTTCGCCTCGGACCCTCTCGAGTTCCTGCGGCGCATTCTGCTCGAGCTTGCGAAGGGCGTCGAAGGCCTCGGTGTTGTCGTCGAGCACATCGTCGATCTCTTCGGCGATCCGGATGATGCGGATGTGCCAGGCCCGGCGGTCGTGGATCGTGTCCTCGATCTCGTCGTCGAGCTTCTGCTTGAGGTCGAAGGCCTCAGCGATCTTGGCCTTCGCCGCGTCGACGACGCGGGTGAACTCCTCGGTGGCGCCCTCACCGAACTGTGCGACCGCGAAGCCGAGCTCCTCCTTGCTGGAGGTGATGGCGTCATCGGCCTGCACGAGTGCGAGCCCGGCCTGCGTCTCGACCTGCTCGTCGGTGAGGGTGGAGAACGGATCAGCGGGGTCGGGTGTCTCCGGCATCGCGCCGCGTCGGCGGATCTCGGCCTTGCGCCGCGCGCGTCGGACGAGCGCGACGATGAGCCAGATGAGCAGAGCGGCGACGATGATCGCGACGACGATGAGGGTGACGCGGAGCGCTCCGGCACCTCCGTCTCCCTGGATCTCATCGGCGGCGAGAGTGATCGCCCCGACCCAGTCGCCGTCGGCGGCGAGCGGGACCATCTTGTCTTCGATGGCGTCGAGCTGGTCGAAGCTCACCGGCCCGTCGGGCGCCGCCGAGATGTAGTAGCTGCGGCCGTCCACCGCGATCGCGAGGAGATACTGCTCGCTGCCGAGGTTGTTGCTGTCGGCGACGGTGTCGGCCCACTGCACGTTGTCGCTCGGGTTGGTGAAGTCGTCCACCAGCACGACGAACAGATCGGCGTTCGAGTTGGCGGTCAGCTCCTCGAGCCGGGCCTCGACAGTGGCTTCTTCATCGGCGCTGAGCACGTCGGCCTGGTCGGTGACGTATCCGGAATCGAGGGGGAGCGGATCGGTGGCGGATGCGGCGGACGCGGTGAACGCTCCTGCCACGGCGGCCAGCGCGAGTGCGGCCAGCGTGAGCCACCGTTTCGTCATCGTGTTCCCTCCGACCGGCAGCCGAGCCCCATGCCATGAGTCTATGCACAGAGCCCGACACGCGACAGCACCAGCGGCGGGTTCGCCGTTCGCCCTCAGCGGAGGCACATACGCTGGAAGGCATGGACGACATGTACGGTTCGGATGTGCTGGCGACAGGCTGGCGCGACCGCGGCGCGAAGAAGGTGCCGCAGGTCGCGGCGGAGGCGGATCTGGTCGTCGAGGTCGCCGACGACGGCTTCTGCGGCGCGGTCACTCGCGTTCAGGGCGGCAACGTCGAGCTGGAGGATCGCGTCGGCCGTCGACGCCTGTTCCCCCTCGGTGGCGGGTTCCTCATCGACGGTGCACCGGTGCGGCTCGTCGTGCCGGCGGCGAAGGAACAGGGTCCGCGGCGCACCGCATCCGGATCGTTCGTCGTCGCGGATCAGCGCGCACGCGTCGCGCTGCCCAGTCGCATCCTCGTCGAGGGCAGGCACGATGCCGAGCTGGTGGAGAAGGTCTGGGGCGCCGATCTGCGTGTCGAGGGCGTGGTCGTCGAGTTCCTGCAGGGCGTCGATCTGCTCGACGATCTGCTGACCGCCGAGCCGCCCAGCGCCACCCGCCGATACGGCGTGCTCGTCGACCACCTCGTGCCCGGTTCCAAGGAGACCAGGATCGCGCAGGCCATCGCGCGCGGCCCGCACGGCCGGCACCTCCGCATCGTGGGGCACCCCTTCATCGACGTCTGGCAGTGCGTCACCCCGCGCGCCCTGGGCATCGCGAAGTGGCCGGAGATCCCGCGCGGGATCGAGTGGAAGGTCGGGATCTGCCGGGCCTTCGGGTGGCCCCATGAGACACAGGCCGACATTGCCCGCGCGTGGCAGCACATCCTCTCGAAGGTGACCACCTATCGGGACCTGGAGCCTGCGCTGCTCGGCCGTGTGGAGGAGCTCATCGACTTCGTCACGGCCCCGGCGGGCTGACGCCTCCCCGACGGACGCAGGGAGCGCGGGGCGCCGACGACTACCCTGGAATCATGCCCGAACCCCGTACCTTCCGAGACGAGCCGGTGTCGTTCGTACGCCGCAGCGGCCGGATGTCCGAGGCGCAGGAGCGCGCCTTCACCGAGCTCGGCCCGCACTACCTGCTCGACGTCCCGCGCGACGTCGCCTGGACCTCGGTGCATCCGGAGGCCCGCCTCGATCCGGCGACGGAGTACGGCCGTGCCGCCGACCTCTACGTGGAAATCGGCTCCGGTCAGGGGCACGCGATCGTCGCGGCGGCCTCCTCCCGTCCCGATGACGACTTCCTCGCCGTCGAGGTCTTCCGTGCCGGCCTCGCCCGGACGATGCTCGATGCCGACAGGGAGGGTGCCCGAAACGTCCGCGTCGTCGAGGCGAACGCACCCGAGGTTCTCTCGTCGTACCTTCCCGAGGCTGCGGCACGCGAGGTGTGGATCTTCTTCCCCGACCCGTGGCACAAGAAGAAGCACACCAAGCGGCGTCTGGTGCGGCCGGGATTCGGCGACACCGCGGCGAGGGCGCTGAAAGACGGCGGCCTGCTGCGTCTCGCGACCGACTGGGAGGACTACGCCCTGCAGATGCGCGAGGTGCTCGACGCTGAACCGCTGTTCGAGCGCGCGTTCGACGGGGAGTGGGCCGAGCGCTTCGACGGCCGGGTGATGACCGCGTTCGAGCGCAAGGGCATCGCGAAGGGGCGCGACATCCGCGATCTGGTCTACCGGCGCCGGGCGCGCCCGTGACCGAGGTCCGGCGGGAGACGACGCTGCGCCTCGCCTTCGTGCCGGCGTTACTCGTCTGTGCCGCTGCTCCGGCGTTCTTCGTGCTGGAGATCCCGTGGCTGGGCTGGGCGCTGCTCGCCCTGGGGATCCTGGTCGCCTGGCTGCTCGAACGCGGCCGGCCGGCTGAGGACCAGGTCGTGAGCATGGGTGCACGGCGGGAGACCGCGAAGGTGATCGGCGTGCATCGGCCGCCCTCGCTCACCAGGGACCTCTCCCTGATCGCCGTCGGCCTGCTGATCGTCAGCGTCATCCCGCTCGCCGCCGAACTCGACAACCTGGCGATGCTGCGTTTCACGCTCGCGCTGGGCGGTGCGGTCGCGGTGCCCTACGTCATCTCCCGGTTCGTCTACCGCGACCGCGCCATCAGCTTCCCGTGGCGCACGCACCGTCGATGGGGTCGTCTGCAGTGGGGATGGCTGGTGGCGGTGCTGATCCTGGGGTGGTTGATCCTGCCCTTCTACTTCATCACCAGCGGCGTCTACCAGAACTGGCCGGTCGTCGACACGCCCGAGCTCATCGCCCGGCTCTTCGTCGGAGTCGGCGCCGTGGGCATCTGGGACGAGCTGTTCTTCATCTGCACGGTGTTCGCGCTGCTGCGGCGTCACTTCCCGAACCTGGTCGCGAACCTGCTGCAGGCGATCGTGTTCGTCTCGTTCCTCTGGGAGCTGGGCTACCGCGAATGGGGTCCGCTGCTGACGATCCCGTTCGCGCTGCTGCAGGGCTACATCTTCCTGCGCACCCACTCGCTCGCCTACGTCGTCACCGTGCACCTGCTGTTCGACGCCGTGGTGTTCGCGGTGCTCGTGCATGCGCACAACCCCGGGCTGCTGCCGATCTTCCTGGTCTGACAGAATCAGCACATGCTCATCGTCGGTCTCGTCCTCGCCGCAGCCGCCGCTGCGTTCCACGTCTTCATCTTCGCGCTCGAGTCGCTGCGGTGGACCGAGCCGGAGACGAGGAAGATCTTCGGCGTCGCCAGCGAGGCGGATGCCGTCACGATGAAGCAGCTGGCCTTCAACCAGGGCTTCTACAACCTCTTCCTCGCACTCACGACCCTGCTCGGTATCGGCCTCGTGATCGTCGGTTCGGCCACCGTCGGACTGACCCTGGTTTTCGCCGGCACTGCGATGATGCTCGCCGCCGCATTGGTGCTCATCCTCTCGGACCGCGCGAAGGCGCGTGCCGCACTGATGCAGGGGACGCTTCCCCTGCTCGCCCTGGTCGTCACCGCGATCGGCGTCGCGATCGGCTGATCGCCGACCGACCGGGAGCCCGGAGCGGGGTGACACGCGCGCTTCCAGCCGCCACACTCGTTGCATGGCCGACTGGGTGCTGCACGTGGACATGGATCAGTTCATCGCCGCGGTCGAGGTGCTGCGCAGACCGGAGCTCGCCGGGCTCCCGGTGATCGTGGGCGGACGTGGTGACCCCACGGAGCGCGCTGTCGTGTCGACCGCATCCTACGAAGCGCGCGCGCACGGCATCGGTTCGGGGATGCCGCTCAAGATCGCGGCACGCAAAGCCCCGGAGAACGCCGTCTTCCTGCCTGTGGATCAGGAAGCTTATGCGGTCGCCTCCGGCGAGGTGATGGCCGCGCTCCGATCGCTGCCCGACGTGGTGCTCGAGGTCATCGGATGGGATGAGTGCTTCCTCGGTGTGACGACGGAGGACCCGGAGCGGATCGCCTCCGCTGCACAGGCGGCTGTGCGGGCCGCGACTGAGCTGCACTGCTCCGTCGGCATCGGGGACAACAAGGTGCGTGCCAAGATCGCGACCGAGTTCGGAAAGCCGCGGGGGATCTTCCGGCTGACGGCCGAGAACTGGTTCGAGGTGATGGGCGACAAGCCCACCCGCAACCTGTGGGGCGTCGGCTCCAAGGTGCAGAAGCGACTGGCGGCGCACGGGATCACGACCGTCCGTGAACTCGCCGACGCCGATGAGGAGATGCTGGTCGCGGAGTTCGGTCCGCGGATGGGGGTCTGGTATCACGGGCTCGGCTCGGGCCAGGGGCCGAGTGTCGTCGACGACACGCCGTGGGTGGCGCGCAGCCACAGTCGTGAGACGACCTACCAGCAGAACCTCACGACGACCGCGCAGGTCACCGCCGCTGTCCGGGAACTCGCCGTTCAGACCTTCGACGACTGCGCCGCCGAAGGAAGACCCGTCGTCCGCGTGCATCTCAAGGTGCGGTACGCGCCGTTCGAGACGAAGACGCTCGGGCGCAAGCTCTCTGCACCGACGACCGATCCGGAGGAGTTCTTGGCGGCCGCCCTCGCGCTTGCCAAGACCCTCGACACTGAGCGGGAGGTGCGTCTCCTGGGCGTGCGCGCGGAGATGACGATGCCCGACGAGGGCGACACCGCGGAGCGGACGCCGGTCCGAGGGAGGATCTGAGCCGGCAGTCGGGACGTGGCACCCGCGGCCCCGGCCGCACGACGGCGACGTGGCTGAATGCGGGACTGACGACGAGCCCTTCGGGGTTGGCGAGTGTGATCTCCATGCCCACACTCTGCACCGGGGCTCCGACGTGCGGAACCCCGATGTCGAGATGCGGATCAGAAGCGCAGCAGCACCTTTCCGATGCGCCCGGCGGTGTTGCTCGCCTGCACGGCCGCGCCGATGTCGGCGGCGTCGAAGATGCCTGCGACCGGAAGGGTCAGGGTGCCGTCGGTGACCCGCTGGACCAGTTCGCCGAACAGCTCGCCGCGTGTGCCGGGGTCGAGGCTGGGCATGACCTTGCTGCCCCAGAAGCCCTTCACCGTCGCCTGCTTGAAGATGACGTCGGACGAGGCGATCTCCATCGTGGGGGAGTCCATGGCTCCGAATGCCACGAGCGTGCCGCCCTCGGCAAGGAGCGACAGCACGTCGCCCGCCGAAGACCCGCCGACGGAGTCGACGCCCGCGACGATCGGTGCGCCGCCGGTGATGTGCGCGACCTGATCCCGCCAGTCGTCCTGGTCCGTGGCGATGACACCTTCGATGCCCTGGGTCCGGAGCTCCTCGATGCCGGCGGTGCGACGGACGAGTCCGAGGACGTTGACGCCGCGGGCGGCGCCGAGCTGGGCGAGCATGCGGCCCACCGCGCCGTTGGCCGCATTCTGCACGATCCACTCGCCCGGCTGCACGTCGAGGAATCGCAGCAGGGTGATCGTGCTGAACGGCATGGAGACCAGCTGCGCTGCGTCCTCGTCCGAGAGGGCGTCGGGCACGGGGATCAGACCTGCGGCGTTCGCGAGGAAGTACTCCGACCATGCGCCGAACGTGCCGCCCGTCGCGACGCGCTGGCCGACGGCGAGGTGATCGACGCCCGCACCGAGAGCGTCGACGATGCCGACCGCCTCGGTGCCCGAAGCCGCGGGGAGGTCGGGCTTGAAGCCGTACGTGCCGCGGACGGTCCACAGATCGTGGTTGTGGATGGGGGAGAGGACCGTCCGAAGACGAACCTGGCCGGCGCCGGGCTCGGGCAGGGGGCGGTCTTCGATTCGGAGGACCTGCTCGGGATCGCCGAACGTCGGGTGGATGAGTGCGCGCATGGGACTTCCTTTTCGGGTGGAGGGGTTCAGTGAGTGGCGTCCGCCGGGGCGGGCGCGGAGAGACTCACGGTGAGGAGCTGGAGCCGCTCGGTGATGTCGTGCAGTTCGGCGATGAGCTCGCGCCGACGATCGTCGTCGCTCAGCCCGGCGGCTTCGGCGACCGCGGTGTGGATCGGGGCGACCTCGGTGCGAAGTGCCTGTCCACGCTCGGTGAGCTGTACGGTCACGACCCGTTCGTCGGCGCCGCCTCGGACTCGGGTGACGAGTCCCGCCTGTTCCAGACGACGCACGAGGGGCGAGAGCGTGCCGGAGTCGAGTCGCATCACCGCACCGAGCGAGCCGATGGTCTGCTCTCCTTCGAGCCACAGTGCGGCCAGCACGAGATACTGCGGATAGGTGAGCCCCCAGGGCGCCAGAAGTGTGCGGTACGCCTGCGTGGTCGCGCGTGATGCGGAATACAGCGAGAAGCACACCATCTCGTCGGTCATGGCCATGCCATGAGTATTGCACGCAAGTAAATTGTGCACAACTTAAAGCGGGTGGCCCGCTTGGCGAAGGGCCACCCCTGCAGGGTGAGATGCGGTTCATGGTGAGTCCCGACCGCAGTACGCTCGGCCGGACGACCACACGGAGGCAGGAGGATGCAGTGACCAGACCGTCCTGGCTGTTCAGCACGCTCGCGGGTTACCAGACCAGATGGGTCGTGCGGGACGTGGTCGCCGGACTCTCGGCCGGTGCCGTGGTGATCCCGCAGGCGATGGCGTACGCGACGATCGCGAACCTTCCCGTCCAGGTGGGGCTGTACACGTGCATCGTGCCGATGGTGGTCTACGCCGCCCTCGGAGGCAGCCGGGCGATGAGCGTCTCGACGACCTCGACGATCGCGACGCTCACGGCGACGACCCTCGTCTCCGCCGGGGTCGCAGCCGGCGCGGAGGACGCGATCGGCTCCCTGATGATGCTCACGCTGCTGGTCGGAATCATCCTGCTTCTCGCCCGGGTCGGCCGACTCGGCTCCCTCGTCGAGAACATCAGCGGGGCCACGGTGCTCGGACTCAAGATCGGCGTCGGCGCCACGGTGGCCGTCGGTCAGCTGCCGAAGCTGCTGGGGGAGACCTACAACTTCTCGGGGCACGGGTTCTTCCGATCGTTGGCCGCCGTCGGAGAGGCGTTCGGCAGCGTCAACTGGCCGACGGTCGCGCTGTCGGCAGGCTCGGTGGTGCTGCTGGTGGTGCTGAAGCGCTGGGCGCCGAAGGTCCCGGGGACACTCGTCGTCGTGGTCGGCGGGATCCTCCTGGTCTGGCTCGGCGGGATCGACCGACTCGGAGTGAGTCTCATCGCCGCTGTGCCGAGCGGACTGCCCGTTCCCGGATTGCCCGACCTGGCGCAGGTCACCGCGCTCGTTCCCGGTGCCCTCGCGATCGCCGTCATGGCTTTTCTCGAGTCCGCAGCCGTCGCCCGAAGCCTGCGCACCGCGGACGAACCACAGATCGACAGCAACCAGGAACTCTTCGCCACCGGTGCGGCGAACACCGTCGGCTCGTTCTTCGGCACCATGCCCGCGGCGGGTGGTTTCTCGCAGAGCGCGGTGAACCAGAGTGCCGGGGCGCGATCCCAGCTGGCGACGGTCGTCACGGTCGTGCTCGCCGTCCTGGTCGCCCTGTTCCTCGGCCCTGTCCTCAGCCTCATGCCCGAGGCCACCCTGGCCGCCATGGTCTTCGTCGCGGTCGCGGGGCTCATCAACGTCCCGGAGCTGGTGCGGTGGGCTCGGATCAGCCGCGTCGACTTCTGGATCGCGCTGTCGGTCGCGATCATCGGGCTCACCGCGGGATTGTTGTCGGCCGTCGCCGTCGGTGTCGTGGTGACGCTGATCCTCGTGCTGCGCGAAGTGAACGTCCCGAGGATCCGCGTGGTGGGAAGGATCGCCGGCGTGCTCGGCATCCACCTGGAGCGCGGGCTGTACACCGCGAATGCGCTGGTCAACGAGCGCAGGCTTCTCGAGATCGTCGACGGCGAGGAAGAGGAGGTCGCGGCTCTCGTGCTCGGGATGAGGCAGCAGGAGGTCATGACCATCACCGTGCTCGAGGCGCTCGAGAACCTCGACCGGGAGCTCGCGCAGCGCGACACGGAGCTTCACCTGGCCGCGCTCCCTGAACCGGCCGCCGCTGTCGCCGGACGCACGCCGTGGTTCACGGCGCTGCGCGCGGCCGGTCGCGTGCACGACACCGTGCGGGAGGGGATGGAGGCGGCCGCCACCGCCCATCGCCCAGCGGCGGCGGGAGGCGGTCGGGGTGGATGACCAGGCCGGCCTGACCTGGCAGTGGGCGAGGTTCGGTCTCGGTATCGCTTTCGCCCTGCCCGCGATGGTCGTCGCTCCCTTCAGCCCGACGCTCGGTCTCGCTCTCGCCGTCGGTGTTCTTCCCGCGGCGGCGTTCCGGCTTCCGCCTCGGCGACGCGGTCGCGCGGTCATCCTCCTCGTCGGAGGTCTCAGTGCGATCGGGCTGCTCGTGGGTTCGCTGCTCGCCACCGTGCCCGCCGTCGCCGTCGTCGCGGTTTTCGGCGCGGCCGTGCTCGCGTGCATCAATGCGGTGCATGGGCGCCTGGCGCAGCTCGTTCTGATCCTCGTCCTGCCGATGATCGGCATCGGTCTGAGCTTCCCCTGGTCATCGGCAGCCGTCGGGCTCGCGGGAAGTATGGTGGCGGGATCGCTGTACGCGTGGCTCGTCTCCCTGCTCTGGCCGGAGCGAGATGGCCCGCCGCCGCCCGCAGCTCCTGTGCCGCGAGGTCGGGCGATGCTGGTCTACGGGCTCCTTCTCGGTGCCGCGGCTGCGATCGCCGCCGCTGTGGGCTTCCTCCTCGATCTGCAGCACGTCGGCTGGGCGACGGCAGCGGTGCTGCTGGTGATGCGTCCTGTGCGCGGGCAGCTCATATCGCGCAGCATCGGCCGGGCGATCTCGGTGCTCGTCGGCGCTTTCGCCGCCGCCGCTTTCGCAGTCCTCGCGCCGGGAGATCTCGTCATCGGCCTCGTCGCCGGCGTCGTCGTCGGTGCCCTGTGTGCGACCCAGGGGAGCCGCTGGTATGTGGCCCCGGGCTTCACGACGTTCATCGCCCTGACCTTCATCCTGGTGAACTCCACGGAGCAGCCCGGAGCACGCTTCCTCGAGCGGGCACTGGAGACACTTCTCGGCGTCGGGCTGGCGCTCTTCTTCGGGGCAGCCGTGCCGTCTCTCCTCTCGTTGCTCGCTCTTCGACGGAGGTCGCCCTCGGTCTAGACCTTCGTCCTCTCGGAAGCGCTTGAGCCCTTATCTGCGCGGTGTCATACTGCGGATATCTACTGGCCTGGCATCGAACGATGGACCGGGGGGGTTCCCATGACGGAGAGCATCGGCGACGACGATGCACCGAGGACGTTCGTCCCCGAGGCGGGCGAGGATGACGTCGCGCGTCCACGACTGCTCGACCGGCTCACGGCCGCGATGGACGAGCCCTGGACCTTGACGCTCGTCACCGCCCCGGCCGGAGCCGGCAAGACCAGGCTCCTCGCCCGCTGGGCCCAGATGATCGACGCGGAACCGGACACCGCGGTGGTGTGGGTCTCGTTCCAGCGCGGTGACGTCGATCTCTCGCTTCTCCGATCGGCGCTCGAACGGATCGACGATGCGCGGCTCCAGGAGAGCCTGGCGAAGGTTCCCCGAGCGGTATCGAGCGACACGGGTCGGTCCCTCGCGCGCGTGCTGCGGGCGACCCCCCGCCGCATCGTGCTCGTCTTCGACGACGTCCACCTGATCCGCACACCGGAGCTGGCCGACATGCTGTCGGGGTTCGTCCAGGCTGTCCCCGGCAATGCGCACGTCGTGCTCTCCGGGCGCGGCACGCGGCTGATCCGCGTGGCGCGGCGTCGTATCGCCGGCATCGCGCTCGAGCTCGACAACGCCGATCTGGCGTTCACCCCCGCGGAGGTGCGGTCCTTCTTCCGCGCCAACGGGATCCCGGTTTCCCAGGGGGAGATCACGAAGATTCTCCAGCGGACCGAGGGCTGGGCCGCGGGACTTCGCCTCATGGTGCTCGCTGGAGCGGCGCACGCCGACATCGCCGACAACGCACTCCGCGGGGATGCGCCGGCGCTGGTCGACTACTTCCTCGAGGAGGTCTTCGCCGACCTGGATGAGGAGCTTCGCGAGTTCCTCCTCGTCACGTCCGTCCCGGAGGCGTTCTCGCTCGATCTCGCGTACCGGCTCTCGCCCGGCGCACCCGCTGCCGCCCTGGTGGACAGGCTCATCCAGCTCAGCGTGCTGATGGGCAGGCACGGCACCGATCCCGTCTGGTACCACTATCACCCGCTGCTGCGGGAGTTCCTCGCTGCCCGCCTGCGGGACCGGGGGCGGGCCGTCATCGAGCACCTCGAGAAGGACACCGCCGAATGGTTCGCCGAGCAGCAGGAGCACCTCCCGGCGCTGCGACACGCCACGCAGAGCGCGGATCCGGCGTGCATCTCCGTGGTGCTGCGCCGGTGCGGGATGCAGCTGATCCTGACGGGCCACGCGTGCGAAGTGAGCGAGGCGATCCGGACGATGCCTGCACCGCTGCGGTCGGACGCCGCGGTACAGATGCTGGTCGCTGCCGCGGAGCTCGCGCGCGGCGATGCCTCGGCGGCGGCAGCCGTCCTCGCGACGGTACGCGACCAGGACGGGTCGGCGGCGACCCGTCAGTGGCTGACGGGTCTCGATCTGCACACCGCCGTGCGACGTGGGGGGATCGAGGAAGCCCTCGCGCGGCTCGGACGTGCGTTCGACACCGTCACGGGAGAGACCCAGCTCGACACCTACGCGTTCCTGCAGGCGGCAATGGGCGAGTTGTATGTCGGTCACCTGGACCGCGCCGAGCGCTATGCGCGCTCCGCTGCCGATCAGGCGCGAGCGGTCGGCGCGATCACGGCGGAGCTCCAGGCATCCGCCGTCCTGAACACCAGCGCTCTCTTCCGGGGCAGGATGCGCGACGTTCTCGCCTCGGGGGCGCGACTGGACGCCCGATGGCGCGAACTCGGGATGCCGGACGATCCCTTCTACGAGGTGACCAGGGTCTGGCGGTACTGGGTCCCATACGAGCGTCTGCAGGTGGTCGACGCCGAGCAGACCTTCCATGCGGCGGAGGCGATCATCCACTCGGGCTCCGAGCCGGCGATCTCGAGGGGTCTGCAGGGGCTGATGGCGCTGTTGAGCGCCGAAGCCGCCCCCGAACCGCATGCGGCGGCCGCCATGCTGCTCGAAACCCTCCTCCCTCGGGATGACATGCCGCTCCCTCCCCACTGGTATGCGATGCTGGGCGCCTTCGCCGTGCACGCCTTCGACCGGCTGGGAGAGCCGAACCTGCGGGACCAGTTCATCGCCGAGACCGAGCGCGCACTCGGCACGAGTGGTGAGGTGGTGATCCTCCGCGCGATCGCGGCTCTGCACGACCATCGGCACGCGGTCGCGCGCGAGACGCTCGCCCCCGTCCTCGACGGTTCGATGACGTGCGCGCTGCCGGCCTCGATGGTGGACGCCTGGCTGGTCGCTGCCGCGCTCGACGTGCACACCGGTGACTCCGAGCGGGCCCAGGCCTCGCTCTCCCTGGCGCTCTCGCTGGCGGAGTCGGAGGAGCACGTCCGCCGTTTCGCCGCAGCCGATCCTGCCGTGATCCGTCTGCTGGGCGCGCGGGCGACCGCCGGAACCCGGACCCGCTTCGCCGACACCGTCCGTGAGCGTCTCATCTCCGCGGGGTTGCTCGTGGACACGGAACTCACGCATCGCGAACGCATCGTGCTGCTGGCGTTGAGCCGCAACGCGACGCTGCGTCAGATCGCGCAGGAGGAGTTCATCTCCCCGAACACCGTCAAGACGCACGTGCGCAACATCTACCGCAAGCTCGGCGTCTCGGACCGGGACAGTGTGACGGCGGCCGCGCACGCCCTCGGGATCGAGTAGCGCACAGAGGAAGCCGGTCACTCAGAGCAGCGCCGCGAGCGCCTTCTGCAGCTGGAGGGCGCCGATCACGAGGAGCAGAGCCGCGTTGAGCACGTGTGTGTTGCCGGCGATCCACGTGCGCACGCGGTCGAGCAGTGGCTGCGCGTCCCGTCCCCGCACGACGACGTACACGACGGGGAGAGCGATCGGGAGGGTGCCCACCACGACGAAGGCGGCTGCGACCCAGAGTCCCGCGGCCGGATCCACGTCGGACAGGGTGATGTCGAGCGCGGCGATGATGGCGCAGGACGCGTCGACCGGGTTCAGGACGAAGAGCCCGATGCCGAGGAGAAGCGTGCGCCCGGGGCGGAAGGACTCCACCGAGTGTAGCCAGCCGGGGAGTTGGGGCGAGGCGGCCACGACATCGCGTGGCGTCGAAGCCGCCGCCATCCGCTGGATGTGCACTCGGCCCTTCCGATACACCCAGACGGCGGAGACGACGAGGAAGAGGCCGACGAGCAGACGCACGAGCGGCACCCAGAGGGGCGGTTCGCCGCGTTGATGCACCTGCAGCACCGGGAACAGCCACAGGAAGAGTGCCATGAGTCCGGCGAGGCCGAGGAACCATCCGAGAAGATAGGCGATCCCATTGGCCCTCGCGTTCCGCGACAGCAGCACCGCGACGAGAGCCATGATCGCGAGCGGGCTCAACACCACGCCCAGAGCGACCGGGATGAGATCCAGGATCAGCTCGCCCATCTCCGTGCTCCTCTTCTCCGAGTTCGCCCGCGCCGCTCGGTGACGGGTCTAGAAGCTTCCGATGCCCTTGCCGATCATGGACACCCCGATCACGAGCAGCAGGACGGCCATGATGACGGCGTTCTCGGTGGCGAGCCAGCCGCGCAGGGCGTCGAGCGGGCCGCGGAGACGATCGGCGGCGATGAGATAGCCGACCACCGGGACCAGGACGGTCGATGCGGCGATGAGGGTGTAGATGACGATCACCAGCACGATGGATCCGCCCGGAAGCGCCGCCGCGCCGATGTCGGTGCCGGCGCCCGCCGCCATGATCAGGTTCTTCGGGTTCACCGCCGACAGCAGGAAGCCGAGCCCCAGGGCGACCGGGAAGGTGATCGTGTCGATGGCCTTCATCCACTTCGGGAGGGCGGCCTCTTCACCGGCCTTCGGCCGCTTGCGCCACTGCCCGAAGGCCAGGACGAACAGGAGCAGACCGAGCACGAGCTGCACCGCACCGCGGATCGGATGGGAGACGTCGGGGTCGTCTGCGGGGAGTATCGAGGACAGCAGGGTGAACACCGCGACCGCGGCCACGATGCCGACGACCCAGCCGAGCAGGAACCCGACGCTGGTCACTCGCGCCTTCGGAGAGAGCAGCATCAGGATCGCGGCGATGATCGGTATGGGACTGATCGCGACGCCGAGTGCGAGCGGAAGCATGTCTCCGATGACGGTACCCATCACTGGTCTTCTTTCGGTAGGGATTCGCGTTCGGCCGATGACGGCACCAGACGCGTGATGGCTGAGCGGTTGGTCGAATAGACGTCCTCCGACGTCAGCAACCCGAGGCTGGTCAGTCGGTGCAGCGTGTTCGGGCGGACCCTGCTGAACGAGAGCGACACCGACCGAGCAGCGAGCCAGTCCTTGAGCGATGCGAACGATTCGGCGCCCGTGACATCGACATCGGTCACGGCCTCCATGTCGACGACGAGGTGCTGGACGGCCCCGTCGCCCGCCGAACGGATGGCGTCCTTCACCGCGGTGGAGAAGACCGCCCCGTTGGCGAAGAAGAGCGGGGCGGCCAGGCGGATGACGATCACCCCCGGAGCGGTCACGGTTCCGGCAGGAGCGTCCTCGAGCAGGGACTCGCCCGGATCACCGCTGGATTCCAGGACGTCGATCGCGGGATTCGAAGCGCGTCGCGCGATGTTGATGAGCGCGAGCACGAACGCGACGAGGATGCCCGGGATCGAGCCGATGAACAGGGTGACGAGGAAGCAGGTCGCGCCGATCAGGAACTCGAACCGGTCCTTGCGCCACAGATCGATGAAATCGCGGATCCCGAGGAGCGGGATGATCGCGACCCCGACGATGGCACCGATGGCGGGCGAGGGGATGTCCGCCAACAGTGCGGTCCCGAAGAGGAGGAGCAGGAGCGTTCCGACGGCGAGGATCAGTGCGGGGAACTGTGTGCGCGATCCCGCCTGGTCCATGGCTGCCGTGCGCGAAGTCGACGATCCGACGGCGAAGCTGCCCTGAGCTCCCGCAGCGACGTTGGCGATGCCGAACGCGAACAGGTCCCGGTTCGCATGGAACGGGTAGCCGTGCTTCTCGGAGTAGGAGCGCGAGACGAGGAGCCCCTCAGCGGTGGTGACCAGTGTCAGCGCGATCGCGGACGGAATCAGCGCGAGCCAGAGCGACCAGTCGATCATCGGCCAGGTCAGCTCGGGCGGACCCGCGGGGACTTCACCCAGAACGGCGACACCGCGTTGATCGAGACCCGTGAGGACGACCACGAGCGTCGTCGCCACGAGGACGATCAGCGCCCAGGGGATGCCGCGCAGGTACCGGCGTCCCAGCAGCAGGACCGCCACCGAGCAGACCGAGATCAGGACGGCCCAGAGATTGATGGTGGCGAGACCTCCGATGAGGTCGGCGACCTTACCCGTGAACTCCTTGCCGGAGTCGATCTTGACGCCGAGCATCTTCGCGACCTGACTGACCATGATGTCCAGTGCGAGGCCGCCGACGAATCCGACCAGGATCGGCTTCGAGAGGAAGTTCGCCAGGAATCCGAGCTTGAACACGGCGAGGAGCACGAACATGCCGCCGCAGATGATCGCCTGCGCGAGGGCGAGGGTCGCGTAATCGGCGCTGCCCGCCGCGGCAAGGCCACCGATCGACGAGGCGACGAGTGCGGCAGCCGCCGCATCAGGGGAGGCGACCAGCTGACGGGAGGAGACGACGAGGGCGTACACGATCGTCGGCACGATCAACGCGTACAGTCCCGCGGTCGGGGGGAGCCCGGCGATCTGCGCATATCCGATGTTCAAGGGGATGGCGATGGCGAGCAGCGTGACGCCGGCGGTCAGCTCCGTGAGGAAGTTGCGCCTCGTCAGCCCCGCGAGTGGACGTTGCACGTCGACTCCCTTCGGGAGCGCTCCGAACGAGCGCGTTCGCGTTCACGATCCCATCGTGGGGGTCGCGGCGACCATGCCTGGGTCGCAACCTCCTCCGGGTGATTTACCGAGACCATGGGTGCCCTTTCATCCGTTGCCACGCGCCCGGCGACGCCGATTCCGAACGCGCGCGACGGGACGCTGTTCCGGTTCGGGCTCCGGCGGCAGGGCCGTGTGGTCGCCGGAGAGCCAGCGCACCCACGTCGACTCAGGATCGCCTTCGAGGACCAGTGTGCGCACGAGCAGGGTGAGGGGGATGGAGAGGATCGCGCCGAGCGGTCCGATGATGAAGGTCCAGAAGATCACAGAGAAAAAGCTCAGCGTGAGGCTGAGGTCGACTGCGTCGCTGACGAACTTCGGCTGCACGAGCACTTGGAGGACCACGTTGACGATGCTGTAGACCGCGATGACGCCGAGAAGCAGCGGCCAGCCGCCGACGACGAAGGCGAGGATCGCCGGGGGGATGAGCCCGACCACGAAGCCGACGTTGGGGATGAAGTTCGTGACGAACGCGAGGATCGCCCACACCACTGGAGCCGGGATGCCCATCCACCACAGGGCCAGCCCGTCGATGACAGCCACGATCGCGCCGAAGGTGGCATTGACGATGTAATAGCGCCGGACACCGGAGTTCAGGCGGGAGATCCGGGCGAGGGCGGCACCCTTCGTCGCGCCGAACAGGGCGGGCGCTCGACCGTAACGGGCCGCATCGATCGCCATGAAGATGATGTAGGCGCAGACGAAGAACAGCGCCGTCGCGACGCTGAGGACGGTGCCGCCGATGCTTCGTGCAACGCCGAGCAGCGTCTCGGGATCGAGGACCGAGGCTGCCGCGTCCGAGGCCTCCTCGTCGAGGCCGAGTGACTGCAGCCACCCCACCACCTCTGCGGCGGTGTTCTCGAGACCGCCCTGCGACACCAGGTCGCCGATGAGTCGCGCGAACTGCGTGCCGGCGAGCCAGAGCAGAGCGCCCATCGACAGCAGTATCAGGTAGGCGACGACGATGACCGCGGTCGTGCTCGCCCACTGCGGCCAACCGCGCCGATCGAGCGGGCGGCGAAGCGGCTCGCAGATGACGACGATCACGATGGCGAGTGCGATCGGCCCGAACAGATCACGCGCGAAGTACACGCCGGCCAGCGTCACCGCGCTCGCCGCGAGCAGAAGAAGCACGCGCAGACTGGGGGAGAGCATGCGATCGGTGGCGCGCTCGGGCGCAGGCGAGGGGTTCACGCGGCCAGCGTAGCCCGCGGTCGGACGGGAGCCCGGTCGCCTCGCGGACGGCGGACCGGCGGCCCGGGAGATCAGAACGGCTCCGGGGGCACGAGGGGCGGGGGCCCCTGCTGCGGCGTGACCACGGCTTGCAGCCCCGACGCCTCGAGAGCCTCCGCGACGCCGCGCACGGTGTCGGAGATCACGGCACTGCCATGCAGTGGGTGGTGCCAGATCTGGAGGGTGAGCGTCCAGCGAGTGGGCGAGATCGCGGCGACGCGCACGGTCGGGTGCTCGCGGGCGTGCACGCCGTCGACACCGCTCGCCGCATCCGTGATGGTCGTGACCGCGTCGTCCAGGTCGAGCCCCGTTGACCGCGCGATGCGGATGTCGACGTCGCTTCGGCGCGCGCCGTGACGCGAGTCGTTCACCAGGACCCCGGTGAGCAGCGCGGCGTTCGGCACGTGCACCGTGCGGCCGTCGACCGTCGTGAGGATGACCGAGCGACCGTTGAGCTCCTGCACGGTGCCCCGGATCACCCCGTCGGGGCCGTCGATGCCGATCTCCTCGCCGATCTTCACCGACTGACGGGACTGGATCAGGACCCCGGCAGCGAAGTTGTCCGCGACACCGCGCAGCACCAGGACCAGGACGATCGCGGCGATGACCGTCATCGCGAGCAGAGGCTGCACGTTCGCCCCGAGGAACGCCAGCCCGACCCCGATCCCGACCAGGAGCAGCGCGTACTGCGTGAAGCGCGCAGCCAGCTGCGAGACGGAGTCGGAGATTCCCGGGGTCCGCGCCGCCAACTTCAGCACGCCCTTGCGAGCGAGCCGCGAGAGCAGCCAGCCGATCAGCACCGACAGCAGCGCGAGCACGATCTGCCACCCCGACAGGCCCTCCGGGAACAGGTCGCCCAGCGTCACGATCGCCGTCCGCTCGACGTCTGCCCCACGCTCCTCGACCTCATCCGACAAGCATGCGCGACGCGTCTCCCCGGTGCCCACGACACTCATCCTCAACGGGTGAGCACGGCGCGACACACGTGCGGCGGGGCCGGACGGCCTGCTCGGGGAGTCCATCGGCCGCGCTTCACGGCGCCGCATCGCCCCGAAGGGATGAGCCGCTCTCGCCGGTGGTGCAGCGGAGAAGGAGACTGAGCTCATGTCGTCGACGCCAGCAGGGCACGATCTCCTCACGGAAGCCCGCTCCCGCGGGGCCACACGAGAGCGCGCTCGGGAAGCCATCGGGCTCCAGATCTCGATCTTCGCGTTCGTCCTCGCCGCCCTCGTCGCACTGCCCGTGTTCCGGCTGCAGTCCGCGCCGATCGCGGGTCCCGACTCGCTCGGACAGTTCGCGGCGCTGATGTCGGCGGTGACGGCGATCGTCGTCTTCGTGCTCGGGCGTGTCATCGCGGCCGACCCGGCGCGGCGCGACCGACTCGGGGTGCTCGACATCGTCGACATCGCCGCGTTCGCCTTCGCACACGCCATGATCGCGCTACTCGGGTGGACCCTGGCGGCGACGATCGTCGAGGCGGGACTCATCGGCGCTGTGGTGTTCCCGGTGCCTGTGCTGATGCTGGCCGGTGCCGCGGCCGCACTGACCGCCTATGTGACCTACTACTCGGCCACGCACCTCGACCTGCAGCTGCTGGCCACGGTTCTCGCCGTATTCCTCGTGCTGGGAGTGCTCGCGAGCATGCTCACGGCGAGCGACCCGCAGTGGTGGAAGGAGAACCTGAGCGCTCTCGGCATGACGGACGACCTCTCCGCCCGGGCCTTCAACCTCACCCTGATCGTCGCCGGGATCCTGGTGACGACGCTGGCCCGCTACGCGACGAAGGAGATTCCGACGCCCCATCCGCGCGGGGCCGCCTCGGTGCGCACGTGCCTCGTGATCGTCGGCATATTCCTCGGTCTGGTGGGGGTGTTCCCCGTGGATGAGCACTTCGCCCTGCACACCGGGGTGGCTTCGGGGATGGTGGTCGCCTACGCGGTGCTGATCATCGCCGTCCGGTGGTGGGTGCCGGGCGTCTCGCGCACGTTCCTGCTCGTCGGCTACGTCTTCACCCTTCTGATCCTGCTGCTCTCGGTGTTCTTCGCCGTCGGCTATTACACCCTGACCGCGGTCGAGCTGGTGGCGGGGACAGTCGTCTTCACGTGGATCATCCTGTTCATCCGCACCGCCGACGCGCTCAAACGTGACGCCGGGAGCCGTCTCGTGGACTGAAAGATCACCCGGAGGATGCCCTTGAGGGTGGAGCGTCGACGCCACTAGCTTTGGTGCCATGTCGCCCCCCGTACGATCGACGATGCCGGGCCCCATGGTGCGCTTCCGCCCACCCGGACCCCAACCGGGTGCCATCCGCCGGGAGAGGGTGAGCACCGCGATCGCCGATGCAGCGGCGATCGACCCGCTGACGGTCGTCAGCGCGCCGAGTGGCTTCGGCAAGACGACCGCGGTCGCAGACTGGGCTTCCGGGCTCGAGCAGGTCGCCTGGCTCAGCCTCAGTTCCTTCGACTCCGACCCTTCGCGTCTGACGCACGGCGTCGTGCATGCTCTGCTCGTCGGCGCCGAGCGCGCGGGGCGTCCGCTCGCACTCGCGCGGGACCTCGACGATCCCGAGCATGCCTACCAGGAGATCTGCGGCGCCCTCGAGGCGCTCGACACCCCCATGCACCTGATCGTCGACGACGCGCACCGCGCCGGTGAGAGCTGGCGCACCGGGCTCCTCGGCATGCTCGCGGAACAGGCACCGGAGAATCTCCGGGTCGTACTGGTCGGGACGACGCTGCTCGAGGTCACCCTCTCGCGGCATCGACTCACGCATCCTGCTTCCTTCGTCGGCGTGGACACGCTCAGCTTCACCGCCCCGGAGGTCAAGCTCCTGCGCACCGCGGACGGGGCCGGGCTCGCTGCCGAGACGATCTTCGCGGAGTCCAGAGGCTGGCCGATCGCCGTGCGGCTCATGATGATCGGCGGTGCCCGACCCGACTCCCGCGCACAGAGCGCGTCGAGCTTCCTCGGGACCTACGTCCGTGAGCATGTGCTGGGTGCGCTGCCTCCCGACATCGCCGACTTCGTGCTCGACGGCAGTGTCTGCGGCGAGCTGACTCCGGAACTCGCCTCCGCCGTGACCGATCGTCCGGATGCGGCAGAGCTGCTGGAGACGTGCGTCAGGCTCGGCCTCTTCCTCGACCGGTTCGAGGGTCCGCACGGCGTCGTCTACCGGTGGCACACCTCGTTCGCCAAGCAGTGTGTCGACATCGTCGCTCTCGACGCCGCTCGGGCTGCGGCCTGCCATCGCCGCGCCGCCATCGCGCTCGAGGCGACGGACCCCACCGCCTCGATCGCGCACTCACTTCGTGCGGGAGATGCGGAGACCGCGAGGGGGACGCTGCTGCGGCACTGGCTCGGTCTCGTGGTCGGTGCCCGCGCGGCGGAGATCGAGCGCACGGCGATCGATATGCTGCGCCGTACCCCTGACGACGCGCAGGTGCTCCTGGTGCGTGCGTGCGCAAGCGATGTGCTGGGTGAGCATCGCGTCGCGCGCGAGCTCTTCCGGCGTGCAGAGGCGATGATCGCGCGGACCGGGGACGGGACGGAGCCCGCGGTTCTGCAGATCGCGCGTCTGTTCATCACCGACGAGCGGTCCGAGGTCGCTGAAGCGAGTGCGAAGGTGCGGCAGATGCTCCTCGACGCGGATTCGACCGAGCTCGGAGATCGCGCGGCACTCAACTATCTCCTCGGGTGGACCGAGATCCGGCACCGCGGCAACCCGATGATCCCACTCGAGTACTTCTCGGCCGCGGCGAGGGAGGCGCAGAGCTCCGGCGATCGCGAACTCGCGAAGCGGTCCCTGGGGCATCTCGCCTTCGGCCAGACCTGGGCGGGTCGCCTCGTCGATGCGAGGTCGTCGCTGGCCGCCGCGCATCATGAGTATGACGTGAGTCTTCCCTGGAGCACCTACGCCGGAGGAAGCGCCGCCGCAGCTGCCGGGTACGTCGCGTACTGGTCGGGGGAGTTCGATGAAGCGATGCGGGCTTTCGGGACGGTGATCGCCAACGGGAGTTCCGACCGCTCCTTCACCGGCGTGGCGCGGATGATGATCGCGTACACGGCGGCCGAGACCGGTGATGTCCCGACATGCCGCCGCGCGGCGATCGGCGTGCAGGACATCCCGCTCGAGGTCGTCCACGGTATCTCCTGGCCGGCATTTCGGGAATCGTCCGTCGCGGTTCTCGAGGAGGCGGTCGGTCGACAGGACCGCGCGTTGCGGATCGCCAGGAAGTACCTCCACTGCCCGGACCTGCCGGTCGTGAACGTCACGCTCGCCGGTGTGCTGCGCCGTGCCGGTGACTACCCCGCAGCTCTGGAGATGCTGCGATCGCTGCGGGCGTTCAGCGAGGTGTCGTACGTGAAGACAGCGACCCTGATCACCGCCGCCGTGCTGCGCCGTCACACCGGGCACCACGACGAGGCGCACGAGTTGTGCGAAGCCGCGGTCGCGGTCGCCTCCGGGGAGAACATCCGGCTGCCGTTCGGACCCCGTGAGGCGGCGGTGCGCAAGCTGCTGGGCGAGCACGTGCATTTCGGCACGCAGTTCGAGGACTTCATCGGACGATGCCTCGCCAACGATGCCGCCGGCTCACTGGTGGAGACGCTCTCGGAGCGGGAGCGCGATGTGTTCCAGCAGTTGCAGACGGCGCGCACACTGCACGAGATCGCTCGGGAGCTGGCCGTGTCGATCAACACGGTGAAGACCCACCAGCGCGCCATCTACCGGAAGCTCGGGGTGTCCTCCCGCCGAGAGGCCGTGCGGACGACCGTCTGACCCCGCGCCGCGTTCCTCGCCCGCCGACGCGTCAGGGCTGGCGCAGCGCCGATGCGAGAACCGTGTTCGCGATCGAGGCGGGGATGGGTTGGGTCGCGAGGATCCGATCACCCCGACGGTCGACATCGTGGGAGAAGCGTTCACTCCAGGTCGGCTCGACGAGGATGAGTGCTGCGAGGGAGCCGATGGGGAGCCCGGATGCGAAGTGCCGGGCGTCGTCTTCGCAGACGAGACCAGGGGTGTCCAGACCGAGACCGGCGAGGGTGAACTCATCGGCGTCGATCTCGATGAGGTGCCAGTCCTCCGCGCCGAGCCGGCGGATGAGAAGGAAGTCCAGAAGGCGGATGGCGCCGCTCTCCACCTGTCGGAGCAGGGCTTCGAGGATGTCGGGGCTGAGGCGGTCGTCCTCCAGGCGCACGACGACGAATTCGACGTCGCCGAGCGCCTGCAGGGACATATCGACCACCTCAGCCACGATGTCAGCTCAGTGCGCGCGTCTTGATGGCGGCGAACTCGTCGGGAGTGATCGTTCCCGCCGCGAGGAGCTTCGACGCCTTGTCGATCTCATCGCTGGGACTGGATCCGGCGACGCTGCGGATGTAGGAGTCGGCAGCGTGCTGCTGCTCCCGGTACGCCGAGACGCTGCGTTCGCCCATTCCCTTGCCGCGTGCGATGAGGTAGACGAGCGCCGTGAGGAAGGGCACGAAGATGAGGAAGATGATCCACACGGCCTTCCACCACCCGTTGAGGGCGTGATCCCGGAACAGGTCGGCCACGATGTTGAAGAGCACCATCAGGTAGGAGATGAACACGAAGACCCAGAAGAACCACCAGATGATGTCCCAGAAGCTTTCCCAAATGGACACTTCGGACCCCTTTCGTTGAGTTACTGCGTACGGCGATAGTGACAGCGCCTCCACGGGCGCGGGAAAGCCGCTCACCCCTAGCGGGCGACCCCCGGCCCGGCAGGTCGAGCCGCCGCACGACGAGGTTCTCATCCGATCGGGGTGAGGGCGGCGATCGCCCCGATCGCGGCAGTGCGAGCATGGCCGCAGAGTCCCGGTACGTCGTCGCCGGGAGAAGGGACACTCCATGAATGACTTCCGATTCGGCCCCGCCGAGTTCTACCTCGTCGGGTTCGAGGGCGATCGTCCAGACCCGGCGACGTTCCGCGCGCTGACCGACCTCGTCGACAGCGGGGTCGTGCGATTGCTCGACTTCGTCCTGCTGTCGAAGTCGGCCGCAGGGGAAGTGGAGATCGTCGAGCTCGACACGGATGACGACTCCCTCGGACTCGACGACTTCGAGCCGATCGCCGCCGGACTGGCCGGCGAAGAGGACGTGGAGGCCCTCGCGAGCGCTCTCGCCCCCGGTCAGTCCGCTGCCGTCGTCGTCCTGGAACTCGCTTTCGCCCGGGCCCTCGCGCAGAACCTCGCCGCCGCCGGCGGTCAGGTGCTCCGTAGTGAGCGCGTGCCGGCACCCGTCGTGAACGCCATGATGGACATCCTCGATCAGGAAGGTGAATGACATGCCCTTGAGAAGATTCGGTCGCCCGGGACTGATCGGACTGGCCGCCAGGACCGCGGTGGTGGCGGGAACGGCGTCGGCGGTCGGCGGTGCGATGTCGCGGCATCAGCAGGAGCGTGCGCAGGGCCAGTACGAGCAGCAGCAGTACGAAGCCGCTCAGCAGCAGGCGCAGGTCGACGCCGCCGCGCAGAACGCGGCAGCCCAGTATGCGGCTCCGCCGGTACAGGCGGGTGCGCCGGCCGGGACGGATGATCTGATCGCGAAGCTGCAGCAGCTGGCGTCGCTGAAGGACGCCGGCGTGCTGTCCGAGACGGAGTTCGCTGCGGCAAAGCAGAAGCTCCTGAGTTGAGAGGCCTGGCCGTCGTCGGCACACGCGAGCGACGCGACCGCACGAGGAGGAGAGCGAATGAGCGAACTGGATGATCTGCGAGCCCGGGTGCTCCTCCTCGAACAGGAGAACCAGACACTCAAGAGCGAGACTCGCGAGAAGCCTCGTCGCCGACCGGTGGGCAGGAGCATCGTCGCCGGAATCGTGCTCGCCGTGGCGGTGCTGCTCGCGCCGGTCGCGGCGATGGGCACGTGGGCGCGCCTGCAGCTGGTCGACGCCGATCGGTTCGTCGCGACGTTCGCGCCCCTGGCCGAGGATCCGGACGTGCAGGACTTCGTCGCCGCTCAGGCCAGCGCCGCCATCCAGGAGCAGGTCGACCTCACGGCTGTGGTCGGCGAGGTGTTCGACGGACTACGCGAGCTCGATCTGCCGCCGCGCGCGGCATCGGCGCTGACCCTCCTGGAGGCACCGGCGGCGAGCGGACTGACATCTCTCGTCGACGGGGTGATCCACGATGTCGTCGCCTCGGACCAGTTCGCCGATATCTGGGCGCAGTCGCTGCGCTTCACCCATGAGCGCGCTGTCGCGATCATGCAGAACAGCCCCGACACCGCCCTGCAGCTGGCGGACGACGGGGTGCTCTCGATCGACCTCGGCCTCGTCGTCGAGCGGGTCAAGTCGGTGCTGACCGAGCGCGGTGTCGGCTTCGCCGATCTGATCCCGGAGATCGACCGATCGATCCCGATCGCCCAGGCGGACGCTCTGGTACTAGTACGGACCGTCTACCAGATCGCCGTCGCCGCGGGGTTCTGGCTGCCCTGGGTCGTGCTCGGCCTCGTGGTCGCCGGCATCCTGATCGCCCGGAACCGCCCGCGCGCGCTCTTCTGGACCAGTGCCGCGTTCGCGGTCGCCTTCCTCCTACTCTCGGCAGGCATGGGCATCGGGCGGACGTTCTTCATCGGGGCCGTGAGCCCGTCGATCATGACGTCGGCCGCCGCTCAAGCCCTGTTCGACGAGGTCACCTCGCTGCTCAGCTCGGCGATCGTCGCGCTGGCGATGGTCGGCGTGCTCATCGCGGTGTGGGCGTGGCTCGCCGGTTCGAGCCGCAGCGCCGGGGCCACTCGTGGTGTCCTCGAGAGCGGCTTCTCCGCGGTGCGCGGGACCTGGGAGCGACGGGGCCTGTCCACCGGACGATTCGGTCTCGCGGTGGATAGGTTCCACGGACCCATCGTCATCGTCGGCATGGCTCTCGCACTGCTCATCCTGATCGTGACGCGACCCGTCTCGTTCGGGACGGTGGTCGGCGTGACGATCGGACTGATCGTCTTCATGATCCTGATCGAGCTGCTGCGGCGCCCGACCGCGGAGGCGGATCCCCTGGATGCCCCGGGGACGCCCGAGACGGATGGCATGGGGATCGAGACCGCCGACCCGGAATCTCCGGTGGTCACCGCCGCTTCGTGAGCGGCCACGCAGGAGGATGCCCGGAGAGCCGCGCTCCCCGGGCATCCTCCTGCGTCGTTCAGGCGCCGTCGACCTCTGAAGCGGCCTGGGGGAACACGGTCGCCCAGTCGTCCTTGACGCTCACGACGGTGTACCCGGCGTCATCGGCGGCAGCGAGCGCCTTCTCCGCGCCCGCGTCGTAGGGTGCGTCGCCGCGGTCGGGGTCGTCGTGGTGGATCAGGATCGCGAATCCGGGGCGGGGTCCCTTGCGGGCGAAGTCGAGCATGGCCGTGTCGCCGTTCGAGTTGCCGCCGGCGAACAGCGGCCGTCGGCCGATGCGGCTCCAGATGCGCACCGGCTTCTCGGGTCCGTCGTCGAAGAATGCGAGGGATGACGAGTACTTCACGGTCGCGTCGGCGTCGTCCCAGGTGAGACCGAAGGCCGAGCCCACGACGCGCTCCGGCGGGATGCCGTAGTTGGCCTGCGTCATCGGTCGCATGAAGTCGCGCTCGCCGCCCGACACGATGTAGCAGGTGAAGCCGTGCCCCTCCAGATACCGGAGCAGCTCGACCATCGGCTGGTACACGGCGTCGGCGTACGGCCGCTTCAGGGCCGGATGCTGCGCCGTGCGATAGAACTCCCCGACAGAGAGCGCGTAGTCCTCCACGCTCATTCCATCGGTGAGGCCGACGAGCGCCTTGATGATGGTCTTCAGATCGGAGTCGTCACCGCTGTAGTGCTTGTCGATAGCCGTGCTCAGCCAGCCGAAGTCGCCGCTCACCGCGGCGAGGTACGGTTGCCGCTCCGCGAGCTCCGGCGCGCGTTCCGCCGCTGTACGCCATTGCTCGACCACGTAGTGCAGTTGCGTGGGCATCGGCTTCTCGGACCACAGTGTGCCGTCGTTGTCGAACACGGCGATGCGCTCCTCGACCGGCACCGCATCCGGGCCCTCCGTGACGGAGGCGACGAAGGCCTCGATGTCTCTGCGCGTGCGGGTGTCGCGCCAAGAGGGGAGAGAGCTGTGATCGGTCATGTCGGGTCCTCGCGTCTCGATGAGTGGGCGGCAATCGCCTCCAGGGTCGCACCCGCGGTGTCATCTCACAGTCATCGGTCACCCGGTGGGGGCGATGCCGTCGACCGTAGGGCGGCGATGTGTACCTCCAGCCGGGTCACCGTCGGTCGAGGATCCGTACTGAATCACCGCGAGGCCGAATCCGCAAGGGGGTCATGTGCGGGGGTGGCTCCACCTAGTGTGAAAGCGCCGCCACGGACCCGGCGGCGAAGCATCCGGACGAGTCGAGGGAGTGACCATGAAGACACTCATCACCCAGGTCGGAAGCTATCTGACCGGCGACGCGACGGCCGATGCGGTGGTGCAGTACTGGCTGGCGTTGACGGAGGAGCGACGTACCGACGTCGTCGACATCCCCATCGTCGGGTCGGGCGGCGAGCGTTCGCACGTCCGTCTGGCGCTCGGAACGATGCTTCCCATCGCGGTGGTCGACGCCGGCCTGGCACCGGAGCTCGATGACGATGAGGGCGCAGCGAGAGGACTGCTCGCGCGGGCGCACGCGCTGACGCCGAAGGCCGGACCGGCTTTCGAGCCGGGCGACGAGCCGGAGTCGCCGGACGGCTACGACTCCTCTCTGATGTGACGATGTGGGTGACGCGCGGGCGGTTCGGAAGATAGCCGCTTCGTCCGGTGGGCTCAACCCCCTGCTCCTCATCGTCCGGTCGGGTGAGACTGATCGTGGTCGCCGATTCGGCGACGAAGACGCCGAGACGAAGGAGGAGAGATGGAATCGACACCGGATGGCGTTTCGGAAGTCGGAGCGGATGCCGTGCAGCCGCTGCGCGATGCGGATGCCACAGCCGTCGGGGACGGCCGTGACCCGGCTCAGGCCGAGTGGGAGCAGACGACGGCGCTCGATGGAGGGGCGACCGACGATGTGCTCGACCCGGCGACCGCCACGGGCGCCGACCCGGATGAGCTCGCCGCTCCAGACGACGAGGTGCCCGCGGAGGACCTTCCCCGATCCGCGATGCAGCCGGAGAGCCAGGGGGACGACCCCCTCCTTGCCGAAATCGGTGAGGACGGCGAGGGCGACCTCGGGACCGGAGACATCTGATGAACGCGCTGCGGATAGTCACGAGGTCGAAGAACGGCCAGTGGGTGAATGAGGTCGAGAGCGCTCCGGAACTCTCGCGCAGCTACAGCAGCCGCGACGAGGCGATCGAGGAGGGTGAGGCGCTCGCCGCGGAGCGCGGCGCGAAGCACGTCGTCGAAGACAGCGAGCCGACGGGAACGATCACAGACGGCGGTGCGCCGGAAGATGATGTGGCTGTCGTGGGGGAGAAGCCTTCCACCGGCGCGGGGACGGACACGACGGACGAGAACGGGTTCCCCCTGGAGAACCCGTCCGGCTGATCCGCGTGAGGGAGTGCGTCAGCCGTCGGCGTCGCCACGTGCACGACGACGAAACCCCGCCTGGATCAGGCGGGGTTTCGTCGTCGTGCAGTTGGTCTGTGTGCCCCCGACAGGAGTCGAACCTGCGACCTACGGTACCGGAAACCGGCGCTCTATCCACTGAGCTACGGAGGCGTACCGATCGACAATATCACTCGTCGGGGGTCGTCTCCGACCCACCCGCTTCGGTGACCGGCGCGGCGCGCAGCTCTTCGAGTGCTGCGGCGAGCTTCTCGGCCAGATACCGGTGGCCGTCGGTGGACGGATGCTTGCGCCCCACCTCGACGTCGATCACATCGAGGTAGTTCTGCTCGGTGATCCAGTTCCGGGCAATGGGGGAGATGTACCACCAGCCGCGGGCCCCGGCGAGTTCGCCGAGATCCGTGTCGATGCGCGCGGTCGCCGCCCCGACCGGCAGCTCGTGCGGTGCCGGTCCCAGCACGACGATGACCGCGTCCGGATACGTGGCGGCCAGGGCGTCCCACGCCGAGGTCACGGCCTCACGGTAACCCTCGACGCCCTGTGCCCGGTCGTTGATCGAGCCCTGGATGATCACGAGGTCGGGTGCGAGCGAGGGGTCGAGTGCCGCGATGCGCTCTCCGAAGGTCGGGCCGTCGAGGCCGGGCTTGAGGTAACCGCTGCCGCGGACGCCGTTCACGATCGTCTCGCCGCCGAGCAGATCGGCCAGGAGGTACGCGTAGCCGAGCGTCGGGACGGTCGCCGCCGAGCCGTAGGTCCAGCTGTCTCCGAACACCAGAACGGTCGGGTGGTCCGGCAGTGTGAGGGGAGCCGGCGCGATGGCTTCGGAGGTCGTGCCGGCGGCCGCGGCCGGGGCTCCCACGGGGGCGGCGGAGGGCGGTGGCGTCCATGGCCGCCACATGCCGACGACGCCTGCCGCGACGGCGAGGAGGAGGGCGATGGCGACCCCTGCGGTGCGCAGTCGACGACGGGTGGCGGGGGCCTTCATGGGATGAGAGTAGATCACTGCGCGCCGATTGCGAATTCCGCGCGCCCCGCGCCGTCGGACGGCCGGTCGCCGACCCGTAAACTGAGGGGGCTATGAACCCCGAATCCCTCGCCGCCGCTGTCCTCGCCGTCCTCGCTCCTATCGCCGAGGAACGACGTCCCGGCGAGCCGCTCGGGGTCTCCGTGAAGGACATCGTGCTGGAGCGTCCGCGCAACCGCGACCACGGCGACTGGGCATCGAACATCGCCATGCGGCTCGCGAAGCCTTTCGGCACGAACCCGCGCGAGCTCGCGCAGCAGATCGCCGACGGTCTCGCCGCTGTCGACGGCATCGCGAGCGCGGAGGTCGCCGGCCCCGGGTTCATCAACATCCGTCTCGATGCCGCCGCCGCGGGTGCGCTGGCCAAGGTCATCGTCGACGCCGGCACGGCCTACGGTACGAACATGTCGCAGGAGGGCGTCAGTGTGAACGTCGAGTTCGTCTCCGCGAACCCGACCGGGCCTCTCCACATCGCGCACACCCGTTGGGCGGCGCTGGGCGACTCGATCGTTCGTCTGCTGCTCGCAAGCGGCGCGCGTGCGGTGCGCGAGTACTACATCAACGACGCCGGAGCGCAGATGGACCGCTTCGCCGTCTCCATCCTCGCGGCCGCCAAGGGCGAACCGACTCCCGAGGGCGGCTATCCCGGCGCGTACATCGCGGCGCTCGCCGGCCGGGTGCTCGAGTCGCGCCCCGATCTGCTGCAGCTTCCTGAGAGCGAGCAGTCGTCCGTCGCGCTCGAGCTCGCCTACGAGTTCCAGCTCGCCGAGATCAAGAGCTCGCTCGATCGATTCAACGTGCCGTTCGATGTCTGGTTCTCCGAGCGCACGCTGCACGCGAAGGATGCATCGGGCACGAGCCTGATCGATCAGGCCGTCGACCGTCTGCGCGAGCAGGGTCACGTCTTCGATGAGGATGGCGCCGTCTGGGTGCGCACGACCGACTTCGGCGACGACAAGGATCGCGTGATCCGTCGCTCGAACGGCGAGTACACCTACTTCGCCGCTGACGCCGCGTACTACCTGAACAAGGGCGACCGCGGCTTCCAGAACAAGATCTACCTTCTCGGCGCCGACCACCACGGCTACGTGCACCGTCTGAAGGCGGTCGCGGGAGCAGCGGGTGAAGACCCGGAGAAGAACGTCCAGGTACTGATCGGGCAGATGGTCTCGATCAACGGCGCCCGCCTCAGCAAGCGCGCGGGCAACATCATCGAGATGGACGACCTGCTCGACTGGCTGGGCACCGACGCGCTGCGGTACTCGCTGGAGCGCTCGCCCGCGGACTCACCGCTGGATCTGGACCCCGAGCTGCTGCAGAAGCGCACGAACGACAACCCGGTCTTCTATGTGCAGTACGCCCACGCCCGCACGCACAACGTCGCGCGGAATGCGGCCGACTCGGGCGTGGATCGCTCGGAGTTCGCGCCGGAGACGCTGACGCATGAATCCGAGGCCGCCCTGCTGGGAGCGCTGCAGGAGTTCCCCCGCATCGTCGCATTCGCCGCCGAGGTCCGTGAGCCGCACCGCGTCGCCCGCTACCTCGAGGAGCTCGCAGGGCTCTACCACCGCTGGTACGACAACTGCCGTGTGATCCCGCAGGGTGACGATCCGGTCGAGACCGTGCACCGTACGCGTCTGTGGCTGAACGACGCCGCCGGTCAGGTGTTCCGCAACGGTCTCGATCTCCTCGGAGTGCGCGCCCCCGAGCGCATGTGATGCGCGCGTCCGTCCGGTCGGGTACGGCAGGATGGCAGGCATGAGCGACGACAACCACACCCTGCCGTATCCGGACGCCTCGGCCGAGCATCCGACGCTCGTGATCCCGAGGGACGGCGCCGATCAGCCTGCCGATGCTGCGCCGCGCACCCGCCGCCGCTGGCCCTGGGTTCTGCTGATCGTGGTGGTCGTGTTGGCGCTGCTCGTGGTCGCCGCCGAGTTCATCGCGCGCGCGGTGCTCCCGGGGATCGTGCGGTCGATCGTCATCGAGCAGCTGGATCTCCCCGCCGATCAGCAGCTCGACGTGGAGACGCAGGGCCTGCTGCTCCCGCAGCTCATCGGCGGTTCCCTCGACACCCTGCACCTGTCGACGGACTCGGTGACGCTGGAGGGCATCACGGGGGCGGCCGACGTCACCGCGACCGGAGTCCCGCTGCGCGGCGGCGACCTCGGCGGAGCCGCAGGCACGATCCGCATCGATCAGGCGGAGTTCACCTCCCTGCTCGCCGGCACCGAGCTGCCCGTCGAGTCGGTCGAGTTCGCGGCGCCGAACGCGACGGTGAGCGGCTCGATCAGCGTGTTCGGGGCTGCTGTACCGCTCTCTCTGACCCTCACGCCCGGTGCCGTGGAGGGCGACCTGGAGCTCACGCCGGTTGCTGCGAGCATCGGCGGACTCGACATCGACCTCGACCAGGTCGGCTCGACGCTGGGGTCGCTCGGCGAGGGCCTGACACAACCGCAGCGGGTGTGCATCGCCGATCAGCTGCCGGCCGGACTCACCCTCACCGGGCTGGAGATCGTCGACGGCGCAGCAGTGATCGACATCGACGTCGACGGCGCGATCGTCACCGACACGTCGCTGCAGGAGAAGGGCGTCTGTCCGAGCTGAACCGCTCGGAGCGGCACGGTCATCCGCCGCGTGCCTCCGTGATGCGCCGCGCGAGCCATTCGGGTCTCTGCAGCGGGATGCCGTGTCCGCAGCCGTCGACGACCTCGATCGTGCTCTGGGGGAGTGCTGCGTGCAGCGCCGCGGCCGAGCGCCTCATGAGCTTCTTCTCCGCGGCTCCGACCAGGATCAGCGCCGACCCGGGGAATGTCGCCCAGTCCGCAGGCGGCACGAATCGGAGGTTCTCCTCGACCGAGGTGAGCAGCGTCTCCCGGGAAAGGGCCGACGATGTCTGCAGGTAGTCGGCCATGTGCGAGTCCGGTACGAAGAGCTCCCGGGCCTGCAATCGCGCGAACTTCTCGTTCTTCGCGAGCCCTGCGGTCGCGCCGAGCAGTGCCAGAGTCGGTCCGGTCATGCGCAGGGGCACGGCCTGTGCGCTGATCACGACGACCCGTTCGACGAGGTCGGGTCGCAGAGCCGCGAGCAGCACGGCGAGCTGTGCCCCGAGCGAGAAGCCCGCGACCGTGGCCGGGCGGCCCTCGCCCTCGAGGATCTGCGCGAGCAGTTCGACGGTGTCGTGGTGGGAGGCATAGTCCTCCGCCGCGCTGCGCCCGTGACCCGGGAGGTCCGGCACCAGCACCCGCGCCTGCGGAGGCAGGTGGGCGCGCATCGGCTCCCACATCCATCCGGCGACGCCCCCGCCGTGCAGGAGCAGCAGTGGTGGTTCGCCCGCTTGCCCGAAGGTGTCCAGGTGCATCATGTCTCCGTCTCGAAGGCCGCGGCCATCCGCCCGATGGTGTCGATCGTGCCCTCCAGCAGGGCGGGGTCGAGCGGACCGAGCAGTCGTGCCGCCGACAGCAGCCCGATCGTCGTGCTCGACAGCGCCAGAGCGAGTGTGCGTGGATCGACATCCGTGACGATCAGCCCGCGCTCCTGCAGCTCACGGAACCACTGCACGACCCGCTGATGACGCTCGCGGTAGCGACCATCGGTCTCCTCCATGACGTGGGAGCCGAGGATGCCCCGATCGTCGAGGAACGCAGCGGTCATCAGCGGGTCGTCGAGCAGCGCCCGAGCCGTCGCCCGACAGGCGTCGCTGAGACGAGGATGGTCACCCAGCTCGCTTCGGACCCGGTCGGCCATGCGCACGTTGCCCTGCAGCAGCAGGGCGTCGAGGATGTCACGCTTGCCGGCGAACTCCAGATACACGGCACCCTTGGCGATGCCGGCGCGCTCGGCGATGGCGGCGACGCTCATGGCATCGAAGCCGTGCGCGAGCACGAGTGTTCGGGCCGCATCGAGGATGCGCGCGCGTCGGTCAGGAACGCGTGGTCGGGGCATCGGCACTCCTCAGCTGTTCGAGCATCGCCGGGATGACGATGTCGGGGCGGTCGCGCTGCACCCAGTGGCCGGCGCCGTGCGCGACCTCCAAGGTCGCCGATGGCAGCAGTTCGGCTGCCGTCTCGATGCGAGCGAGGGGGACTCCGGTGTCGCGATCGCCGTGCACCAGCAGCGTGGGCGTGCGGATGCTCGCGAGCTGATCCGTGTAGACCGTTCGCAGTCGATTCCAGAGCACCTGATCGCGCTGCCACTGGCCGAACGTCTCCAGGCTCGAGCCGCCGGCGGCTTCGGCGAGGACCGCATCGACGAGCTCGGGAGTGCGCGCCTGCGGGTTGCGCACGAGATCGCGGAGTCCGCGCTCCATTGCGGGGCGGTTCCGTGCGTACGAACGGGTCATCGCGCCCAGCAGCCCGGAGCGCAGTAGGAGGAAAGACATCAGATGGGTGATGCGACCGCGGACACCGTCGGCGAGGCGGGGCATCAGACCGTAGCAGCCCAGGAGCACGGCGGTGCGAGCGCGGCCGGGCTGATCGAGCAGGTGCCCGACCGTCATCCCTCCGCCGAGGGAGAGCCCGGCGATCGCGTAGTCGCTGAGTGCGAGTGTGTCGACGAGCTCGCCGACGTGTCGGACGAGAAGCTCCTGCGTGAGCGGCCAGTCGGCCCGGGGGCTGTGTCCGAAGCCGGGATGGTCCGGCGCTATGACGCGGTGCCCTGCCTGCGTGAGGGCCGGTCCGACTTCGCCCCAGGAGAGCTCGGCGCTGTCGGCTCCGCCGCCGTGCAGGAGCAGCACCGGGATGCCGGTCTCCGCGACCGGCCGCCACTCCAGCGCTGACACCGTGGCGTGGGGGAGTTCGATGACTGTGCGGTGCGCGTCCATGTCGTCCTCTCGTTGTGACCAGAATAGCTGATCTGGTCACAACGAAGACGCGCGGGCTAGGCGGACTTCTCGGCGGACGCGGCCTCCTGCGCGGCGCGCAGTTCCGCGGTGGCGACCTTGACGTCGACCTCGGCGCGCTGCAGGCGTCGTTGGACGAAGGTCGTCGCTGCGAAGCGGGCGTGCACGCGATCGGACTTCTCCTCTTCGGCCGTCACGATGTACGCGCACGCGAACAGCATCACCTGCGCCGAGAAGTTCAACCAGATCAGCAGCGCGAGCAGCGAGGCGAAGGAGACGAGAAGCGGGTTGCTCGTCGCGCCTCCCACGAACAGTCCGGACAGCTCCTGCAGGACCAGCAGTCCCACGGCGCCGAGCAGCGCTCCCGACCAGAGAGACCGCTTCGACGGTCGCACCCCGGAGAGGAGGAGGAACACGCCGATGATGATCGCCGTGTCGAGAGCGAACACGACGACGAGGGAGAGCAGGCGCACGGTCCAGGCCACGACCGGCGCATCCGCGGGTAGCCCGAGGAAGTCAGCGATCCACGACACACCCAGCTGTCCGACGAAGGTGACGGCGGCAGAGAGGATGAACGCCAGGCCGATGCCGATGGCCAGTGCGAGGTTGCGGAGGATCACCCAGATCCAGAGGATGTCGTCCTGCAGCGTGCCCGCGAGAACCCGCACGGCCGTGCGGAGCGAGCCGATGGCACCGAGTGCCGCGCCGACGAGAGCGATGAGCGAGATGATCCCGGCGAGCGACAGGGACGCGGGAGCCTGGAGGTCCTTCGTCTTGATCACACCGTCCTCGCCGATGAGCCCGGGCACGGCCGACTGCACGGCGTCGATGATCGCCTGCCATGCCACCGGGTTCCCGGCGAGCCACAGAGCCGCGATCGAGAAGCCCAGAAGCACCCCTGCGAACACGCTGAACAGCGCGCGATAGGTGACGCTGTCGGCGAGCATCGGTCCCCGGCGCTCGGTGTACAACAGCGCCGCGCGTACCGGCCGGCGCGCGAGAGCCCACGCGATGACCGGTCCGGTGATGCGGGGGATCAGCCCCGGACGCGCGGAGGGGTCTTTCGTCGTTTCAGTGTTCGCCACGCCCCCACCCTAGGAGGCGGAGACGGGCTGTTGCAGGGGCTTGACGCGGCGCGTCACCATGACCAGGGAGACGCGGCCGGTGCCCTAGAATCGGGTCAACCTCGATGTGTGCGACCCCGCCCGAGATCCTTCCCACGATTGGTGATCAGTGCTTCTCCCTGCCGATTCGCTCGCTCCGGAATGGCTCGCCGTGCCCGATGACGCCAATGACCTCGCCGACGGCGTCTGGCCGGCATCCACGGTGCGTGATGCCGACGGCGTGCTCGACATCGCCGGCGTCAGCGCCACCACCCTCGCCCGCACCTACGGCACGCCGCTGCAGGTGCTCGACGAAGACGAGGTGCGCGGGCGCGCACGGCGGTTCCGACTCGCATTCGATCGCGCCGCCGCCGCCAACTCCACCACCGCGCAGGTGTACTACGCGGGCAAGGCGTTCCTGTGCACGACGATCGCACGCTGGATGGTCGACGAGGGGCTGCGCGTCGACGTCTGCACGGGGGGAGAGCTGGCCGTCGCCCTCGCCGCCGGCGTCGCGCCGGCTTCGCTCGGTTTCCACGGCAACAACAAGTCGGTCGCCGAGCTCGAGCGTGCCGTCGAGGTCGGCGTCGGGACGATCATCGTCGACAGCGCCATCGAGATCGAACGGCTCGCAGCGATCACGGCGCGCACCAGTGCGACCCAGCGCGTGCTGGTCCGCGTGATCAGCGGCGTGCACGCCGAGACCCACGACTTCCTCGCCACGGCCCACGAGGACCAGAAGTTCGGTTTCCCGCTCCCGGAGGCAGAGAAGGCGGTCGCGCGCATCCGCGAGATCCCCGGTCTGGTGTTCGCCGGGCTGCACTGTCACATCGGTTCGCAGATCTTCGGCGTCGCCGGCTTCCGCGAGTCCGCGTCCCGCGTTCTCGACCTGCACGCCACTCTGCTCGAAGGCGGTCCGGTCCCGCAGCTCAACCTCGGCGGCGGCTTCGGCATCGCCTACACGCGCGTCGACGACCCGACCCCGATCGAGGAACTCGCCGATGCGATCGTCGCCTCGGTCGCGGAGGGGTGCGCCGCACGCGGCATCCCCGTTCCCGCCCTGTCGTTCGAGCCCGGCCGTGCCATCGTCGGCACCGCGGGCGTCACCCTCTACGAGGTCGGCACCACCAAGGACGTGACCGTGGCGACGGGTGCCGTGCGCCGGTACGTGAGCGTCGACGGCGGCATGAGCGACAACGCGCGTCCTGCGCTGTACGGCGCCCAGTACTCGGCGCGCCTCGCTTCGCGCGCGGGGTCCGGTGAGCCTCGCCTCAGTCGGGTCGTCGGCAAGCACTGCGAATCCGGCGACATCGTGGTCGACCACGAGTACCTGCCAGACGATCTGGTGCCGGGCGATCTGCTCGCCGTGCCGGCCACCGGCGCATACTGCGTCCCGTTGGCGAGCAACTACAACCACGTACCGCGTCCGCCGGTGATCGCCGTGCGCGACGGACACTCGACGGTCATCGTCCGCGGCGAGACCGTCGACGACGTGCTCGCCCGCGACGCGGGCATCGACGGGGCGAAAGCCCCCGAGGGAGACCAATGACCCACCTCCGAAGGAGCAACCATGACTGAATACCGACGACTTCGTGTGGCACTGCTGGGTGCCGGAGCGGTCGGCTCGCAGGTCGCGGCGCTCCTGCTGCGCCACGGCGACGAGCTGGCCGACCGTGCCGGTGCGGAACTGGAGCTCGCCGGCATCGCCGTGCGCGACGTGGACGCTCCGCGTGACGTCGACCTGCCCAAGGAGCTCTTCACCACCGACGCCGAGTCGCTGATCCTGGGCGCCGACATCGTGATCGAGCTGATCGGCGGCATCGAGCCGGCGCGCACCAGCATCCTGCAGGCGATCGGCTCCGGCGCCGACGTCGTCACGGCCAACAAGGCCCTGCTCGCCACGCACGGCCCCGAGCTGTTCGAGGCCGCCGACCGTGTGGGCGCGTCCGTCTACTACGAGGCCGCAGCCGCCGGAGCGATCCCGATCATCCGCCCGCTGCGCGACTCGCTCGCCGGCGACCGAGTGGTGCGCATCATGGGCATCGTGAACGGCACCACGAACTACATCCTGGACCGGATGGACTCCGAGGGCGCCGACTTCGCCGACGTGCTCGCCGACGCCCAGCGCCTGGGCTACGCCGAGGCCGACCCGACCGCTGATGTCGAGGGCTACGACGCCGCGCAGAAGGCCGCGATCCTCGCGAGCCTCGCGTTCCACACCGCCGTGCCGCTCGAGGCCGTCTACCGTGAGGGCATCACCTCGATCACGCCGTCCATGATCGAGGAGGCCCGCGCTGCGGGCTTCGTCATCAAGCTGCTCGCGGTGTGCGAGCGCATCGAGGCCAACGGCGCCGAGTCGATCTCGGTGCGCGTCTACCCGGCGCTCGTGCCGAACTCGCACCCCCTCGCATCCGTGCACGGCGCCAACAACGCCGTCTTCGTCGAGGCCGAGGCCGCCGGCTCACTGATGTTCTACGGCGCAGGAGCGGGTGGTGTCCAGACCGCCTCCGCCGTGCTGGGTGACGTCGTCTCCGCCGCCCGCCGTCACATTGCCGGCGGCGTCGGGGTCGGCGAGTCGACCAGGGCCAACCTTCCGGTCGTCCCGATCGGACACGTGACCACCCGTTACCAGATCACCCTCGAGGTCGCGGATGCGCCGGGCGTGCTCGCCACGGTCGCCGGGATCCTCAGCGACGGCGGAGTCTCGGTCGCGACGGTCGTGCAGACCGTCGAGGGAGAAGACGAGCCGACCGCCCGCCTGATCATCGGCACGCACCGCGCGACGGAGCAGGCTCTCAGCGCCACGGTCGACGCTCTCGCCGGCAGCGCGGTCGTCGCCCGGGTCGTCTCGGTGCTCCGGGTGGAAGGCGAGTGACGATGGCGTCAGCCCTCGCCCCCGCCGAGGGCAACCCGGTCGAAGGCCGCACCGTCGAGGTGCGGGTGCCCGCCACGAGCGCGAACCTCGGACCCGGATTCGACACGCTCGGCCTGGCGCTCAGCATCTACGACACCCTGCAGGTCACGGCGCTGCCGGCCGGTGAACTCGAGATCGAGGTGACCGGTTCCGGTGCTGCCGAGATCCCGCGCGACGAGTCGAACCTCATCGTCCGCACGATCGCGTACGTGTTCGCCGACGCGGGCCGTCCGATGCCCGGCCTGCGCATCATCGCCGAGAACGGCGTGCCGCACGGTCGCGGACTCGGTTCTTCGGGTGCGGCCGTCGCTGCCGGCGTGCTCGCGGCGAAGGGACTGCTCGACGGCGAAGTCGAGATCGACGATGCCGACCTCCTCCGTCTCGCCACCGAGCTGGAGGGGCACCCCGACAACGTGGCCCCTGCCCTGTTCGGCGGACTGACGATCGCGTGGATGGGGGAGCGCGGGCCTCAGCACAAGAAGCTGCTCGTGCACCGCGGCGTCTCGCCGCTCGTGCTCGTCCCCGCGTACACGATGTCGACCTCGCAGGCGCGTTCGCTGCAGCCTCCGCACGTCTCCACGGCGGATGCGGTGTTCAACGTCTCGCGCTCTGCGCTGCTGATCGCGGCCCTGATGCAGAGTCCTGAGCTGTTGCTCGACGCGACGGCCGACCGACTCCACCAGGACTACCGCGCCGAGGCGATGCCCGAGACCCAGCGGCTCGTGCAGGCGCTGCGCAAGGCGGGCTTCGCGGCCGTCGTGTCCGGCGCGGGCCCCAGCGTGCTCGTGCTGGCCGACGGGCCGGGCAGCCGTCAAGACGCGGTGGAGCTGGCCGATCGAGTCACCGACACCCCGTGGGAGGCGCTCCTGCTCGCCGTCGACGTGCGTGGTGGTACAGTGGGGACTCGAGCGGAGGGCTCCACGTAACTACGTGAATCTGGCCCCATTGCAACTCTTGCAAGACCCGCACGCAAATCCCTGTGGCACAAGTGCCGAGGCTGGCTGGCGCAGAGCGTCAGCCCGTGCGATCGCGCGCAGCACCCGTTGTGTGCGTTCAACGCTCATTCCCCATGACATATAAGGGAGTACTCGTGGAGAACCTCTCCGAGACCCAGAACGACCAGTCCGCTTCGGTTTCCGAAGCACCCGCGACCGAGGCCGCACCGGCACGCAAGCGTGCACCGCGTCGCGCCAGCACCGCCACCGCGGCCGCGAAGGCCGAGAAGGCCGAAGCAGCGAAGGCCGAGAAGCCCGCGTCGAAGACCGAGACCGCGCCGAAGGCCGAGACCGCGCCGAAGGCCGAAGCCGCGCCCGCCGAGGCATCGGCCGAGACCACGGAGGCCGCGCCCAAGGCGAAGGCACCGCGTCGCAGCCGCGCCAAGAAGGCAGACGCCGAGGCCCCGGCAGCAGAAGCCGCTCCGGCAGAGGCACCGGCCGCGGATGCCGCTCCGGCAGAAGCGCCGGCGGAGTCGGCACCCAAGTCGACCGGCCGAGGGCGCCGTGGCGCTCAGAAGACCGCAGCCCCCGAGGCCGAAGCTGCGGATGCAGCGCCTGCTGCGGATGCCTCGTCTGACGCCGCCGCCGAGCCCGCCCAGAGCGGCAACGCACGGGGCCGCAACGCTCAGAACAACAACGCGCAGAACAACAACGCGCAGAAGAACGACAACGCGCAGCACAACGACGCGCAGAACAGCAACAACGGCGACGACGACTCCGACGGTGGCGAGGAGCAGGGTGGCCGCGGTCGCAACCGCAGCCGCAGCCGCAACCGTGGACGTGGACAGAACGGCGCAGCGCAGGAGCAGCAGGTACAGCCCGCGGCCGATGACGACCAGGCCGGCGGCAACAACCGCAACCGTCAGCGCAACAAGCGCCGCAGCGGTGTCCCGACCGATGAGTTCGACACCGAGATCGGCGAGGACGACGTCCTGATCCCGATCGCCGGCATCCTCGACGTGCTCGACAACTACGCCTTCGTGCGCACCACCGGCTACCTCGCCGGCCCCAGCGACGTGTATGTCTCGCTCGGCCAGGTGAAGAAGTACAACCTCCGCAAGGGCGACGCCGTCGTCGGCTCGATCAAGCAGCCCCGCGAGGGCGAGCAGCAGGGGCGCCAGAAGTACAACGCGCTGGTCAAGGTCGACTCGATCAACGGTCTGTCGGTCGACGACGCGGCCACGCGTGTGGAGTTCGGCAAGCTCACCCCGCTGTACCCGCAGGAGCGTCTGCGCATGGAGACGGCCCCCGAGAAGCTGACCCAGCGCATCATCGACCTGGTCGCCCCGGTCGGCAAGGGCCAGCGCGGTCTCATCGTCGCGCCGCCCAAGGCGGGCAAGACGATCGTGCTGCAGCAGATCGCGAACGCCATCGCGCAGAACAACCCCGAGGTCCACCTCATGGTCGTGCTCGTCGACGAGCGCCCCGAAGAGGTCACCGACATGGAGCGTTCGGTCAAGGGCGAGGTCATCGCCTCGACGTTCGATCGTCCGGCCGAAGACCACACCACGGTCGCCGAGCTCGCCATCGAGCGTGCGAAGCGACTGGTCGAGCTCGGACGCGACGTCGTCGTGCTGCTCGACTCGATCACCCGCCTCGGCCGTGCGTACAACCTGGCTGCCCCGGCATCGGGCCGCGTGCTCTCCGGTGGCGTCGACGCGTCGGCGCTGTACCCGCCCAAGCGGTTCTTCGGAGCGGCGCGCAACATCGAGAACGGCGGATCCCTCACGATCCTCGCCACGGCGCTGGTCGAGACCGGTTCCAAGATGGACGAGGTCATCTTCGAGGAGTTCAAGGGCACCGGCAACAGTGAGCTGCGCCTGTCCCGCGCCCTCGCCGACAAGCGCATCTTCCCTGCGGTCGACGTGAACGCGTCGAGCACCCGTCGCGAAGAGATGCTGCTCTCGGCTGACGAAGTCAAGATCACGTGGAAGCTGCGTCGTGCCCTCGCCGGCCTCGACCAGCAGCAGGCTCTCGAGGTGGTCCTCGGCAAGCTCAAGGAGACCAACTCGAACGTCGAGTTCCTCGTGCAGATGCAGAAGTCGATCCCGACGCTTCCCTCGGGCGCGCACGGGCACGACAACAACATCCGCTGAGCGGCTGAGCCGTGTTCGAGTCCGTCCAGACTCTGATCGACGAGCATCGCCGGGTGCAGGAGGAACTCTCCGACCCGGCGGTGCACGCCGACGCTGCCCGTGCGAAGCGCGTGAACCGTCGCTATGCCGAGCTTTCTCGCATCGTCGCCGCGTATGAGGCCTGGATCGCGGCGACCGATGATCTGGAGACCGCGCGCGAGTTCGCGCGGGAGGACGAGTCGATCGCGGCCGAGATACCGGCGATGGAAGAGGAGCTGCAGACCGCACAGGAACGCCTGCGGCGCCTGCTGATCCCGCGCGACCCGGACGATGCCCGCGACGTGATCATGGAGATCAAGGCGGGGGAGGGTGGCGCGGAGTCTGCGCTGTTCGCCGCCGACCTGTTGCGCATGTACATCCAGTACGCGGCGTCCAAGGGGTGGAAGACCGAGCTGCTCGAGCGCAACGAGTCCGACCTCGGCGGCTACAAGGATGTTCAGGTGGCCATCAAGGGATCCTCGACCGACCCCGCCCAGGGCGTGTGGGCGCACCTGAAGTACGAGGGGGGCGTGCACCGCGTGCAGCGTGTGCCCGCGACGGAGTCGCAGGGGCGCATCCACACGTCGACCACCGGGGTGCTCGTCTTCCCCGAGGTCGACGAGCCCGAAGAGATCCACATCGACCAGAACGACCTCAAGATCGATGTGTTCCGCTCATCCGGTCCGGGTGGGCAGTCGGTGAACACGACCGATTCCGCGGTGCGCATCACTCACGTGCCGACCGGCATCGTCGTGTCGATGCAGAACGAGAAGTCCCAGCTGCAGAACCGCGAGGCGGGTATGCGCGTGCTGCGTGCCCGTCTGCTCGCCCGTCAGCAGGAGGAGCTGGACGCCGCGGCATCCGATGCCCGCCGATCGCAGATCCGAGGCATGGATCGCTCTGAGCGCATCCGCACCTACAACTTCCCCGAGAACCGCATCGCGGATCACCGCACGGGCTTCAAGGCGTACAACCTCGATCAGGTCATGGACGGAGCGCTCGATCCGCTGATCGAGAGCGCGATCACGGCAGACGAGGAAGCGCGGCTCGCCGCGGTCGGTTCCGACTCCTGACTCGCCGCTCGAGCGCTATGCTCGGGCCGTGATCACACTTCTGTTCCGCGGCCTCATGTACGTCGTGTCGGCCGGTCTCGGCCTGATCGCCGCCGACCTCGCCCTCGACGGGTTCCAGATCGAGTGGGACAAGTGGTGGGGCTTCGTCATCTGCATACTGATCTTCGCGATCCTGCAGAGCGTCCTCGCGCCGTGGGTGGGCAAGATGGCCACGCGCTACGCGCCCGTGCTCATGGGCGGCATCGGCATCTTCTCGACGCTGATCTCGCTCATCATCGTGGTGCTGCTGCCCATTGGAGGACTGCGCATCACCGACCTCACCGGCTGGCTTCTCGGCTCGGTGATCGTGTGGCTCATCACCGCTCTCGGCAGCGTCCTGCTTCCTCTCATCTTCCTTCGCAAGAAGGTGGAGGCCGTCAAGACCACACGCCGCTAGGCCGTCGGGGCCCGACGCCGGTCAGATCGCGTAGTCCGGTGCGGTGAGCAGTGCCCTGGTGTCTTCGCCGGTATTGCGCTGGCGCGGCTTCGCCGGAACCCCGACGAGGATGCTGTCCGCCGGAGCATCACGGGTGACCACGGCGTTCGCACCGATGACGGAGCCGGGGCCGATCGTGATGGGGCCGAGGACCTTCGCACCGGCACCGACCGCCACTCCGTCGCCGAGCGTGGGGTGGCGTTTGCCGGAGGTGCGCGTCCGTCCGCCGAGAGTCACGCCGTGGTAGAGCATCACGTCATCGCCGATCACACTGGTCTCGCCGATCACGACGCCCATGCCGTGATCGATGAAGAACCGACGGCCGATGCGCGCGCCGGGATGGATCTCGATCCCGGTCAGCCAGCGCGACAGCTGCGAGCCCGCGCGCGCGAGCAATCGCAGTCGGCGTCGCCAGAGCGCGTGCGAGACGCGGTGCGCCCAGATGGCGTGGAGCCCCGGGTACAGCAGAGCGACCTCGACGGAGCTGCGTGCGGCGGGGTCACGAAGGCGAGCCGCCGCGACGTCCTCGCGCATTCGTCCGATCATGCCCATCGACGTCTCAGTCTTCGCGCAGGTCCTCGAACAGCGCGGTGGAGAGGTAGCGCTCACCGGTGTCCGGGATCACGACGACGATGGTCTTGCCGTCGTTCTCGGGGCGCGCGGCGACCTTGAGCGCCGCGGCGACGGCCGCGCCGGACGACATGCCGACGAGCAGGCCCTCTTTCGCGGCGAGCTCCCGGGCGACCCGCAGCGACTCGTCGAACTCCGCGGTCATGATCTCATCGAGCACATCGCGGTCGAGCACGTCGGGGACGAAGTTCGGCCCGATGCCCTGGATCTTGTGCGGTCCGGGGTGGCCCTCGCTGAGCACAGGGGAGTCCTTGGGCTCGACGGCGATGACCTGGATGCCCGGCTTCGCGGCCTTGAGGGCCTGCCCGGTTCCCGTCACCGTCCCGCCGGTGCCGACTCCAGCGATGAAGATGTCGACCGCACCGTCGGTGTCGCGGAGGATCTCCTGCGCCGTGGTCTCGCGGTGGATCTGAGGGTTGGCGGGGTTCTCGAACTGACGGATCCAGATCGCGCCGGGCGTCTCCGAGACGATGCGCTTGGTCTCCTCGATCGCACCGCTCATGCCCTTGGTGGGATCGGTGAGCACGATCTCCGCGCCGAAGGCCTTGAGCAGCACACGGCGCTCCTTGGACATGGAGGCAGGCATCGTCAGGATGACCCGGTAACCGCGGGCGGCGCCCACCATCGCGAGTGCGATGCCGGTGTTGCCACTCGTCGACTCCACGATCGTGCCACCGGGCTTCAGCTCGCCCGATGCCTCTGCGGCGTTGATCATCGCGATGCCGATGCGATCCTTCACGCTCGATGCCGGGTTGTAGTACTCGAGCTTGGCGAGCACGGTGGCCCCGAGGCCCTCGGTCACGCGGTTCAGACGCACGAGCGGCGTGTTGCCGAAAGCGGTCGTGATGTCGGAGTGGATGCCGGGCATGAGGAGCCTTCCTGTGCGGGGGTCGCTGCCGGTCCAGCCTAGGGGAGGGCCCTGTGGGCGGGGGCATTGTGACAGCCGTGCGCGCTCTACGCTGGAACCCATGTCCGACACCTCTCTCGCGGCGCTCGTCCGTGCCGCTGCTCAGCGCCTGGCCGACGTCGGCGTCCCCGATCCTCTGGTCGACGCAGAGCTGCTCGCGGGCCACGTGCTCGGTCGGCGACGCGGCGAGGTGCAGGCCGCGGTCATCCGCGGCGACGACGTCGACGACGAGACGGCGGGCGCCCTGGAGGCTCTGGTGACGCGCCGAGTCGCGCGCGAGCCGCTGCAGCACATCACCGGGACCGCCCCCTTCCGCCACCTCGAGCTGGCGGTGGGGCCCGGTGTGTTCGTCCCGCGGCCGGAGACCGAGACGGTGGTGCAGTATGCGATCGATGCGCTGCTGAACTCCGCGGAGCCCGAGCCGATCGGCGTGGACCTCGGCACCGGCAGCGGTGCGATCGCTCTCGCGATGGCGACGGAGGTGCCGCACGCCCGTGTCTTCGCCGCCGAGCTGTCCGAGGAGGCGCACGCGTGGGCCAGCCGGAACGTCGCCGGCGTCGACAACCTGACGCTCGTGCTGTCCGATCTGGGGGAGGCTTTCCCCGAACTCGACGGCACGGCATCGGTCGTCATCTCGAACCCGCCCTATGTGCCGGACGCCGCGATCCCGCGGGATCCGGAGGTGCGACTCTTCGACCCCGCGATGGCGCTGTACGGGGGAGAGGACGGCCTGGACATCGTGCGAGTGCTCAGTTCTCGGGCGCTCGCACTCCTGCACTCCGGTGGTCTTCTCGTCATCGAGCACGGCGAGCTGCAGGGGGAATCGATCAGGGACATCCTCGCCGCGGACGGCTGGCGCGCTCCGGCGACGCATCGCGACCTCACCCTGCGGGACCGCACCACCACGGCGCTCAGGCCCTGATCAGCTCCCTCTGAGCATCTGCAGCCCCCGCGCCGCATAGAATCGAACCGTCATGTCAACCATCTTCGACTGCCGCGATGACTCGCAGCTGCTCGCCGGCATGCGCCATGCGCGCCAGGCGATCGGCCGCGGCGAACTCATCGTGATGCCCACAGACACCGTGTACGGCGTCGCTGCCGACGCCTTCTCCCCGGCCGCCGTCCAGCGGCTGCTCGATGCGAAGGGGCGCGGCCGTGATCAGCCGCCGCCCGTTCTGATCGGCACGAAGGAGACGCTCGCAGCCCTGGCCGAGTCCGTCCCGGAGCCTGTCGAACGTCTCATCGAGGCGTTCTGGCCCGGCGGTCTCACGATCGTGCTCCCCGCCCAGCCCTCTCTGGTGTGGGATCTCGGGGAGACGCTCGGGACGGTCGCGGTGCGGATGCCGGAGGGGCGCGTGGCACTGGAGCTGCTGGCCGAGACCGGACCGCTCGCCGTGTCCAGCGCCAATCTCACCGGCCAGCCCGCCGCCATCTCGGCCTCGGACGCGGAGCAGATGCTGGGCGACAGCGTCGCCGTGTACCTCGCCGATGGTCTGAGCAAGGACGGCATCGCCTCCACCATCGTCGACGCCACGTCTCTGGTCCGTCGGAGTGCGGATGCCGAGCCCGGCACTGTTCGCATCCTCCGAGACGGTGCGGTGACGCGCGAGCAGCTGCAGGAGGTGCTCGGCGATCTGCTCGAACCCGAGGAGCCGCAGGACGCGGAGCATGTGCATGCGGAGGAGCCGCAGGACGCGGATTCGTGAAGCAGTATCTCGCCACGGTCATCCTCACGGCAGCGATCACGTTCGCGCTGACCTGGGCGGTCTGGCGACTCAGCCTCCGGTTCAAGCTGTACCCCGGCATCCGCGAGCGCGACGTGCACACCACGCCCACGCCCCGCCTCGGCGGTGTGGCGATCTTCCTCGGCATCGCCGCCGCCTTCGGGTTCTCGGCGATCAACCCGTTCTTCCAGAGCATCTGGATCCCCCCGCAGACGATGTGGTCGATCCTGGGCGCCTCGCTGCTGATCGCGATCATCGGCGTGGTGGACGATCTCTGGGACATCGACTGGATGATCAAGCTCGGCGCGCAATTCCTGGCCGCCGGGCTCATCACCGTGGGCGGCGGACTGCAGATCCTGTCGCTGCCGTTCGGGGACCTCATCGTGGTCTCCAGCTGGCTGAGCATCACGATCACCATGTTCGCGATCGTCATCGTGATGAACGCAGTGAACTTCATCGACGGACTCGACGGGCTGGTCGCCGGGGTGTGTCTCATCTCGAACGGCGTGTTCTTCGCGTACTCCTACATCTTCACGCGTGACTCCGGAGCCTCGAGCTACTTCAACCTCTCCACTTTCCTCGCCGCGGTCCTGATCGGCGCCTGCCTCGGTTTCCTACCGCTGAACTGGAGTCCGGCGAAGCTGTTCATGGGCGACTCGGGTGCTCTGGTGATCGGCCTGCTGATGGCGACGTCGGCGATCTCCATCACCGGCCAGATGGATCCGTCGGCTCTGGACCCCGAGCGCCTCGGCCGCTCGCAGCTGATCGGTGCCTTCCTCCCGATCCTGCTGCCGCTGCTGGTGGTGCTGCTGCCGCTGCTCGACTTCGGTCTGGCGGTGCTCCGACGCATGAGCGCCGGCCGGTCGCCGTTCTCACCCGATCGCAAGCACCTGCATCACCGGATGCTGGACCTCGGCCACCGCGACCGCGACGCTGTCCTCATCTTCTACGCATGGACGGCCGTCATCTCGCTCGCCGTCCTGCTGATGTACGTCGGTGCACGGGAGGACTGGCCCGGCCAGTACCTTCCCGGCGTCGGCTTCGGCGTCGTGGGCATCGCCGCCTGCCTCGTCGTCACCCTGAGCCCCACCCGCCGCAGGAAGAGCGCAGCGGCCGCCGACACCGACCCGACACCCGTGGAGTCCTGATGAGCCCGAGCCCCGTTTCCAGCACGCCGATCCTGCGTCGCACCCTCATCTGGTCGGCGGTCGCCACCGCGGTACTCGCGATCGTCGCGGGCGGTGTCGGCTATGCCGTCGCCGGGGGAGAGGGACTCGTCAGCGGGCTGCTGGGCGTGCTGCTGGCCGCCGTGTTCCTGGCGATCACCGGCATCAGCATCCTCATCGCCAACCGTTGGTACGGGGACCCGATCTACGTTCAGCTGTTCTTCGCCATCGTCCTGGGTGGTTGGCTCCTCAAGCTCGGACTGTTCGTCGTCGCGATGATCCTGCTCGCGGGTCAGCCGTGGCTGGAGCCGATGGTGTTCTTCCTCTCGATCGTGGCCGGCGTGCTGATGTCCCTCGCGATCGATGTGATCGTGCTCACTCGTATGCGACTGCCGAACGTGAGCGACACCACGCTGCCGACCGAGGTGCCAGAGGACCGCGCCCCCGGCAACGCGAATCACATCGACGAAGGACCCGTCGACGGCGGCCCGCGGTCTTAGGGGACCCTCAGATTCTGATACTGTTGAAACGTGCCCGCCGCTCGCCCGCGAGCGCTTGCGCTGATTGCACACCGACCATCGTCGCCCCGGTTTAGACCGGTGCCCCGAAGCTGGAGCCCGCGCTGTTTAATCTTGCTGCGACCCTGACCCCCCGACTTGCCTCCGACGGCGAGTTCCACGGCCCTTCGATCGACGATTTCTTTCCGGAGATCCTCTTCCACGTAGGCCCGATCCCCGTCAACCGGATCCACCTGGTCCAGTTGCTCGCGGTGATCGCCGTGGTTCTCATCCTCTGGCTCGGCACCCGCCGCATGAAGGTCGTCCCCGGACGCTTCCAGAGCCTGGTGGAGATGGGGCTCGGCTTCGTTCGAACCAACGTCGCCCACGACATGCTCGGTCGCAAGGACGGCGATCGCTTCCTGCCGATCCTCACCACCATCTTCTTCATGGTGCTGTTCATGAACATCACGGGAATCATCCCGTTCCTGAACATGCCGGGAACGGCGATCGTCGCGGTGCCGCTGACGCTCGCCGTGGTCAGCTACGTGACCTTCATCTACGCGGGAATCAAGCGCCACGGCCTCAAGTTCTTCAAGAACTCCCTGTTCCCGCAGGGCGTGCCGGTCGCCGCGATGCCGATCGTCGCGATCATCGAGCTCATCTCGACGTTCATCCTGCGTCCGGTCACGTTGACGCTGCGTCTTCTCATGAACCTCGTCGTGGGGCACATGATCCTGGTCCTCGCGTTCTCCGCGACCCAGTTCTTCTTCTTCACCGCAGGCGGCGGCTGGGCCGCGCTCGGTGTCGGAACCCTCGCCTTCGGCGGCGCCTTCACTCTCTTCGAGATCCTGGTCGCCGTCCTCCAGGCATACGTCTTCACCGTCCTCACCGCGGTCTACATCCAGCTCGCGGTCGCAGAAGAGCACTGAGCGGGCAGGCATCAGCCTTCCCACCCAACGAAAGGAAAACCCCGTGGACGCTACTACGGTTCTCGCTGAAATCAACGGTCACCTCGGAGCTGTCGGCTACGGCCTCGCAGCCATCGGCCCGGCCATCGGCGTCGGCATCGTCGTCGGCAAGACCATCGAGGGCGTCGCCCGTCAGCCCGAGCTGGCCGGTCGTCTCCAGGTCCTCATGTGGATCGGTATCGCCTTCACCGAGGCGCTTGCGTTCGTCGGCATCGCCGTCGCATTCATCCCCTTCCCGTAATCCTCACCGACTTCTGAAGGAGACAGGATGCTGAACGCTCTTGTCACGAACCTCGCAGCAGAGGGTGAGCCGAACAACCCCCTCATCCCTGCCTGGTACGACATCATCTGGTCGGGCCTCTGGTTCATCGTCATCCTCATCGTGGTCTGGAAGGTCGCCCTTCCCCGGCTCACGAAGATGCTCGACGAGCGGTCCGCCGCCATCGAGGGCAACATCGCCAAGGCCGACGAGGCGCAGAAGCAGGCGGAGGCGGCACTCGAGGAGTACACGCGTCAGCTCGCTGAGGCGCGTACCGAGGCCGGAGAGATCCGCGAGGCCGCCCGTGAGGACGGCAAGAAGATCGTCGCCGAGGCGAAGGATGCCGCGTCCACCGAGGCCGCACGCATCACCGCCACCGCGCACACGCAGATCGAGGCCGAGCGGCAGACCGCTCTCGTCTCGCTGCGCAGCGAGGTCGGAACGCTCGCCATCGACCTCGCCGGCGGCGTGGTCGGCGAGACGCTCTCCGACGACGCCCGTGCGACGGCTGTCGTCGACCGCTTCCTCGCCGACCTCGAGGCATCCGAGAAGGCGGCTCAGTAATGGGCAGCGCGACCACTCAGGCACTCGCGGCATCCATCCAGACGCTTGCCGCAGCGAAGGGCGTCACTCTCGACACCGCACGGGAGCTCCTCGCTGCCGCGCGTGCCGTGAGCGGGTCGTCTCAGCTGAGCGGCGCGCTTGCTGATCCCTCTGCTCCCGCCGCGGCACGACAGAACGTCGTCGCCGCGGTGTTCGGCGGGTTCTCCGCAGACGCTCAGAGCGTTCTGAAGACGGTCGTCGCGGAGCGCTGGTCCAACGCGGGTGAGCTCGTCGACGGTGTCGAGGAGCTCGCGATCCGCGCTGCTGCGATCGCCGAGCCGGGCGCGGACATCGAGGGGGAGCTCTTCAGCTTCTCCCGCGTGATCGCCGCCAACCCCGAGCTCGAACTCGCCCTGGGCAGCCGCCTCGGCGGAGAAGACGCCAAGGCTGCGCTCGTCGAGCGCCTCCTGGCCGAAGGCTCCACGAGCGCTGCGTCGACGCTGATCATCACGTCGCTCGTGCGTCAGCCGCGTGAGCGCCGCGTGCGGCGACTGCTGAACCGGGCGATGAGCATCGTCTCCAGCCAGCGCGGTCGCGTGGTCGCCACGGTGCACACCGCGGCTCCGCTCACCGATGCGCAGCGAGCACGTCTCAGTGACTCGCTGTCTCGTCGCTACGACGGCCAGGTGTCCCTCAACGTCGTCATCGACCCTGCCGTGGTCGGAGGTCTGCGTGTGCAGATCGCCGATGACGTCATCGACGGCAGCATCTCCGCACGACTCGCAGACCTTCGCCAGAAGCTCGCGGGCTAACACGACTTCGCGCGGGGAACCGCGCACCCAGATACAAAGGGAAGACAATGGCAGAACTATCGATCAGCCCCGACGTCATCCGTGACGCGCTGAAGGACTTCGCCGCAGCATACGAGCCCTCCGGGGCCGGGGCGACCGAGGTCGGCACCGTCATCGACGCCGCAGACGGCATCGCGCACGTCGAGGGACTTCCCGGCGTCATGGCGAACGAGCTCGTCATCTTCGCCGACGGCACCAAGGGACTCGCACAGAGCCTGAACGAGCACGAGATCGGTGTCGTCGTCCTCGGCGAGTTCACCGGTGTCGAGGCCGGCCAGGAAGTCACCCGCACGGGCGAGGTCCTCTCGGTCCCGGTCGGCGACGGCTACCTCGGCCGCGTGGTCGACCCGCTCGGTACCCCGATCGACGGCCTCGGCGCCATCGAGACCGAGAGCGTCCGCGCTCTCGAGCTGCAGGCGCCCGGCGTCATGCAGCGTAAGTCGGTGCACGAGCCGATGCAGACCGGCATCAAGGCGATCGACGCGATGATCCCCGTCGGCCGTGGCCAGCGTCAGCTGATCATCGGCGACCGCCAGACCGGCAAGACGGCCATCGCGATCGACACGATCATCAACCAGAAGGCCAACTGGGAGTCGGGCGACGTCAACAAGCAGGTCCGCTGCATCTACGTCGCCATCGGCCAGAAGGGCTCGACCATCGCTTCGGTGAAGGGCGCGCTCGAAGAGGCCGGAGCCCTGGAGTACACCACGATCGTGGCGGCTCCGGCATCCGACCCCGCCGGCTTCAAGTACCTCGCCCCCTACACGGGTTCGGCCATCGGTCAGCACTGGATGTACGGCGGCAAGCACGTCCTCATCATCTTCGATGACCTGTCGAAGCAGGCCGAGGCCTACCGTGCCGTGTCTCTGCTCCTTCGCCGTCCGCCGGGCCGCGAGGCATACCCGGGTGACGTCTTCTACCTGCACTCGCGCCTGCTCGAGCGTTGCGCGAAGCTGTCCGACGAGCTCGGCGCCGGTTCCATGACGGGTCTCCCGATCATCGAGACCAAGGCCAACGACGTCTCGGCATACATCCCGACCAACGTGATCTCGATCACCGACGGCCAGATCTTCCTCCAGTCCGACCTCTTCAACGCCAACCAGCGTCCGGCGGTCGACGTGGGTATCTCGGTCTCGCGAGTCGGTGGTGACGCGCAGGTCAAGTCGATCAAGAAGGTCTCCGGAACGCTGAAGCTGGAGCTCGCGCAGTACCGCTCCCTCGAGGCGTTCGCGATGTTCGCGTCCGACCTCGACGCGGCTTCGCGTCGTCAGCTCTCCCGTGGTGCGCGTCTGACCGAGCTGCTCAAGCAGCCGCAGTACTCCCCGTACCCCGTCGAGGAGCAGGTCGTCTCGATCTGGGCCGGAACCAACGGCAAGCTCGACACGATCGAGGTCTCGGATGTCCTGCGCTTCGAGCGCGAACTCCTGGACTACCTGCGTCGCAACACCAAGGTTCTCGAGACGCTCCGCGACACCAACGTCCTCGATGACGCCACGGTCGCCGAGCTCGAGAAGCAGACGGATGCCTTCATCCTGGAGTTCCAGGGTGGCAAGGGCGCCAGCATCGGCGCTCCCGGCCACGAGGAGCACGCTGCAGCCGAGGCTGAGGACGTCAACCAGGAGAAGATCGTCAAGGGTCGTCGCGCGTAACCGCGTGAGGTACTGACATATGGGCGCTCAACTCAGGGTCTACAAGCAGAAGATCTCTTCTGCTCAGACGACCAAGAAGATCACGAAGGCGATGGAACTCATCGCGGCTTCGCGCATCCAGAAGGCGATGGCACGCGTCAAGGCGTCCACACCCTTCGCGCGAGCCGTGACGAGGGCCGTGTCTGCCGTCGCGACGCACTCGAACGTGGATCACCCGCTGACCCGCGAGTCCGAGAACATCACCCGCTCCGCGGTCGTGATCTTCTCGTCGGACCGCGGTCTCGCCGGAGCCTTCAACTCGCAGATCCTCCGTGAGGGTCTCGAGGTGGCGGAGCTCCTGCGCGAGCAGGGCAAGGAGCCGGTCTTCTACCTCATCGGTCGCAAGGCCGTCGGATACTTCCAGTTCCGACGCCTCGCTGCCGCTGCGGAGTGGACCGGCGACACCGATACCCCGTCGTTCCACACCGCGGAGGAGATCTCCGCGACGCTGCTCGATTCCTTCTCCCGCGGGGGACAGGACGGCGGCGTCGACGAGATCCACCTCGTGTACAACCGTTTCGTCAGCATGATGACGCAGTCGCCCGAGTCCGTGCGCCTGCTCCCGCTGGAGATCACGGAAGCCGATGAGTCGGAGGCAGGTAACACCGTTTACCCGCTGTACGAGTTCGAGCCGGATGCCGAGACCGTTCTCGATGCGATCCTGCCGGTGTACATCCAGAGCCGCGTCTTCAACGCTCTCCTGCAGTCGTCTGCTGCCAAGCAGGCCGCGACGCAGAAGGCGATGAAGTCGGCCAGCGACAACGCCGACAAGCTCATCACCGACTACACCCGCCTGCGCAACAACGCGCGCCAGGCGGAGATCACGCAGCAGATCGCCGAGATCGTCGGCGGCGCCGACGCCCTCTCGAGCAAATAGACCATCAGGAAAGAGACGAAAATGACCCTCACCGCTCCGGCTGACCAGCCGGCGACCGCGGTCGTCGGGCGCGTCGCACGCGTCAACGGTCCGGTTGTCGACATCGAGTTCCCTCATGACTCGATCCCCGACATCTACAACGCGCTGAAGACCACGATCGCGATGGGCGAAGAGTCCACCGAGATCACGCTCGAGGTCGCACAGCACCTCGGCGACGACCTCGTCCGCGCCATCGCTCTGAACCCGACCGACGGCATCGTCCGCGGTCAGGAGGTCCGCGACACCGGTGAGGCCATCTCGGTCCCCGTCGGCGACGTGACCAAGGGCAAGGTGTTCAACGTCATCGGCGAGGTGCTCAACCTCGAGCCCGGTGAGACGATCGAGGTCACCGAGCGCTGGCCCATCCACCGCAAGGCGCCGAACTTCGACCAGCTCGAGTCCAAGACTCAGATGTTCGAGACCGGCATCAAGTCGATCGACCTCCTCACCCCGTACGTGCTGGGTGGAAAGATCGGCCTGTTCGGTGGTGCCGGTGTCGGCAAGACCGTCCTCATCCAGGAGATGATCCAGCGCGTCGCGCAGGACCACGGTGGTGTGTCTGTGTTCGCCGGTGTCGGTGAGCGCACCCGTGAGGGCAACGACCTCATCCACGAGATGGAAGAGGCGGGCGTCTTCGACAAGACCGCCCTGGTGTTCGGCCAGATGGACGAGCCGCCGGGAACGCGTCTGCGCGTCGCCCTGTCGGCCCTGACGATGGCGGAGTACTTCCGTGACGTGCAGAAGCAGGATGTGCTGCTCTTCATCGACAACATCTTCCGCTTCACGCAGGCCGGTTCCGAGGTCTCCACGCTGCTGGGTCGCATGCCTTCCGCCGTGGGTTACCAGCCGAACCTCGCCGACGAGATGGGTGTGCTCCAGGAGCGCATCACCTCGACGCGTGGTCACTCGATCACCTCGCTGCAGGCGATCTACGTGCCGGCCGATGACTACACCGACCCGGCTCCGGCGACGACGTTCGCCCACCTCGACGCGACGACCGAGCTCTCTCGTGAGATCGCCTCGAAGGGTCTGTACCCGGCCATCGACCCGCTGACCTCGACGTCGCGCATCATGGACCCCCGCTACTTGGGCGAGGACCACTACCGCGTCGCCACGACGGTCAAGCAGATCCTCCAGAAGAACAAGGAACTGCAGGAGATCATCGCCATCCTCGGTGTCGACGAGCTCTCCGAGGAAGACAAGATCGTCGTGTCGCGTGCACGTCGCATCCAGCAGTTCCTCTCGCAGAACACCTACATGGCGAAGAAGTTCACCGGTGTCGAGGGTTCGACCGTCCCGCTCAAGGAGACCATCGAGTCCTTCGATGCGATCACGCGCGGTGACTTCGACCACGTCGCCGAGCAGGCCTTCTTCAACGTCGGTGGCATCTCCGACGTCGAAGAGCAGTGGGCGAAGATCCAGAAGGAGAACGGCTGACCATGGCGCTCCACGTCAGCCTCGTCTCCGCGGATGCGGAGGTCTGGACGGGAGAGGCGAGCCTCGTGGTCGCCAAGACCGTCGAGGGCGAGATCGGCTTCATGACCGGCCATGAGCCGGTGCTGGCCATCCTCGCTGAGGGCCAGGTCCGCATCACGCAGTCGGATGGCACGAAGGTGCTGGCCAACGCGCAGGACGGGTTCCTCTCCATGGAGGGCGACACCCTGACGATCGTGGCCGGCAACGCGGCTCTCATCGCCTAGCATTTCCGTTTCGACGCGTCCGCCTCGGTGCCCCTCGGGTCCCGAGGCGGACGCGTCTGCATTCACCGAGGTTCCATGAAGATCCTGCTTCCGCCGTCGGAGACGAAGCGCGAGGGCGGTCATGATGTCCCGCTCGACATCGCCTCCCTCTCGCTGCCGTCGCTGAGTGCGCATCGATCCGCCGTGCTGGATGCCCTCGTCGACCTCGCAGCCGACGAAGAGGTCTCGCGACGCGTGCTCAAGTTGAGCGAGCGCCAGATGGGCGAGATCGCGCACAACCGGCGGCTGCGGACGGCGCCCACGATGCCCGCGATCGATCGATACACGGGCGTGCTCTTCGATGCGCTCGATGCACGCGGTCTCTCCGCAACATCGCGTCGGTGGCTGGGGGAGCACGTCTGGATCCACAGTGCACCTCTCGGTCCCGTCGGTGCGCTGGACGCGGTGCCGACCTATCGCCTGGCCGCCGGGACTTCGCTGCCGCGCTTCCCTGCGTTGCGGAAGCACTGGGCGGAGGCCACGTCAGCGGCGATCGCGGAGGCGTCACCGTCCTTCGTGCTCGATCTGCGAAGTGAGGCGTATGTGGCGCTGGGGCCTGTGCCCGACACTGTGCCCTCCGCCTATGTCCGCGTCGTCACTGAGCACGGCCGGGCGCTGAACCACTTCAACAAGAAGTCCAAGGGGTTGCTCGTGCGTGCCCTCGCCGAAGATCGGCCCCGTGTGGCTTCCCTCCGCTCCCTCCGGCGCTGGGCCGAGAGCCGAGGCGTCGTGCTGCGTGACACGGAGCAGCCGGGTGTTCTGCAGCTCGTCGTCCACGAGTGACCGCGCAAGTCCGCGCATGACCGCTTCCGCGTGGGTCTTTGCTCGCCTGTGGTCTCCCCGCTATGGTTGTCACGCGGCGCGACCCGTGCCGAATATTGGATCCGGAGGGGACCATGTACGACTATTACGACACAGGCTCGTTGGCCGTTTTCGGCATCCTGATCGTCTTCGGCTTCATCTTCGCGATAGCGGGGTACGTCCTCTCGTCGCTGTTCCTGATGAAGATCTTCGAGAAGGCCGGAGTCGAGGGCAAGTGGCGAGCGTGGGTGCCCGTCTACAACGCCATGATCCTCGCAAAGCTCGGCGATGTGTCGCCGTGGGTGATGCTCGGCGCCATCGTGATCAACATCATTCCGATCCTGAACTACATTTCGTGGATCGCCTATGTCGCGGTCATCGTGATCGTCGCCTGGCGCGTGGGTCTCAAGCTGCAGAAGGATGCCGTCTGGATCCTCCTGGGCCTGATCCCCGGTATCGGTGCCTTGATCTGGCTCGGCATCAACGCTTTCGACAAGTCGCGCTGGAACCCGAACATCGTTCCCGCGCCCTGGGCGAACAACGGATTCCTCGGTGACAACACGGTGTGGCAGGGCATCCCGGTTCAGCCCAAGCCCGCCGCCCCTGCTCCCGGATACGGCGCACCGCAGGGGTACGCTCCTCCGGCACCGCAGGGCTACGCCCCGCCCGCTCAGCCCGGTTACGCTCCGCCTGCAG
>NZ_JARE01000069.1:0-1220 GCF_000708325.1 Microbacterium sp. Cr-K20 | reverse complement strand
GGTGGGGTCCCACCAGGCGGGTCCGCGGACGTGGGGTGTGCCGTGGCGCATGCGGATCTCCCATCCGGAGGTGTCGAGGGTTCTGTGGTGGTGCCAGCAGAGGGCGACGCCGTTGTCGGTGTGGGTGGGACCGCCGTGGGCGTGCTCGTGGACGTGGTGGATCTCGCACCAGGTCGCGGGGACGTGGCAGCCGGGGATGAGGCACTCACGGTCGCGGAGGGTGATCGCGCGACGCTGATGCGCGGTGAAGATCCGGTCGGCGGTGCTGATGCCGATGATCCGCCCGTGCGGGTCGAACAGCACCCGTTGCACCCCGCCCGCGCACGCGGTGTGGACGGCGACACGGGTGGAGACGGGAGTGTCGATGCCGTCGACGTGCGCCCAGCCGCGGCCGGACGAGTAGTCGTCTGCGGTGACGGACACCACCAGGGTGGGTGCACCGCCGCCCAGGCGTGGGGTGTCGTCGTGGCGGGCGGCGATGCCGAGGATCGCGGCGAGGGTGTCGTGCTGCTTCTGCGACCGTGAACGGGTGTCGACCATCCGCCCCGGGTCACCGGACGGAAGGGCATCGTCGTCCGCATCGGGGTCGGCATCTGCGGGACTTCCCCTCCGCGCCCCGGTGTCGCTGTCGGTGTCGTGGGCGTGGGCGTGATCGGCATCTCTCTCGTCCGAAGGCCGGAACATGACTCCGGGGACGGGTGGTCCGTCGACTTTCGGGTTCAGGTACGCGTCGAACAGACGCTGCAACTGTCCCGCGACCTCCGGCAGCAACCGTCCCCGGACCGGGATCACCCCGTCCTTCGCGCGCCCGAGCGTCAGCCCCCGCACCCGCATCGCGATATCGTCCGCAGGCTCCGCACCATCCGGATCGAGATACTGCACGATCACCTGCGCCAACAACCGCAGATCCTCCGGCGTCGCCGCCGGTCCAACATCCCCACCAGCATCCGAGTCCGTGTCCGCATCGGGTTCCGGTTCCGTGTCAGCGTCAGCAGCCGCGAAGCCGCGCGCGTACGCGGCCAACTCCGCATCCGCCCGTAACCGGTCCGCCGTCCCGATCCGGGACCCGGCCTGCTCGATCGGCCCGATCGCGGCCAGCAGCCCGGCGACCCCGATCGTCCCGTCCACCAACGCCTCCCGCAGTGCCGGCCACCGCGCCGGCAACCACGCCCCCGACGACACCCCCACCTCCCGCCGCACCGCCTTCGCGGCCTTCACCA
>NZ_JARE01000068.1:0-69740 GCF_000708325.1 Microbacterium sp. Cr-K20 | reverse complement strand
CCGGTGCTGCCGTCGCTTCCGGATCCGATTCCCGGGCCCCTGCCGTCGCTGCCGGGTGGGGTCGCCGGCCCCGACTTCCCCGACCTGATCGCGGATCCGCCGCGGGTGGATGTGCCCTCCCTTCCCGGCGCGCCGATCGCGCCCGCCCCGGGCATCGGTCTCCCGACGATCGAGGCGCTGCCCATGCCGTTCCCGGTCGCCGATCTCCCGGCCGCTCCCGAGTTCGTGACCCTCCCCGCCGAAGCCGTGCTGCCTCCCGAGAACCTCATCGCGTTCTCCGCGCCGGCCGAGCGCATCGACACGGTCCTCTCGGATCTCGGCTCCCTCATCGACATGCGCAGCGAAGGCGAGGCTCTCCGATGAACGGTCTCTGGAACCAGAACGACTGGTCGCAGTTGCTCGAGGGCGACCCCGGCACGCTCGAGACCCGCTCCGGTGCCCTGTCCCGTCAGGCCACCGCGATCAACGACGCCGCCCAGGCGCTGCAGGACATCGTCTCGGGGCAGCTGAGCAAGTCGACGACCGCGCTGCGGTCGACCGCCGCCGAGCTGCAGACCTCGATGTCGCAGGCGTATCTGCGCTACGACGAGACCGCCACAGCGCTGCGCACGTATGCCGTGACGCTCGCGCCCATCAAAGAGCAGGCGGCCAGGGACATCCCGGCTCTCGAAGCCGCGCAGGGTCGGTTGGGCACGGCAGAGCACGCGGCCGGCGATGCGCAGCGGCGGCAGTGGTTCGAGGGGCTGAGCAACTCTCCGCAGGACGTCCGTCAGGACACGGCCGACGACCTCTCCCGCGCCGAGCGCCAGGCGACCGCCGCCCAGTCCGACATCAACGCGATCGTCGCTCGTCTCCGCGCCGGAGCACAGAGCAAGGAGGATGCGGCCCAGGCCGCCATCCGCGCGATCGAGAGCGTCATCAGCCAGGGCAAGGACTCGGTCCTCGACAACATCGCCCAGTTCTTCGAGGGTGTGGGCGACCTGCTCGCCGGCATCGGGCGCTGGGTCACGGATGTCATCAAGGGGGTCCTCGACACCCTCTCCGACATCTGGAACGCGCTGCTGCCGAAGATCATGGCGGTGCTGCTGCTCGCACTGATCCCGATCGTCCTCGGGCTGGCGGGACTCCTCCTCGGCGGGCCGCTGCTCGGCGCCGTGCTCGCCCTCCTCGGCGGTGCTGTCGCGCTCACGATCGGCGGGGTGCTGATCACCCGCATCCTCACCGACGTGCTCGCGCCCGACCCCGAGGTCACCCCCTTCGAGATCAATGAGCGGGACAACCCGATGCCGTCGCGCGCGGACTACGCGAGCGACGCCGAATACCAGGCGGCCCTCGAGGCATGGAAGGACCAGACCTCGACGATCGGTGATCCCTCCCTCGAGAACGCCTTCGCAGAGGCCGGCCTGGTGGACTGGCTCGGTGGCACCTCGCCCGCCGATGAGCAGGGCGTCATCCGCGTCGAGCAGGTCGTCGGGGCAGACGGAGTCACCCGCTGGCGCGTGGTGCTTCCCTCCACGCAGGACTGGGTCATGAGCCTCGACGGGATCAACGACGCGGGGGCGACCAACGACCTCGACAGCAACCTCGCCCTCATGCTCACGCCCGAGCTGCAGACACAGTACGAGCGCGCGGTCATGCAGGCGATGCAGGATGCCGGCATCGATCCGGGGCCGAACGGCGACCCGGTGATGCTCGTCGGGTTCAGCCAGGGCGGCATCATGGCGGGGCACCTCGCAGCGAACCGGTCGAGTGCCTACAACTTCGAGGCCGTGATGGCGTGTGGGTCTCCCATCGACGCCATGCGCATCCCGCCGACGACGCAGGTCATCTCGATGCAGCATCAGGGTGATCCGGTGCCGATGCTCGACACGCTCACCAACGGCGCGGTGAATCCTCGGCAGGAGGAGAACTGGCGCACATTCACGCCGGTCGCCCCCGGTCACCAGCCGGCCGCGATCGACGCCGGCGCGCACAACGCGGCTCTCTACAACATCAGCTGGCAGGAGCAGCTCGCGAATCTGCCTGCCGACGAGCGTGCGAGACTGGAGCAGTTCTACGCGCACGACGGCGCGACGGTCGTGACCGAAGAATATGCATGGAGTGAGTGATGTCCCGACGTTTGGCACTGACCGCCGCAGGAATCGGCGTCGCCGGGTTGCTGTTGACCGGGTGCTTCCCGACCGGTGCGCCCGCGCCGGAGAAGACTCCGCCCGCATCCACCCAGGAGGCTGAAATGACCGATCCCGCACCCGTCGTCGAATCGGTGAAGTCCGCGCTCCCCGAGGCGCTGCAGGTCGAGGTCGAACCCATCAGGGACGGCCTCACCGGCGGATGGCTGATCCACGCCGAGGTACCACTGGGCTACGTCGTCACGGGCGATGCGCTGCAGTCGGTACTGGTCGCCGCCTGGAACGCCTCGGAGCCGAAGCCGGCGTTCGTCGCGTTCAACCCGTGGTCGACGTTCGAGGGCAAAGAGGGTGCGATCGAGGCCCAGCGGGCGGCCGACGAGCTCGGCATCGACTGGAGCCCGAGCTTCTCCGTGGGCGTGAACGTGCCGGACTACGAGATCGAGAAGCTCGCCGGTGAGTGAGGTCGCCGTCGAGGCGGCGACGCCCGAGCTGCGCTTCCGACTTCTCGGCGCCTGGCACCCGGTGCTGCTGAACGACCTCGACAGCGGTCCGCTGGTCTCCGACTTCGTCGACGAGGTCTTCGGCCGTCGCGACGAGGATTCGACGCTGCGGGCGCTGACCCGCCGTGACATCACCGAGGCGGTCGCGAGTGCTCGCGCGCTGCACGCCAAGGCGATGTTCCTGATGACCGAGCTGCGCCCCGGCACGCCGCTGCCGGTGACCCTCACGGTCTTCGAGCAGCCCGATCTGCGGATGTCCCCGGCGATCGGGGTCTCGCCGCAGGCGGTCGTCGCGACGCTCGAGAAGGTCTTCACCGAGCTGCAGCGTCCCCACCTCGACACCGCCCACCGGCTGCAGATCCCCGGCTCCGCGATCCTCCGACTGCACAGCATCGAGGAGCAGAAGCTGGCCGACGAGGAAGACCTGCGTGAGGCTCCGGAGGAGTTGGCGGCTGAGGCGGGGGCGGTCTCGATCCGTCGTCTGTCCGCCGACTACTGGTACACGGTCCCCGGCTCGAAGCAGGTGCTGCTCGTGAACCTCTCGACGCCGGTCGGCGACATCCCGCACGTGCTGCTCGGGTTCTTCGACAGCATCGTCGAGGCGTCGTACTTCGAACTGCCGGCTGCACCGTCGGGGGCGTCCGTCGAAGCCTGAGCCGCCCTGGTCCCAGCGCGGTCAGCGCGTGGCGGCCGCGGCGTCGGCGAGGTGCCGCGCGTTGTGGCTGAGCACCTTGACGATGATGCCGTGGCGGCGGAGTTCCGCGACCGTCCTGGCGCCCTCGTCGCTGTCGCGCCCGAGAGCGGCGATCGACACGACGACCAGCACGTCACCGGGACGCAGGGTGCCGATGAGGCGGGAGAGGCGGTCGCTCCAGCTCTCCAGGATGTCGGGGGCGGGGTGACGGAAGCCCTCGATGGGCACGCCGAACCGTGTGAGATCGGCGCGCTGCTCCACGACCGACGGCATGTCGTCGCGGGAGACCACGAGTCCGACCAGGCGTGAGCCGTCCGGGCGGGCGAGCCAGAAGTTCCGGTTCTCCTGCAGTTCCGTGAAGCACTTCGGGCACACCGCCGCGTCATGCGGAAGGTGCAGCGGGCTCGTCAGGGCAGCATCAACGGATGCCGCCTCCGTGGGTTCGATCGTCTCGCTCATCGCGCACCTCCGCGTTCCATTCTGCCCTGTCGCGGGTGCAGACCGTTGTCAGGGGGTGCCGTTGTTCGCCGAGTCCGTGATCTCGGCTTCCTGCGTCTCGAATGCGGTGGCGGAGTCGCGGGCGACCACGCCGGCGCCGGCGGTCATGCTCTGCAGCTGCAGGAGCGAGGCCTTGGCCCACATGGCCCAGGTGTCGGCGGCGGCCGAGACCGTGGAGCTGCCGCAGCCGGCGAGGGAGAGGTCGACGTCGAGGCTCATGCCCCATGCCGTGCTCTGGAGCGTGCTGCCGGTGGCGCCGACGGCGTCGGAGTCGAACTGGAGATCGGTCATCACGGCACCTTCACATCGTCGGGAGAATAGGTCTCGGTCGGGTCGGGCTGCGGGTCGAAGAGGGCGACGCTCGCGTCTGCGATGTCGCAGTCCTTCGTGGTGACGGAGTCGGTCTCGACGAGGTGGGTGTCGTCGTCGCGGATCACGCGATAGACCACCTCGCGGCCCGAGGTGGGCTCCGGCGCGGAGGTGCGGTCGGCGTCCAGGTACCAGTCCTGCGCCTGGCAGACGGTCACGAGCGCCTCGTCACCCTCCTCGTCGACCGAGAGCGGGATCATCGGAACCGGGCCGGGGTAGGTGAAGAACCGGTCGGCCTTCGCCTCGTCGCGCTGCCACTGGGCCGCAGCGTCGATCGCCGCTGCGGTCGTGGTGTCCTGCAGCTCGTCGGACGTGTAGTCGCGGGTGAAAGCGGCGATGCTGAGGGCGGTGTCCGATGCGCGGACGGCCTGTACCCAGGGGCTCGACTCGAGCTCACCCGTGGGCTCACCCGACTGCCAGCTGACCGACGGCGGCTCGACCGCTGCGGGGGTGCACCCCGTCAGCGCGAGACCGATCGCCGCGATCCCGACCACTGTCAGACCCATGAGTCGACGCCTGTACTGCATTCTCAATGCCCCTCTGCCCACGACGAGCTGGCCTCGACGCCTCGCTGATAGTCCGCCAGCATCTCCTCGGCCAGATCTGTCGCCTCCGCCGGGGAGAGCCCCTCCGTCATGCCGAGATCGGCGAGCATCTGCTCGATCGTGTTGATCATCGCGATCTCGCGGCCGGAGGCGCTGTTCTGCTGCTCCTCCAACAGTACTTCGTGCGAATTGCCCCACGCCGCCTCGGCATTGCCGAAGCCCCAGTCGGAGACGCCGCCGATGACGGCATCCTGGACGACATCGATCGCGACGCTGCCGCCCTCGACGAGGACGTCGCCGACGGCCGGGATCGGGATCAGCCCGACGACCGTGCTCACGCCGTCGATGGCCTCCTGGACGGCCGCATCGTGGCGTCCGGCCTCTCCGAGCGCGGCGCCCTCCCCCGATCCGTCGAGCCAACCCTGCAGCTCGACGACGCGCTCGAGGGCGTCCGCGGCGAAGGCGCTGCCGGGAGGAGCGATGTCGGCGAGCGCGATGAGCGCATCCTGGTACTGACGCACCGACTGGGAGATGACATCCGCGCCGGCCGACGGCGAATCCCCATCGCTCCAGGTCGCGGTGCCGAGAAGCTGGGACAGCTGCGCCTGCGTGACGTTGGGGATCGAGCGCGGGTCGGTCGTCCCGATGAGTGCGTCCTGGATCGACAGCGCACTCGCGGTGCGGGGGTCGCTCTCGCTGAGGTTCTCCGAGAAGTACGGCATCGCGACGGAGATGCCCTCCGCGATGCGCACCTGTCCGATGCTCGTGAGGTTCTCCGGCAGGAAGCTCTCGTTGGTGGTGAGCTCCCGCACGATCTGGGTGGTGAGCTCGGCCACGCGGTCCCAGGTCTCCGGGTTGTACGTGTGCGTCGCGTCGGCAGGGCCGCCCGCGGCCTGCTGCGCACCGGCCCAGAGCGCGCCCGGACCCTCGAAGCCGTCGCCGCTGCCGTCGGCACTCCAGTCGCGGTCGCCGTACCAGTACTCGACACGTCCGGGGCCCAGGTCGCCGTCGCCGTACGGGTCTTCTCCGGTCGCCGTGAGCCAGTCCAGTGCCGCGTCGGGGTAGGTGCCGAGCGTCGAGAAGACGCGGCCGGCGAGGTCGTCGACGCGGTTGCCGTTGAGCCCGGTCGTCTCGCCCTCGAGCTGCGCGAGGAAGCGACCGCCCGCGTTCGGCGAGGTGTCGTACCAGCCGCCGTTCTGCATGCTCATCGGGTCGCGTTCGATGCGGTCGATCTCGTCGGCCATGGCCACCGTGAGGTTCACACCCAGCGGGTTGTTCTTCTCGTCCGAGAAGAGGAAGCCGATCGCCGCGACCGCGCCGCCCACGGTCGAGGAGGCGCCTTCGAGCATGCTGTCGGCGAAGTCGCTCGAGGTCGACGGCATCCAGATCTGGGAGCCGGTCGACAGGCCCCCGCGGATCATGGTCGCGAGCGCGAGTGCCGCTGCGGGGTCGAAGCCCTCGGTGATGGCCGCGTCACCCAGGTTGTCGATCATCGAGACGGTGCTCTCGCCGCCGACCTCGAGGAAGAACTGCGACATCACGAACGTGTCTTCGCCCCAGACCGAGAAGAAGTCCTGCAGGGCCTGCACGTTCTCGTCGGTGACGTCGCCCTCGGCGATCTCGTCGGCGAGGTTCGCGAACGCGTCTCCGAGGTTCTCGAAGGTGAGGTCGTCGATGTCGTCGATGCCCGCGGCGCTCAGCGCCGACTGCATCTGGTCCCACCGCGCCGATGCCGGCGGCTGGAGCGCCGTCGTGAGCGTGCTGTCGGCGGTCTCGCGCTGGTCGGCGAGGGTGCGCAGCTGCTGTGCGGCCATCCGCATGTCGTACAGGCCGGGCTTGTTCCCGCTCGGCACCCAGAGGTTCGACCCCAGGGTGGCATTCGGCGCGTTGGGGGTGAAGGCCGACGGCAGGAACGGGCTGTCCTCCTGCTCCGCGGCCTTCCACGTGGCGTAGCCGGTGGCGTAGGCCTGGTGCGCCGCCGTGGTGGCGACGCGGATGCGGTCGACCTCGGTGGCGTAGGCGGAGAGGGCCGACTGCACGGCGGCGAACTCCGTCTTGAGCTCGTCGCACAGCGTCTGGGGCTTCGCCAGGGATGTGCGGAACGCGGCGCCCGCGTCACCCGCCCAGATCTCCTCGGTCGTGCCGGTGGCCGCGTTCGACAGAGCCGTGCGCACGGTCTCGGTGCCGGTGTTCCGGTTGCTGACGCGTGTCGCGGCATCGTTGACCGCGCCGGTGTTCCCCCGGCCCGGATGCAGTTCGTCCCACTGAGTCATGTCGTGCGCCCCTCCTCGACGGTGTTCCCGTCCCCCAGCAAATCTAGCGGGGGTGACGAAGACCGGCGATGGGCAGAACTCCCCATGCGCCTCACCGCTCGTGCGCGGTCAGGCGATCACAGCATGCCGAGGGCGCGCACGGCTTCGCGTTCGTCGACCAGCTCGGCCACCGAGGCGTCGACGCGGGCGCGGGCCCAGTCGCTCAGTTCGAGGCCTTCGACGATTCGCCACTCGCCGTCGACAGAGCGCACGGGGAACGACGAGATCAGACCCGCAGGAACCCCGTACTCGCCGTGCGAGACGACGCCGGCCGAGGTCCAGTCGTCGGTGCCCTGCACCCAGTCGCGCACGTGGTCGATCGTCGCGCTCGCCGCGGATGCCACGGACGACGACCCGCGCACCTGGATGATCTCGGCGCCGCGCTTGGCGACGCGCGGGATGAAGGTCTGATCGAGCCAGGCCGGCACGTCGCCGACGATCTGCTCGAGAGCGTCGCCGACGGGCTTCCCGCCGACGGTCGCGTGCGAGATGTCGGGGAACTGCGTGGCCGAGTGGTTTCCCCAGATGGGCACCCGGCGCACGGTGTGCACCGGAACGCCGAGCGTCTGCGCCAGCTGGGCACGAGCGCGGTTCTCATCGAGCCGGGTCAGGGCGGTGAACCTCTCGGCGGGCACGCCGTCGGCTGCCGCGGACGCGATCAGGGCGTTGGTGTTGGCGGGGTTGCCGACGACCGTGACGCGCACGCCGGATGCCGCGTTCGCCGCGATGGCCGCGCCCTGCGGGCCGAAGATACCGGCGTTGGCCGCGAGCAGGTCGGCGCGCTCCATGCCGGGGCCGCGCGGGCGGGCGCCCACGAGCAGCGCGAGGTCGGTTCCGTCGAAGCCCACAGCAGCGTCATCCGTCACCTCCACGTGCTCGAGCAGCCCGAATGCGCCGTCCTGCAGTTCGAGCGCCGCACCCTCCGCGGCGCCGAGTCCCTGCGGGATCTCCAGCAGCCGGAGCCGCACCTTCTCATCGGGTCCGAGCAGGTCGCCCGCCGCGATGCGGAACAGCAGTGCGTAGCCGATCTGTCCGCCCGCGCCGGTGATGGTGATCGTGGTCGTCATGCCCCGAGCCTACGACCGTTCGGCCGATCTCCGCGCGGAGTACCCTCGACGCATGACCTTCAATCCCGACGCCGACATCTCGGGCAACACCACGCGTCGACGCGGCCGCAACGGAGCCATCGCCGGCGGGGTGGGCGTGGGTGTGCTCGGCATCATCGCGCTCATCGCCGGACCGCTGCTCGGCATCGATCTGACCGGATTGATCGGCGGTGGCGCGCCCGGCGGCGGCAGCGAACCCGCCGGGGGATCGGTCATCGAGAACTGCGAGACCGGTGCGCAGGCGAACGCCGACGTCGACTGCCGCATGGCGGGAGCGCAGCTCGTGCTCGACGAGTTCTGGGCCGACGAGGTCGAGGGCTACCGCAAGCCCGGATTCATCGTGGTCGACGGGGCGACGAACACGGCGTGCGGCACGGCATCCAACGCGGTCGGGCCGTTCTTCTGCCCCGGCGACGAGACGGTCTACATCGACCCGACCTTCTTCCAGCTGATGCAGGAGCAGTTCGGTGCATCCGCGGGCGAACTCGCCCAGCTGTACATTGTCGGGCACGAGTGGGGTCACCACATCCAATGGATCACCGGGGTCATGGACGAGTACCCGAACAACGGCACCGGTCCCGGAAGCAACGGCGTCCGCACGGAGCTGCAAGCCGACTGCTACGCGGGTGCCTGGATCGGTCGGATCTCGGAGGAGACCGACAGCGAGGGCGTCCCGTACCTTCAGCCGACCACCGAGAAGCAGCGCATCGATGCCCTGAACGCGGCGTTCGCGGTCGGTGACGACCACATCCAGGAGCAGTCCGGCTTCTCGAACCCGGAGAGCTGGACGCACGGCTCCAGCGAGCAGCGGCAGCGCTGGTTCGCCGAGGGGTATCAGAACGGCCTCGGCGTCTGCGAACAGGTGCTGACGCTGCCGACCGACCAGCTGGATCCATAGCCGCAGCGTGACCCGCTAGCGTTGACGATGAAGTCTGCACGACCGGCCGGGGGACCGAAGATGAAGAAGACGGATGCGCTGTATCCACCGATCGAACCGCACGAGACGGGGGAACTGCTCGTCGGCGACGGCCACCGCGTCTACTGGGAGGTCAGCGGCAACCCCGAGGGCAAGCCGGTGGTGTTCCTGCACGGCGGGCCCGGCAGCGGCACCTCGCCCTGGCAGCGCCGGTTCTTCGACCCGAAGGTCTATCGCATCGTGCTGTTCGACCAGCGCGGCTGCGGACGAAGCACGCCGCACGCGAGTGCGCCGGACGCCGACTTCCGGTACATCACGACCGCGCACCTGATCGCCGACATCGAGCTGCTGCGCAAGAACCTCGGCATCGAGAAGTGGCAGGTGTTCGGCGGGTCGTGGGGGAGCGCCCTCGCGCTGGCGTATGCGCAGGCGCATCCGGATGCCGTGACCGAGCTCGTCCTCCGCGGGATCTTCACGCTGCGTCGCGTCGAGCTCGAATGGTTCTACGAGGGCGGCGCCGCCGCGCTGTTCCCCGACCTCTGGGAGAGCTTCCTCGCGCCGATCCCCGTGCTCGAGCGCTCGCACATGATCGAGGCCTACCACCGGCGGCTGTTCGATCCGGACCCCGCTGTGCACGTGCCGGCAGCCATCGCCTGGTCGACGTGGGAGGCGGCGACCGTGACGCTGACGCCGGATGCCGCGCAGATCGGCGCGAAGTCCGACCCCGAGAAGGCGACCGCGTTCGCCCGCATCGAGAACCACTTCTTCGTCCACCGCGGCTGGTGGGAAGAGGGGCAGCTGATCGCCGGGGTCGACGTCATCCGTCATATCCCGACCGTCATCGTCCAGGGACGGCACGATGTCGTGACGCCGATGATGACCGCGTGGGACCTGCACTGCGCCTGGCCCGAGGCCGAGTTCGTCGTGGTCGACGATGCCGGGCACGCGGCCACCGAGCCGGGTACTCAGAAGGCGCTGCGCGCCGCGACCGACCGCTTCGCCCGCGCCACCCGCTGAGCCTCAGGCCTGCAGCGCCTTCGCCAGCGTCTTCAGGAGTCCCACGACGCCGCCGTTCGCGCGGTGGCGGGTCAGCCCCTCGCTCACGGCGGCGCCGGTGCGCGCCGACACGAACCACGGCGGCTTCGGCAGGATCGTGAGGCGTCCGCCGCCGTTCGCGATCGGCAGCGACCGCGGGAACGGGCGGAACGGTCCGCGAAGCACCGAGCGCTCGACCCCGTCGAGCAGCAGCGCGTTGTGAACGACGCCGATGCCGCTGCCGACGTCGTCGATCGTGCCGCCGGGGAACGCGCCCCAGGTGAGGGTCGGGGTGATGAACGCGAAGGCGGTCCAGCCGTTGATCGCGATCGAGCCGTAGTGGAGCGCCGCGATGGCCCGCTCGAAACCGGCGCCGAGTGCCTTCTCGGTCGCCGGGTCGATCAGCAGGTTCGCGCCGAGGGTGCCCTGGAGCTTGTCGTTCGCGTGGGCCACTGCGGCATCGAGGAACTCCTGGCCGGTGCCCGCAACGGTGACGACGCCCAGCACCGGCGCGAAGTACTCGGTGGTCTCGAGCGCAGCCGCATCGTCGTCGGCGTCGATCTCGACGAGCAGCCGGTCGCCCAGCACGAGCGCATCGGGGTAGGCGTCGGTCGCGAGCTCCATGCGCGAGGGAGAGCCGGGGTACCAGATGGGGCGCTCCGGGGCGTTGGCGTACGCACGTCGCAGCGCGGCGCGGAACGCATCGGCCTGGTCCCATTCGGACGACATGATGACGACCTGGCCGGCGATGCAGTTGTGGCCGGAGTTCTGCAGGCGCATGGTCGCGATGTGCTCGGCCTGATAGGTGAGGTCGGCATCCGTCCAGGCGCCGGGTACCACGATGATGGGGGAGACTCCGCCGAGTTCGGCGGTGATCGGCTTCTTCAGCTGCGGGCGGTTCTCGCGCCGACGACGCTTCGTCGCGGCAGCCCCTTCGCCCTTCGACGGCCCCCACACGATCGTGTCGAACGTCGCGGCGGAGCCGGTGATGTGCACGTGCACGAGCCCGGGGTGGCCGGTGAGATACGCGCCGACCGCGGGGCCGCCGCGCACGATGCGGAGCAGTCCCGGTTCGATGAGGGGTGCGAGCGCGCGCTTGTACACCGGCACCAGAGCATCCTGCGTGGGGTTGACCTTCAGCAGGGCGGTGCGGTTGTGGGCGAGCAGTTCGTACAGCACGTCGAGCACCGGGATCGAGGTCACGTTGCCGGCTCCGAGCACGAGTCCGACTCCGCCCGATTCGGTGGGGGTGCGCTGAGCGAGGCCGGCGCCCGCGCGCGCGGCGCTCGGGGTGATGCCGGGCTCGAGCCAGACCTCGCCGGTGAAGCCGGACAGCAGGAACCTGTCGATGCCGGTCAGGGGGAAGGCGTGCACGCGCGTGCGTCCGCCGGGAGCACGGTCGATGGTGATGCCGTCGAGCGGGTTCGCGCCCTTCGCCAGACGGGAGAGCGTCTCGATGTAGGCGTCGAGCGCGCCGAGCACGCTGTAGGGTCCGCTCAACCACTCCTCGCCGCGCAGCGGGTGCTTCCCGTCGAGCCCCTTGGAGGCGGCGGCCGTGTTCGCCCAGTCCTCGGCGGTGGCGGCGACGCTCGTGCGCACCGCGCGCAGCAGCGTGACCCGTTGCGCCACGGTGAGGGCGGACCACGTGCGCGATCCGGCCTGCAGGTCGTCGATCGCGGTGTCGAGACGTTCCTGCTCGCCCTCGCTCAACGACGCCGACCCTGCCGTCGGTGTGCTCTTCGAGGCGGATGCGGGGGCGGGGGCTGTGCTCGCAGAAGTCATCGGCGTCTCCTTCGGACGGGATCCCAGCTTAGGCGTCGGAGGTTCCGACGGCCTCGATGTCGGCGCGACGGAGGCGGTAGTGCCGCAGCGTCAACAGGCTCGCGGCCATCAGCACGGCGGGAAGGATGCTGAAGCTGAGCACGATGCCCGTGATCGCGGCCTCCGGCTGCTCGACCGTGGCTCCGGCGACGGTGGAGATGTAGCCGGTCGCGGCGAGGGTCAGCGACACCGCGGTGGCGCCGAGCGCGAAGCCGACGGTCTCACCAGCCGTCCAGATGCCGGTGAAGGTGCCGGCCTGTCCCGGACCGCTCGTGCGCTCATCGTGCGAGATCACGTCGGGCAGCATGGCCATGGGCAGCGACTGGAGCCCGGCGTAGGCGATGCCGGCGACGGCGACCGAGGCGTAGATCCAGGCGCCGGGCACCCAGACCGCGAACACGAGCGTCGCTGCGGCGGCGGTGAACAGGACGCTGGCCATCGCGAACGCCCGCTCCTTGCCGATGCGCCTCGCGATGACGGTCCACACCGGGGTCGCGAGGAGCGCGGGCCCGACGAGGGCGACGAACACCAAGGTCACGGCGTCCTCGCTGCGCAGCACCCACGTCGCGACGTACTGCGCGCCGGCGAGCATCGTCCCCGTGGCGAGGGCCTGCAGCACGAACGTGCCCAGTAGTGCGCGGAACGGTTGGCTGCGCTTCAGGGCCCGGAAGCCCGACATGTACTGATCGCGCCAGGTCGAGTCGGCGATCGCGGCGGCCGGGGCTGCCACGGTGCGCCGGGCGGCGATCGTCGCGGTCCGGGAAGCGATCAGCATGCCGATCCCGATCACGAGACCCGAAGCGATGCCCATCAGGAGATACCCCATGACGGGGTCGTCGCCGGCATTGCGCAGCGCGGGGCCTCCGGCGCCGAACAGCAGGATCGCCGCGGTGAGCACGACCACGCGCCAGCCGAGCAGACGGGTGCGCTCGTCGTAGTCGCCGGTCAGCTCGGCGGGCAGAGCGACGTACGGCACCTGGAAGAGGCTGAACGCCGTGGCGGTCGCGAGGAACGCGAGCAGCACGCTGATCGCCCCGGCGACCGGACCCCAGGAGGGCGGCACGGCGAACGTGAGGGCGAAGAACAGGGGGAGGGCCAGAGCACCGGTCACCATGAACCCGCGACGGGAACCGGTGCGAGCGAGCTGGCGGTCCGACGCGGCGCCGATCAACGGATCGATCAGGACGTCCCAGATCTTCGCGGCCGTGACGATGAGTCCGGCCGCGAGCGCGGCGACGCCGAGGTTGTCGGTGAGGAAGTACGTCAGCACCAGCCCGGGCAGGGTGGCGTAGCCGCCGGTCCCCAGTGACCCGATCGCGTACAGCACGATCGTGCGCGGGGAGAGACGGACGGATGCTCGTTCGGGCCGAGCCTCAGTGCTCATCGCGCCAGTGTAGCGGCGCGATGCGAGCCACTCAGATCAGTGCGAGCTCGCGCAGCTTCGACTCGACGTCGGCGTTCGACGGCTCGACGTGGTGTGAGGCGTCGGGGTACACGACGACCGGGATGTTCGTGCGACCGGAGATCTCCTTCGCGACGTCCGCGGCGGCGGGCTCGGCGACGAGATCGACGTAGGTGTACTCGACCCCGAGCGCATCGAGCTGCTTCTTGGTGCGGATGCAGTCGCGGCACCAGTCGGCGCCGAACATCGTGATGGTGTCGGAGGCAGGAGAAGTCATGTCTCCAGCCTACGGCCGCCCGGATGGAGTGGCGCTGAGCATCAGCCGGGTGCTCGGCGACCGGTGTCCACCTCGCGGGGCAGATGCTCGACGGGGATCACGACCACGTCCTGCATCTTCCAGTCGATGTCGGCGATCCCCTCTGCGGCGGCGGTGAGATCGTCGAGCGTCACCTTTCGGCGATGCGGCACGACGAACGCCTCGATGTGGAACACCTGACCCTGATCGCGCATCCGCACTCCGGCCTGCGCGACCCAGGGTCGACTCCGCAGGTACGACACGATGTCGGCGGCCAGCGGATGCGGATGCTTGCTGTCATAGGTGCGCGCGCGCTGATCCATGAGGTCGACCACGGCCGTCTTGGTGTTGCGAAAGCCGTCCCAGATGATGCCCAGCGAGATGAAGAGGGCCGCCGCGCCGTCCAGCCACCACGCGCCGACGCCGATGCCGAGCACGCCGACCACCGACGCCACCGTGGTCTGCCAGTCCGCCTTCGCCATGTCGGCGTCGGCGTACAGCAGCTTGTTGTGCAGCACAGGGGCGAGCTTCGACTTCGCCGGGCCGTAGAAGAACACGGGCCCGATGATCACGACCACCATGACGCCCACCATGAGCCATCCGAGCCAGATCGTCTGTCCGAACAACTGCACCGTGCCGATCGTGGCGTGCTCGGCCGCGATCAGCCCGGTGACGGCCTCGACGGCGAGGTTCAGGCCCACGGCGAGCAGCGCCACTCCGGCCACGAGATGCCCGACGCCCATCGCGCGATGCAGTCCGTAGGGGTGCTTCCTCGTGGGGCGACGGCGCACGAAGATGAGCGCCGTCAGGAACGCGAACTGCGGGATCAAGGAGAGCATGTCCTCGATCCAGGCCGTCCGCATGGCCTGCGACTCGCCCACCACGAGCGCGATCACCGCGATCGTGATCGACGTGTAGACGATCGTGAAGATCTCCCACTTCACCGCGCGACGAACCGCCCGCGCCTGCGCCGGCGGCAGCGTGGTGCGGCCGAACTGCTGGGTCTCGGTCATCCGCCGACCTCCTCGTCGAGGAAGGTCTCCAGTGTCGACAGGAAGGCGTTCTCGCCGAGTGGAACCAGCATCACGAGCTCACGCCCGTCGGAGCCCTCGATCCCGCGATAGCCCCGGGTGACACCCGCCTTGTCGATCCACGGGGTGTCGGGGGTGATGCCACCGGCGATGAGGTCGAGGTCGCCTGCCTCGAGCTCGGTCACGAGGGTCTCCTCCGACGCGACGGTCCACTCCGTGTCGGCGTCGATGCTGTCGGCGAAGCGGTCCACGAGATCGACGATCGTCCCGGTGGGGTCGCCCTGGCTCACCTCCACCAGCTCGCCATCCGGGGACGTGCCGACGCGCAGCACTCCTCCCGAGACGGAGTCCAGGGTGCCGTCGGGGTCGGTGGGGATCGAGAGGCCGCACCCCGCGAGAAGGGCGACGGCGGCAAGCGCGACGAGGGAGGCGACCGGGCGCCGGATGCGCCGTCGCTGCGGCATCGCAGATCTGTCCACGCCCCGAGAGTGCTCCGCGCGGCGTCGTCCCGCAAAGCCGTTGACGAGTGGCACGGCTGAGCGCTAGCACCACGGGATCGGGACCCATCTCTTGTGAGTAAGGGTACCCTTACCTATACTCGAAACCATGAGCAGCGCATGCGAGCACCTGCAGGATCCCGACTGGGACGACATCGAAGGTGCCGTGCTCATCGCCGGTGACGCGGCCGATGCCGGCATCATCGCGAGCATCGCCGCGCGGTTGCCGTGGGACGCGCAGGGCGTGATCATCCTCGAGGCGGCGGCGCGCATCCAGTTCCGCCACATCGACGTGCCCGAGGGGGTGTCGGTGCGCTGGTTGGTGCGCGGTGACGGTATCCGTGCGCACACGCGTGGCGAGCGACTGGCGAACGCGGTGCACGCGTGGTGCGTCGAGTGGACCTGCTCCGAGCCGCCGTCGCAGTGGACCGTCTGGCTCGGGCCGCACACGCCGCCGCATGTCGCGCGGATGGCGCGCAGCCTGCTCGGCGTCGCGAACTGACCGCTCGGCGACGATCCGCTCAGGCGCTCAGACGCTCAGCGCACCGAGGCCACCGCGGGAGCGTTCGCGCCCGCGGTGATCGCGTCGAGGGCGCGGCGCAGCGATGAGCTCGACGTGTGCGCCGTGTACGGGAAGTACACGACCTCGACCCCGACCTCGGCGAACTCGCTCTCCAGGCGCAGCCCCTTGTCGGTGCCTCGCCAGTCGTCGCCCTTGAAGAAGTGCGTGAACTGCACGTCGCGCCACGAGTCCATCTTCGACGGCGTCGTCTCGACGTAGACGTCGTCGACGAACGAGATGTGCTTCACGATCTCCGCACGCTCCGCCGTCGGGATGACGGGCTCGATGCCCTTCACCTGACGCAGCATCTCGTCGCTGACGACGCCTGCGATCAGAATGTCGCAGTGCTGCTTGGCGTGACGAAGTAGATTCAGATGCCCGACGTGAAACAGGTCGAAAGCACCAACGGCATAGCCGATACGCGTCCCCATGATCTCCCCAGATCAGTAATTCCCCAGTAAGCGGATCCCCATCCGCTTCGCGACTCCCACAGCCGCGGTTCGACAGTCTAGCAGGTCTGGGTTTCGTTCCCCACAGCAACCCATGGAACGATGGAGGCCGCACGCGGTGCGTGCGCGGAACAGGGGGCTGACGTGGGGACACCGGTCACGGTCATCGTGCCGACGTTCAACGAACGCGAGAACGTCGCTGAGCTGGTCGCCCGCACCGCCGCCGCGCTCGCCGGGTGGGAAGCCGAGATCCTGTTCGTCGACGACAGCACCGACGACACCGCGGCCGAGGTCGAACGGGTCGCGGTCGCCGCCCCGATCCCCGTGCGGGTCATCCACCGTACCGAGAACACCGGCGGTCTGGGCGGGGCCGTGGTCGTGGGACTCGAAGCCGCGGCAGCCGACGTCTGCATCGTGATGGACGGGGATCTGCAGCATCCACCGGAACTGCTGCCCGTGCTGCTCGAACGTCACGCCGAAGGGGATGCCGACGTCGTGGCGGCGTCGCGCTACATCGGCGGAGGCGACACCAGTGGGCTCGGCACGGCGGTGCGCTTCGGCGTCTCACGCGCGGCGACCTGGCTGACGAGGGCGATGTTCCCGATCCGTCTCGCGCGCAGCACCGACCCGATGACCGGCTTCTTCCTGGTCGACCGGCGTCAGCTCGACCTCACGGCGCTCCAGCCGCAGGGCTTCAAGATCCTTCTCGAGATCCTTGCGCGCAACGATCTGCGCATCGCCGAGGTGCCGATGGAGTTCGCGGAGCGCCGGCACGGCACCTCGAAGGCGAGCCTGCGTCAGGGGGCGACCTTCATCGCGCACCTCGCCCGCCTGCGCTTCGGGAAGATGTCGCTGTTCGCGCTCATCGGCGTGATCGGCGCGGCCGCGAACCTCGGGATCATGTGGGCGCTCACCGCCGCCGGCGTGCCCTACGTCTGGGCGGCCATCATCGGCGCCGAGGTCACCATCATCGGCAACTTCCTGCTGCAGGAGCGGTTCGTGTTCGCCGACATGCGCACGGATGCCCGCGCCCTCGGCATCCGCTTCGCCAGCTCCTTCGCGTTCAACAACGTCGAGGCCGCGCTGCGCATCCCGGTGATGGCGCTGATGGTCGAGTCCTGGCACATCTCGAGCGTGCTCGCGACGGCACTCTCGTTGATCGTGGCGTTCTTCGCCCGGTTCCTGTTCCACTCGCTCGTCGTCTACGCGCCGCAGCGGCGGCGCAGGGGCGATGCCGCGGGGGCCGAGCCGCCGACGGACACCGCCGCCCTGCGGGTCATCCGCGCGATCGATGCCGAGGCGATGAAGCCGGGCGAGCTCTAGCTGCTCGCGCCGAGGTACGTCTCGAGGGCGGCATCCGCATCCCGCGGCGTCCATCCCGTCGCCTCGATGCGGCCGAGGTCCAGCACGCTGTTGAGCGGACGCGGGGCGATCGGGCCGGCCTGGTCGGCGAAGTACTCCGTGGTGGTCACGTCGGTCACGCCGGAGGGATCATGCCCGGTCAGGCGGTACACGGCGCGCGCGATGTCGGCCCACGAGCGCGGCTCTCCCGCGCCGGTCACGTTGTAGACGCCGTAAGGAGCGGCGGTCGACAGCAGGTGCAGGATCGCCGAGGCCAGATCTTCGGTGAAGGTCAGGCGCCCGATCTGGTCGCCGACGACCCGCGGTGCGATACCCCGCTCGGCGAGCGAGGCCATCGTGCGCACGAAGTTGCGCCCCTCGCCGATGACCCACGACGTGCGGACGATGTAGTGCCGCGGCACCGTCGCGACGACGGCGTCGCCCGCGGCCTTCGTCTGGCCGTAGACGCCGAGCGGGCGCACCGGGTCGGACTCCGTGTACGGGCCCGCCTTCCTGCCGTCGAACACGTAGTCGCTGGAGACGTGCACGAGCGTGATGCCGTTCTCGGCGGCGATGCGTGCCAATGCGGTCACGCCGGTGACGTTCGACGACCAGGCGTCACCGCGGCCGTCGTCGGTCTCGGCGAGATCGACCGCCGTGTAGGCGGCGGCGTTGATGATCGCGCGATAGTCGCGCCATCGCCGCGCCGTGGCGAGGTCGTCGGCACGCAGGTCGAGGGTCTCCCGCGTCGTGTACTCCACGTGCTCGGTGTCGCCGAGCGCGGCGCGCAGGGCGAGTCCGAGCTGGCCCGCGCCGCCGAGGACGAGGATCTTCTTCGGTCCGATCGGCGTCACATCGGCGAGGCGCGGGTGCGCGAGGTCCTTGGCCGACACCTCGACGTCGGCGAGCGGGATCGGCCACGCGATGGCCGCGGTCTCATCAGCGAGGTTGAGGAACGAGTACTCCGCGTCGGGCGACCAGTGATCGTTGACGAGGTACGTGTAGGCCGTGTCCGCCTCGAGCGTCTGGTACGAGTTGCCCACGCCGCGGGGCACCAGGATCGCGCGCGACGGATCGATCTCCGTCGTGAAGACCGTGCCGAACGTGTCGCCCGCACGCAGGTCAACCCAGGCGCCGAAGATCTTCCCGGTGGCGACCGACACCCATTTGTCCCAGGGCTCCGCGTGGATGCCGCGCGTGGTGCCGACCGCGTCGTTGAACGAGATGTTGTTCTGCACGGGGCCGAAGTCGGGGAGACCGGCGGCGACCATCTTCTCGCGCTGCCAGTTCTCCTTGAACCACCCACGCGAATCCCCGTGCACCGGCAGGTCGACGACGAGCAGACCGGGGATCGGCGTCTCGGTGACCGTGAGCGCCTTGCCGAACTCCGTCATCACTGGCCCTTCGCCGCGTAGAACGACTCGGTCGCATCCTTCGCCGGCGCCCACCAGCCCTCGTTCTCCCGGTACCAGTCGATGGTCGAGGCGAGCCCCGACTCGAAGTCGGAGAACTGCGGCGCCCAGCCCAGCTCGGTGCGGAGTTTCGTGGAGTCGATCGCGTAGCGCAGATCGTGGCCCGCGCGATCGGTCACGTGATCGTAGGCGTCCGCGGGCTGTCCCATCTGAGTGAGGATGAGCTCGACCACCGACTTGTTGTCCTTCTCGCCGTCGGCGCCGATCAGGTACGTCTCACCGATCTCGCCCTTGTCGAGGATCGTCAGGACGGCCGACGAATGATCGTCGGCGTGGATCCAGTCGCGCACGTTCTGACCTGCGCCGTAGAGCTTCGGGCGGATGCCGCGCAGCACGTTGGTGATCTGACGCGGGATGAACTTCTCGACGTGCTGGTACGGCCCGTAGTTGTTCGAGCAGTTCGAGATCGTCGCCTGCACTCCGAACGACCGCACCCACGCGCGCACCAGCAGATCGCTGCCCGCCTTCGTCGACGAGTACGGCGACGAGGGGTTGTACGGGGTGTTCTCGGTGAACCGCTGCGGATCGTCGAGCTCCAGGTCGCCGTATACCTCGTCGGTCGAGATGTGGTGGAAACGCCGCTCGTGCCGACGTGCGGCCTCGAGCAGCGTGTAGGTGCCGATGATGTTCGTGTCGAGGAACGGCCGCGGGTCGTGCAGCGAGTTGTCGTTGTGCGACTCCGCCGCATAGTGCACGACCGCGTCGGCTTTCGCGAACAGCCCGTCGACGAGCTCGGCGTCGGCGATGTCCCCCTCGACGAGCTCCACGCGGTCGGCGGGGAGGCCTGCGAGCGATGCCCGGTTTCCGGCATAGGTCAGCTTGTCGAGCACGGTCACGTGCGCGTCGGTGTGCGCCACGACATGGTGCACGAAGTTCGATCCGATGAAACCGGCGCCGCCGGTCACGAGCAGCCGGGTCATCGCTTGCCTCGTTCCAGGAGCTCGAGCAGGTAGGAACCGTACCCGGATTTCACGAGGGCTTCGGCGCGCACGCGCAGTTCGTCGTCGTCGAGGAAGCCCTGGCGCCAGGCCACTTCTTCGGGCACGCCGATCTTCATGCCGGTGCGGCGCTCCATCGTGCGCACGTAGTCGGCGGCATCCGTCATCTGGTCGAACGTCCCGGTGTCGAGCCAGGCGGTGCCGCGGGGCAGCACCTCGACCTGGAGCTTGCCGCGTTCGAGGTACTCGCGGTTGACGTCGGTGATCTCGTACTCGCCGCGAGCGCTGGGAGCCAGGTTGCGGGCGATCTCGATCACATCGTTGTCGTAGAAGTACAGGCCGGGCACGGCGTAGTTGCTCTGCGGATTCTTCGGCTTCTCCTCGAGCGAGATCGCCTGGCCGGCGTCGTCGAACGCGACGACGCCGTACGCCTCGGGCTCGGCGACCCAGTAGGCGAAGACCGCGCCGCCGTCGATGTCGGCGAAGCGCTTGAGCTGGGTGCCGAGGCCGGGGCCGTAGAGCAGGTTGTCGCCGAGGACGAGGGCGACGCTGTCGTCGCCGATGAAGTCCGCACCGATCGTGAACGCCTGCGCGAGCCCGTCCGGCGACTCCTGCTGGGCGAACGTCAGCGAGATGCCGAACTGCGAGCCGTCTCCGAGGAGTCGTTCGAAGTGGGCGGCGTCATGGGGCGTGGTGATGACGAGGATGTCCCGGATCCCGGCGAGCATCAGCGTCGACAGCGGGTAGTAGACCATCGGCTTGTCGTAGACCGGGATGAGCTGCTTCGAGACTCCCAGTGTGATCGGATGCAGTCGCGTGCCCGAACCGCCCGCCAGAATGATGCCCTTCATGATCCCCCTCGTGAAAACGTCGATGTCCATGGTGGCGTCACAGAAGGGACGGCCATCCCCTGCCGTCCGACGACCCCCACAGTCGTACGTCCGACTCTAGCGGGTCACCTCGCCGGCGGGTGAGTGGATGCTGTGACCTCCGGTGCGGGATCTCCGTGTCCGTCCCGGAATCGGCTCTTGCCAGGGTGCCCGGGGAGGTCCATAGTTGGCTCGTGGAATCCGAGGGTGGTGCCTCGCTGTCTCTCACTTGGGCTCATCGTGCCGAACAGTCGGTGCCGGCCTGGGAGCGGAGCCATGCCAGGGGAGAGGTCCCGAGCGTCTGGCCCTACGGACTGGATGCGCTGCGTGATCATGCGGCCGTGGAGGTGGTCGATCTCCCGCCGCCCGGTCGGGTCGCTCGTGTGCGAGCGCGGCTGGGCATCGAACCTCGCCCCGTCGAGGGCCTGGCCGTGACGTGGGACGAGAACACCGCGTATCGCCTGCAGATCCTGCATCCCCGCGTCCGCTACGCCACCGGGGTGATCTGGCTCACCGACATGGCGCAGGCAGGTCCCGCTCCGGCCCGTCTGCTCTCGATGCTGGGCGGGGCCGAATCCGCGTGGGTGCTCAGCGAAGGGCAGATCGACCCGCTCCGGCGCCTGCTGGGGAGCCGGGGTCCGCGGGTCTTCCCGATCCCGTTCGGCATCGACAGCGACTTCTTCGGCGCGCAGCCCTCTCCGACGCAGCCGCGGATCGTCAGTGTCGGCAACGACCGTGACCGCGATCCGGCGACGCTCTACGCGGCGCTCGCGCGCGTGCTCGCCGCGCGGCCGGACACGGACGTCGTGGTGCAGACGGGTTCTGACCTCTCGCCACCCGAGGGGGTTCGGGTGGTGCGGCACATGCCGCACGCGGAGCTTCGGGATCTCTATGCGACCGCCAGCGTCATCGTCGTCCCGACCAGGCCGAACCTGCACGGCTCGGGGATGACGGTGGCTCTGGAAGCGCTGGCGACCGCCCGCCCGGTCGTCGTCTCGGATACGCCCGGCATGAGTCAGTACGTGAGCGAGGGGCGGACCGGCCACCTCGTGCCGCCGGGGGACGCGGAGCAACTCGGGAGGGCGGTGCTGGGCCTGCTCGATGATCCGCAGCGCGCGGCCGAACTCGGGCGCAACGGCCGGATCGAGGTGGAACGCAGCTTCACGACGCAGATCATGGTCGCGGCCCTCGTGCAGGGGCTGCTGCAGCGGGTGTGATCGTGGTGGACGGGCGACGCCACCCGGGCCGACCGGAGAAGGGGTCAGCTCGACGTGGCGACGTCGCTGATGATGTACTTTGTCTTGCCGCCCGTGTACGGCAGGGCATCGACGTATTCGACGCTCACCGGTACCTCGTTCGCGATCCGCTCGCGCAGCGAGGTGACCGCGCTCTCGATCTGGTCCCGCGCCTGCGCACCCTCGCCGACGACGACGCGGATCACGATCGAGTAGTCGGAGAGCTGGTGGATCTGGAAAAGCCGGACTGCTTCCGGGTGTGCCGCGAACATCCCCATGAGGCGATGCGCGAGCACGGTGCCGCTGGGCAGGCGGATCAGGTCCGTCGTCCGGCCCTGCGGCTGCTCCATGAGCGGGAGCGCACGGCCGCAGCGGCAGGGTTCCGCCCGCAGGATGCCCTTGTCGCCCGTGCGGTACCGGATCATGGGAAACACCCGGTTGCGAAGGTCCGTGATGACGAGGTCGCCCAGCTGACCGGGCGCTGCGGGGGCGCCGTCTTCGTCCACCACCTCGACGCGTCGGACATCCGCGAACACGTGGAGACCGTCGCGGTGGCCGCATTCGCCGGCGATCCAGCCGAACTCGGAACCACGGTATTCGTCGTAGACGGGAGCGCCGAAGACGGACTCGAGGCGGGTGCGGACGGATGCGGTGAGCGGCGCAGCTGTCGTCGCGATCGCGGTCGGCGCGGGGACGCTCAGTTTTCGGCGTTCCAGGAAGTCGGCGAACTCCAGCATCGCTCCCACGTAGCCCTCGATCAGGCGCGGTCGTGTCGCCATGAGCTGGCGATGGAACGTCTCCATGGTCTGCGCCGAGATGAGACCGGCATCGAGGTAGACCTGCTTGGTCGGCCACCACGCCACGTCGTTCTTGAGTGTCGCCAGGCGGCCGAAGTTCCAGCGACCCACGCGGGCGAGGTCGTCGGACGGCTCCACTCCCCACCAGGAGTACATCCGCCAGCTCAGCGCGAGAGACGGCACTCGTGCGTCGTGGAACGTGGCCAGCGGTTCCCCGGTGCTCCCGCCGGTCAGCGCGGGACGAGCATTGGCGTCGGTCGCCTCGGCGGTGCGGAACTCCGCCGCGTGCTGTTTCACCGTGGCACGATCGAGGATCGGCAGCGCCGCCCATGCCTCCGGATCGGTCAGGGAGTCCGGGTGGATACCGAGCTCACCGTAGTGCCTGCCGTAGAACGGCGAGGAGTCCATGGCGAACGCGGCGATGTCGCGTGCGAGCCGGTTCTGCATCTGAGCGAACTCGTCCGGGGCCAGCCGCTCGTTCGCGAGGAGTTCGCGGTGAAAGGAGCCCGCTTTCGCGCGCACGGTCGCCGCCTTCGCGCGGAAGAACGCGCGTCTCATGGGTGTGGACATCAATACAGCCTCTCGTCGTCGAAGGATGCGCTCGGGGATACGGCTCAGCGGAGCCGTCTTTTGTGGGCGACGCCCTCGCGGAATGCATCCCGGTGCGCACGGCCGGCATCCGCCCAGTCACGGCGCGACAGGTCAGGCGAGCCCGTCAGCGTCGACGCGGCACGCCACGCCTCCACGACGGTCGGCGCGTCGAGGTCGCCGTCGTACATGAGCACCCACGCGGCGCCCACTTCGCGCGCCAGCGCCTCGTTCGCCTCGTTGCGCGGCACCAGTACCGGGCGCGCCATCGACAGGGCGGCGAGCACGCTACCCGAGTTGTGCATGAACCGGTACGCCAGCACGATGAGCTCGGACGAGGTCGCGAGCTGGACGAGCTCGGCGTCGCTCAGGAAGTCGAGGTGCAGCTCGACACCCGGAAGGCCCGCGGTCCGCGCCCTCAAGTCGTCGCCGAGTTCGGGGGTGGACGGGCGCCCGCCGATCTTCAGGCTCAGCGTCGGCTCGGTCGTGACGGCCTCCGCATAGGCGTCGATGAACCCTTCCAGGCCCTTGTAGCGGCGGACCCCGCCGAACGATCCGAGTCGACCGGGCACCCGCTCGGCCGCCGGGAACTTCGCGTACCAGTCGCGGTAGTGCCCGTGCAGGATCAGGCTGTGCGGCGTCCCTGGCGGGAGCGGCGTCGTCTCGTTGATGACGATCCGGTAGTCGGTGTGGCGATCGATGAAGCGCAGCAGCCACAACCGTGGCGCGTTGTCGTCGGGGAGCTCGATGTTGTGCACCGTCCGCACCACGGCGATCCGCCTCGAGAGGCGGTGCCGGAAGACGAGCGCGGTGGTGAGGAGGAACTTACCGGTGGACTTCCACCAGGTCGAGCCGTGCAGCTTGGCCTCCGGCCAGTGCCAGTGGAAGGCGTCGTAGCGCCCGAAGAGCGCCGTTCCCCACGAGAATCGCAGTCGCTCGAGCCCCTCAGTGGACCCGAGCGCCTCGTCGAGCATCTTGTTGTACGGGTTCGTCGTCGGACGCGGTGCTCCGAGGGACTGCATCACGCGGATGGTCGATGCGGGGTCTGTCATGGTCGTGTCATCCTCCGATGGGCGGCGGTACTCGTCGTAACGGCGGCCGAAGGCGGCTGCGACCATCCCGCGGCCGCGGTGCGCGATGCGGGTGCCTCTGGCGTGATGGTCGATGTTCGAGGTGACCGCGCCGAAACCCCGTCGAAGGATGCCGGCGACGATGCGGATGACACCGCCCAGCAATGCGCGTACGCGCAGCACGCCTCGGCGCAGCGCACCGTCGGTCAGCTGCAGCTCGATCCTCGTGTTCGCGTTCGCAGAGCTGAACGCGCGCTGCGCGGCCCAGGCCCGGCTGAGTCTCGCGGCGACGACGAGGTCCTCGGTCTCGGACTCGTTGCACCACACGATCAGGCCGCCCTGGCGCGCCAGCTGCCGCGAGAAGAGGGTGTCTTCGCCGCCGCCGAGCCCGAGCGTCTGATCGAAGCGGAGGCCGAGCCGGCGGATGCAGCGCAGATCGAGCAGGAGGTTTCCTGCCGCCGCGACTTCGAGGACGGTGCCGGTCTTTCGTATCGGTCGTCGAAAAGTGCCGGAGGTGAGCAGCCAGGGATCGACGTCCTCCTCGAAGACCGAGATCACGCGTCCCATCACCGCATCAGCGTTGTGGTCGCGCCAGACGGTGAGGAGAGACGAGAGCCAGTGCTCCCGCGGGATCTCGTCGTCGTCGATGAAGGCGACCAGATCGCGTCCGTCGCATTCATCCAGGATTCGGTTGCGGGCTGCCGCGATACCCGGGGTCGGTTCGACGACGTAGCGCATCGGCAGATCTGCGCGCTCCGCGACCTCGCGCGCGGACCCAGTGCCGTCGTTGTCGACGACCAGCACATCGATCTCGACCCCGAGCGCAGCACATTCCGCGATGCGCGGAGGGAGCGCGAGGAGCAGCGCCTCCAGGAGCTCCGGCCTCCGGTAGGTAGGTATGCCGATCGTCACCGCGATCATGTCGCTCGATTCCGGTCCCCTGGTCATCCGCACCATCCCCATGGCAGTCTTGCGCCTTCACTCCGGCGCGCGGCTCATCGTACCGTGATCCTCCGAAGCCGTTACGCGGAGACGCCTCTCGCGTATAGTCATTCTCCTGGGAGTCGACGTCGGTCGCGACTCTGGGGAATTCGACCGGCGACCCGAGGCGATCCGCGATGCGGATCCGGGGGGAGAGAATCGCGTGTCAACCGAGCACGGTCGGCTCGCCGTGGTGGTCGTGAACTACGCCTCGGCGAAGCTTCTGCAGCGCAATCTGGTGGTCGTCGCGCGCGCGGCGCGGGCGATCGACGCCGACGCGACGGTGATCGTGGTCGACAACTGGTCCTCCGCTGACGAGCGTCGAGCCGCGAAAGACGTCGCGCGGGCGAACGAGTGGACGCTGATCGCGCCCGAGTCCAACACGGGCTTCGGCGGCGGTGTGAACATCGGCGTGGAGCGCGCGCTCGCCGATGGGGCGACCGACGTCCTCGTCATCAACCCGGATGCGCACATCGACCGCGAGTCGCTGCGCCTGCTGGAATCCACCACTGCGGCTTCCCGGACGACACTCGCCTCACCGGTCATCTCCGACTCGGATGGGCGTACGTGGTTCGCCGGTATCGATCTCCTGCTCGACGACGGAACGATGCGCGCGCGACGTAAACGCGTGGCGGGCGACCCGCAGCCGTTCGAACCCTGGCTGAGCGGCGCATGCCTGTGGATCACGCGCGAGGTCTGGGAGCTCGCGGGCGGATTCGATGACGACTACTTCCTGTACTGGGAGGATGTCGACTTCTCGCGGAAGGTCGTGTCGGCCGGCGGATCGCTGGCGCTCGTTGAAGACGCGAGTGCGGTCCACGACGAGGGCGGCACGCAGCGCGCCGACCCCGGGGTCTCGCGAGCGAAATCGGAGACCTACTACTACTACAACATCCGAAACCGCATGCTCTTCGCCGTACGTCACCTCGACGAGGCGGGCGTGCGGCGCTGGCGCCGCTCGATCCCGAGGACAGCTCGCGAGGTGATCCTCCGCGGCGGACGCCGTCAGCTGATCCAGTCGGCCGCTCCGATCCGCGCCTACCTTCGCGGGGTGCGAGAGGCTCGGCGGATCGCACGCACCCCGGAGACCGATCGGAAGGGCAGGAAATGGTCGTAGACGCATACCGACGTCTCGCGCGCGCGCAGAAGGGCCATGCGCGTGGCGCCCCCGCGTACTCCGTGTACGTGAATCGTCGTATCGGACGAGTCCTCGCCGCCGTCGCCTACCGCATCGGGCTCACGCCGAACCAGGTCTCGATCATCAGTGCGGTGCACTCCTTCGTCGCGATCGGGCTGATCGCCTTCGGACCGGTGAACGTGCCCATGGGCTTCCTGATCGCCGTGCTGCTCGTGCTCGGCTATGCCTGGGATTCCGCCGACGGCCAGGTCGCGCGTCTCCGCGGCGGGGGCAGTCCGCAGGGCGAGTGGCTCGACCATTTCATCGACACGCTCAAGATCGCGTCCCTCCACCTCGGGGTACTGATCGGGCTCTACCGGGTCCTCCCGGAGACACCGGTACTGCTGCTGATCCCGATCGTGTTCAGCATCGTCGCCTCGACGACCTTCTCCGGGATGCTCCTCAACGACCTCCTCAAAGGGAAGCACGCCGTGGCGTCGACCCACGAGCGCGGCGGAGGCACGCTCGTGCGATCGCTCGTCCTGCTGCCCACCGACTTCGGCCTCGTCTGCCTCGTCTTCGTGCTGTGGGGGTGGACGCCGGCGTTCCTCATCGGCTACGGCCTGCTGTGTGCCGCCGCGGTCCTGTTCCTCGCGCTCGCCGCGGTCAAGTGGTTCCGCGAGATCGGGAAGCTCGGTGCCGACGCATGACCGGTGAGAAGATCCTGGTCGTGTGCGCCGCGAACGTCTGCCGGTCGCCGTTGGCGGAGCTCGGCCTGCGGCGGGGATTCGGTGCGGACTCATCTATATCGGTCAGCAGCGCGGGCGTCCGCGCGACCGAGGGTGATGCGATCTGCGAGCTGGTCTCGTCGCTCCACGATGACGAGGGATGGCGCGAACAGGCGCAGTCCCACCACGCGCGGCCGGTGACCATCGAACTCATCGAGCAGTCCACCCTGATCCTCACGGCGTCACGGGACATCCGTGGCGAGCTGGTGCGGCTCGCTCCGCGCTCGCGCGATTGGATGTTCACCCTCAAGGAAGCCGCCCACCTCGGAGCGGGCTTCTCCTCCACGGGGCCCGACCGCGTGGCGGACTACGTCGCGTATCTGGATCGCGCCCGTTCGCGGGCGGTGCCGCTCGCCGGTAGCGACGGAGTCGGGAGCAGGATCCGACGGCTCTTCGGCAGCCGGGGCGCCGTCGATCCGGCGAGCATCGCCGACCGGCACGGCAGCCGAGGCCACCGCGAGACTCTCGCCGAGGTACAGTCGTCGACGGCGACGATCCTCGCCCAGCTCGGCGGGCACCGACGGCACTCATCCTGAGCGAACCCTTGTGCTTTCCCGCTCCCCGCACTATCATTAGCCGATGCCGCGTTCTGCGCGGTGGGGACCGAAGCCGAGGGGGCTTCGGATGGGGATCTGGGTTCTGGGGAGCTGCAGTGTTCAATGTTTCATCATGCCGTTCTGGGGACGGCCCTTCGCGCTCGAGACGCGCGATGTTCATCGCGCCTCTGGTGGCGCTCGCACTCGTGACGGCAGGCTGCACAGCAGCCCCCGACGCCTCCGAGGAGCCGACGCCCGAGGGCACCAGCACCACCGACTGGACACCGCCTGCCGAGGATGAGGCCGCAGGGCCCACCGAGGCGCCGTCGCTGACGGAGCAGAGCGGAGCGCTCGACGAGCCGATCGCCCTGTCGACCGACATGGTCGTCACGATCGACAAGATCTCCACCATGACCGTCGAGCCGGAGACGCCGGGCGAATACGCCGGTCCGGCCGTGGTGGTCGACGTCTCCGTGTCCAATGACTCGAAGCGGGCGCAGAGCGTCGAATCCGCGGTCGTCAGTCTGACGACGGACGACGGAGACATCGGCGTGGCCACGACCGCGGGGCCGAACAAGCCGCTGACGGGCGATCTGGCCGCGGGCGCCGAGGCCACCGGAACCTACGTCTTCATGCTCGATCCGACGAAGGGGCGCTCGGTCAAGATCAGCGTCAACTACGCTGCGGGCGAGCCGGTGGCCACATTCGCCGGCACGCTGTCCTGACAATGGGTGCGCTGCCGCGCACCGATCTTTCATCGCACTTTCGCAATTTCATACTCAAGAACGTTCTGCGGCTGGGGAGTCACTAATGGGGAACACAACAATCACGAAGCGGGCGCTGGGAGCGCTGGCTTCTGTCGTGACAGCAGCGTTGCTGGTCGCGGGGATGACGACGCTGGGAGCACAGGCCGCTTCGGCTGCCGACGTGTCACCGCCGCCGCTGCTGCAGCGGGACGACAACGTCGTGACGTCGGATCCTATTCCGACGGTGCAGATCGACAACGGCTACGTCTGGTCGCAGACGACGATCGGCTCGACCGTGTACGCGGTGGGCAAATTCGACAATGCGCGCGCGCCACTGGCGGTGCCGGGGACGAGTCTGACGGCGCGGTCGAACGTGCTCGCATATGACATCAACACGGGCCAGCTGCTGTCGTTCGCCCCGCAGGTGAACGGCGTGATCAAGGCGGTCGCGGCCTCACCCGACGGCAGCCGCATCTACATCGGTGGGTCGTTCAACTCGGTCAACGGGCAGGCGCGCTGGAACTTCGCGGCGCTCGACGCGGTGACCGGCCAGCTGGTTCCCGGCTTCAATCCGTCGATCGGCGGAAGCGGCGTCTACGCGATGGCCACGTCCGGGTCGAGTGTGTACGTCGGAGGCTTGTTCACGCAGGGCAACGGCACGGCGCGCAAGAACCTCGCGGCGTTCAACGCTGCCAATGGTGCACTGCTGGGCTGGGCGCCGCAGACCGACCTGCAGGTCGATGCGATGGTCATGGACCCCGCAGGGCAGAACGTCATCGCCGCCGGCCGCTTCTCTCAGGTCAACGGCGACCTGACGATGCGCGGCGCTGTCGCCCTCGACAAGTCGACCGGCGCTGTGGACACTTCCTGGGCGCTTCCGCAGACCGTCAAGAACGGCTACAACACCGGCGCGAGTTCGGGCAAGGCCGGTATCTTCGGGCTGGCGGCCGACTCCACCGCCGTATTCGGGACCGGCTGGGTCTACGCCAGCGCCGACGTCGGCAACCTGGAAGGTACTTTTGCGGCTGAGGCCGGGACCGGCCAGGTGCGTTGGATCTCGGACTGCCTCGGCGACCACTACGGCGTCTACTCCACGGGCAAGGTCGTCTACACGACGAGCCACACTCACGCCTGCAGCACGCAGGGCATGCACCCGGAGCAGAACCCGCGCACTCATCGCTACTCCGAGGCGTACACGGCGGATGCCCGCGGAACGCTGGGCAATCAGCCCGCGGCAGGCAGCACCTACAAGAACTGGGCCGGCACTCCGGCGCCGTCCGCATACGCCTGGACCCCCGACTGGGCGGTCGGCGTGACGACGGGCATGGGGCAGGCCGGCCTCTCCATTACCGGTGCCGGCAACATGATCTCGATCGGCGGAGAGTTCCGCTCGGTCAACAACGGCCGTTTCGAGGGCCTCGTGCGCTTCTCGACGACGCCGCCGGCCGGGGCGAAGGACGGTCCGCGTGTCTCCGGAGCGAACTGGACCGCCACGGCGCAGTCCTTCATCCCCGGGCGCGTGCGCGTCTCGATCCCCTCGAATTGGGATCGCGACGATCTGACGCTCACGTACGAGCTGCGGCGCACGGGCACCGCGACGCCGGTCGCCACGCTGACGGCCGACGCGACCTGGTGGAACCGCCCCACGATCAGCCTCGAAGACAAGACGGCGCCTCCCGGAACACAGCAGGAGTACACCGTCGTCGCGAAGGACGGCAACGGGAACGCGGTGAGCAGCCAGGCCGTCAGTGCGACGGTGACGGCAGGAGCTGCCTCCACGTACGTGGACGCCGTGACGGCCGACGCGCCGCAGCTCTACTACCCCCTGGGAGACTCCAGGCAGGATTGGGCCGGTGCGAACACGCCCGTCTTCGGCTCGGGCGTCTCGACATCCACGTCCGGCGTTGCGAACACCGCGACGGGAGCATCGACGTTCACCGGTTCCTCCACCGGACGCGTCGCGACGACGAACAAGGTCGCCGCACCCTCCGAGTACTCGACCGAGGTGTGGTTCAAGACCAACTCCACCACCGGGGGAAAGCTGATCGGCTACGGGAGCGCCGCCTCGGGTGACTCCACCAGCTATGACCGTCACCTCTACATGACGAACAACGGTCGGCTCGTCTTCGGCGCCTATGACGGGAGCACACGGACGATCCAGAACAGCACCGCCTTGAACGACAACGCCTGGCACCATGCCGTGGCGACGCAGAGCTCTGCGGGGATGAAGCTGTACGTCGACGGCACGCTCGTCGCATCCGACGCTTCCGGCACCACCGCGGAGAACTACCTCGGATACTGGCGCATCGGCGGGGACAACCTCAGCAGTTGGCCTTCGGCGCCGAGCTCCAAGTACTTCAAGGGAGCCCTCGATGAGGCCGCTGTCTACCCGTACGCGCTGACGTCGACCCAGGTGCAGACGCACTACGGCGTCGGCAAGGGCTTCGAGGCGCCGACCGCCTCCTTCACGGCGACCGCGACGGACCTCGACGTGGCCTTCGACGCCAGCGCGTCCGCTCCGGCGGGCTCTGCGACGATCACCGGCTACCGGTGGGACTTCGGCGACGATTCTCCGGCGGGCACGGGCGCGACGACTTCGCACACCTACACGGCCTCCGGAACGTACACGGCGAAGCTCACGGTCACCGACAGCAACGGGCTGGCCGCGACGACGGAGAAGCCGGTCGTGGTCCAGGCGGCGAACGTGCTGCCGACAGCGTCCTTCGAGGTCACCGGAACGGGACTCTCGGTCTCGGCCGATGCGTCCGCATCCACCGATTCCGATGGCACCATCTCCTCGTACGCATGGAACTGGGGTGACGGAACGACGTCGACCGGCCAGGTCGCCAGCCACGTGTACGCCACGGCGGGAACGCGCACGGTGACCCTGACCGTCACGGACAACCGCGGTGGCACCGCGTCGACCACGCGTCAAGCGGTCACCACTCACGCAGATCCGGTCGCGACGTTCACGTCGACGGCTTCGGGCATGACCGTGAACGTCTCGGCGGCCGGGTCGAGTGCCTCCGACGGGGCGACGCTGTCTTACTCCTGGAACTGGGGCGACGGTACTCCCGCCGGTTCGGGAGCCACCGCCGGTCACACCTACGGCCAGGCGGGTGCACACGACATCACCCTGACGGTGACCGACAGCCTCGGCGGGTCGGCGAGCGTCACGAATTCCGTGACGGTGCAGTCTCAGGTCTTCGCGGCATCCGATTCGTTCGGTCGCGTGGTCTCGAGCGGTTGGGGTGCAGCTGACGTCGGTGGCACGTGGGCACCCATGAGCGGTTCTGCCGCCATCGCCTCCGTCGCAGACGGAGTGGGCAAGCTCAATCTCGCACCCGGGGATACCCGCGAGATGCTTCTGCAGGGCACGTCTCTGCTCGACACCTCGGCACGGATCAACTACACGCTGTCCTCGGGGCCGTCGACGGGCATCGCCTATGAAGGGCTCGGTGCGCGTCGGTCCGGTTCCAACGGCTATCGTGCACTTGCATGGCACCGCGCCGATGGCAGCACGTGGATCGTGATCCAGCGCAACGGCACGGCGATCGCCAGCACCGCTGTCGCGGGTCTCACCTGGACAGCGGGCAGCACGTTCAACCTGGCGATGGAGACGACCGGTTCCACGACTACCACCATCCGCGCCAAGCTGTGGGCAGGCGGAGCCGCAGAACCCGCCAGCTGGCAGCTGTCGACGACGGACGCGACGGCGGCCCTCCAGGTCGCGGGAGCACCCACCGTGTACTCGTACCGTTCCGGTACGGGAACCGGGAGCAACCTCGCCAGCTTCGACGACTTCACGCTGAAGAACCTCGGCGCCGTGGCGCCGGAGCCGGAGCCCGAGCCCGAGCCCGAGCCCACCAACGTCGCACCGGTGGCCGTCTTCTCGGCGACCGCGACGGCGTTGACGGCCAGCGTAGACGGCACCGCGTCGACGGATTCGGATGGCACCATCGCCTCCTACGCCTGGAACTTCGGCGACGGCTCCACGGGCACGGGTGCGACCAGCTCCCGAACCTACGCCGCGGCCGGAACCTACACCGTGACGCTCACCGTGACCGACGACAAGGGGGCGACGCACACCGCGACCAAGCAGGTCACGGTGGCTGCGGCTCCTGTCGATCCGGATCCGGAGCCCGAGCCCGAGCCCGCCCCGCTGGCCGGCGACGAGTTCGACCGGACCTCCGGTCCCGGCTGGGGCAGCGCGGTCGTGGGCGGCGCCTGGACGATCGCCGGCGGCTCGCAGGCAGCGGCTACCGTGGCGGACGGCCAGGGCAAGATGGCCCTGATCGCCGGGGATACCCGCCACGCGACGCTCAACACGACCTCGATCACCGACGCCGTCCTGCAGACGCAGTTCCGCGTCGATCAGGCCCCGGCAGCGGGCGGCGCCTACATCGGAGTCATCGCGCGTCAGTCGGCCGCAGGTAAGTACCTGGTCCGTGCGTGGCTGCGTCCTGACGGAACCATCTGGCTCGTGGCTCACCGCGATGGCACCGTGCTGCTCGCGCAGCCCGTAGCGGGGCTCGCCTTCACGGCGGACACCTCCTACACGCTGAAGGTCTCTGTCACCGGTGGGTCGCCGACCGCGATCTCGGCGAAGATCTGGGCGACGGGCGGCACAGAGCCGGCGAACTGGCAGCTCAACACGACGGATGCGACGCCGTTGCAGGGGGCGGGATCGGTCGGGCTGAGCGGCAACCGCTCGGGGAACGCGACCGCGGCACTTGGTGTCTCCTTCGACTCGTTCCGGGTGACCGCCCCGTAGCGGCGGAGTGACGCGCCGCACGTGAGGTGCGCTCCCGTCCGTCGGTGCTCACGCGCCGGCGGATGAGGGCGCGCCTCACTTGTTCGAGGGTGCTGACGTGTTACACATTGACTGCGGCCCGAGCGCACAGCGCACGGTGACACCGGCGGGGAGGGCAGTCCCATGAGATTCGTTCCGCGCCACCACCTCCGAGTAGGATCCTGACGCATGGCCACTGCTGTTCCGATCGTGCTCCTCGCAGTCGGAGGTCTCGCCGCACTGGCCCTCGTCGTTCTCGTGCTCCGGATGATGCCCCGCGCGGCATTCGTCGTCTGGGCGTGCGTGCTCTTCTTCGTCCCCCTCTGGGTGGGGGTGAACATCGGCTTCTACTGGGCCGCGATCACGCTCCTCACGGCACTGCTGATCCTCGTCAACTGGTCGATCGTCCCGCTGCGGGCGGCCGATGCGTGGGTGGCGGTGTTCATCATCGTCATCGTCGGCCTGTACGCCTTCGGCTCCGTGGACCTCGCGTCTCTCGTCGCTGCGCTACTCGAATGGGTGATCCCCTACATCTGGGGCCGCGTGGTGCTCGCCCGGGTCGGCACCGCGTGGGTGACCTCGACCATCGCGATCGTTGCCGTGGTCGCCGCGGCACTCGCCGTCGTCGAGTTCTTCACGTCGTTCAACCCGTTCGTGCTCATACCGGGGTCGGGGGTCATCTACGACACCTGGAGCCCGCTGCAGGAGCGCGGAGGGGTCCTGAGGGCGGAGGGTGCTTTCGGGCATTCGATCGCGCTCGGTGCGGCCCTGGCCATGTCTTCGGCGTTCGTCGTCGCGACCAGGTGGCGGCTCGTTCCGAAGATCAGCGGGGTGGTGATCATCGCGGTGGCCACGGTCCTCACCTTCAGCCGTGTGGGTCTCCTGACACTCGTCCTCACGCTCATCCTGTCCACGTTCCTGATCGTCGGCGTCTCCACCCGTTTCCGGGCGACCGTCGCCGTGGCCGGTGTGATCGGAACGGCCATCGTGATCCCCATCATCGATACGGTCTTCGGGGCAGCGGGGGAGGAAGCGGGCGGCAGTGCGGACTATCGAACGGACCTGCTCGTGCTCCTCGAACAGGTGCAGGTCTTCGGCAACCCGGGCGACTGGCACTCCCTGGTCTCGGGCGACTACTACCTCGGCTACTTCGCCAGATCCGTCGACAATGCGCTGGTCCTCACCCTGCTGAGGTACGGATATGTGCCGACCTTCCTCATCATGGCTGCCGTCGTCTGCGCCGCGTGGATGGCGCTGAGACGTTCGACGCGAAGCCCCGCAGCGCTCGCGGTCGTCGGACAACTTCCGAGCCTCGTGGTGGTCGCCCTCATCACGCAGTACAGCATGTTCCTCTGGTTCTGCGTCGGCCTGGCCATCACCTGGGCCAGAGACTCTGCCGTGCTCCGAGGGTCCGACGAACCGGCCACGCGCGTCGATATCGGCGCACCGGAGGGGCTGCGGCTGCCGAGCAGCGCCCCGCCGTCGTACCCACGAGCGTGAGGGTGCGGAAACGTTGACTCATCTAGAATCGAAATCTCAGGGGGAATGGGGAACCATGGGCGAGAGCCGGGTCAGTCTGCGTGTCATCGCGAGTTCGTTGCGCAAGTTCTGGTGGCTGATCGTGCTGTCCGCCGTTCTCGGTGCAGCGGGGTCCTACGGATACGCGTCGCTGCAGACGCCGCTCTTCCAGGCGACGACCTCCCTGTATTTCGCTCTCAACCAGGGAACCAGCGCCTCCGACCTCAACCAGGGATCGGTGTACACGCAGAGCCAGATGCTGTCGTTCGCTCAGCTCGCCACCAGCTCGCGCGTGCTCGATCCCGTCATCGAAGAGCTCGACCTCGACACCACTGCGCGTGCTCTGGCCCGGGACATCGAGGTGTCGATCCCGCAGAGCACTGTCACGCTCCGGGTCACCGGAATCGCGGACGACGCAGAAGCATCGGCCGACCTGGCGAACGCCGTCGCCGACCAGCTCATCGTGGCCGTCAAGGACGTGGCTCCCAAGGATCCGCAGGGGGAGTCCACGATCACCGCGCAGGTGATCGACGACGCGGTCGTGCCGGAGTTCCAGTTCACCCCGAGCAAGCCTCGTGACGCCCTTCTCGGCGGCTTCCTCGGCGGGGTGCTCGGCCTGGCCGTCGCCATCCTGATCGGGGTGCTCGACACCCGGGTGCGCAACGAGGAGACGCTCACACAGGCGGGGGGCGACCCCGTGCTCGGTGTCGTGTCGAAGTCCCCGCTGCTGGTCACGCGCGGCATCGCCGTGGCACAGGAGCCGCTGGGGCACACCTCGGAGGAGTTCCGTCGCATCCGCTCCGCGCTCGCCTATGCGAATGTGTCGTCGCGCGTGAAGGTGCTCCTGGTCACGTCGGGCATGCCGGCCGAGGGCAAGTCGACGGTGTCGGTGAACCTGGCCATGACGCTCGCGGGTCTCCGCAACTCCGTGCTGCTGATCGACGCCGACATGCGCCGCCCGCGTGCGCACGAGCACGCCGGCATCGACGGCTCGATCGGTCTCACGAGCGTGCTGCTCGACGAGGTCGAGTTCGAGGTGGCCAAGCACAGCGTCGCCGACAGCACGCTGGACATCCTGCCCGCCGGCACCGTGCCTCCCAACCCCGCCGAACTTCTCACGTCGTCGCGCATGGCGCAGCTGCTCGATTTCGCCGCAGCGGAGTACGACTACGTCGTGATCGACTCTCCCCCGACGCTGAGCGTCGCGGACGCGAATCTCTTCGCCACGCAGACCGACGGCGTCATCCTCGTCGTCGACGCGACCAAGACGCGCCGTGCCGCGCTGACGAAGAGCATCAGGTCGCTCGAGTCGGGTGGCGCACGCATCCTCGGGACCGTGCTGAACAGGGCCCGCCCCGACCGTCATCGTAGTGAGTACTACAGCGATTGACCGCCGACCCGGGTTCACGCCATCATGGCGTGTATATCGGCCGGAAGGCGGTGCCCGTTTGTCTTTGCCTCCTGAGCCGGTTACTCTTCATGAGTTGCGAGGGGGACTCGCACTTCACCGCCGGGGTGTAAACAGCGGCGTGGTGCTGGTTGATCGTTGAACCTGCCCCAGAAAACGGTGACATCATGTCCTTTCCGTTCCTTGAGCTCGCCTCATCCCCAAAGAACTCCCGACGACCTCCACAACACCGCCGGCGAGCGGTCGCCGGCGCTCTCGCCGCCGTGCTGGGAGTCACAGCCGCGCTGACGTCTGTACCGGTAGCCGCATCGGCCGATGTGTCGCAGGGAGCGACGCGACCTGCAGCGGCTGCTCCCGCCCCGGTCATCGACGACGACATGGACCGCACCGTCGGCTCCGGATGGGGATCATCGGCCGTCGGCGCGTGGCGCGTAATCGAGGGCGCCTCCAGCGTCACGGGAGACGTGGCTCTGCTGGCGAGCCGTAAGCCGGGGATCACCGCGCGGGCGACCGTGACCGGCGTCTCGGCAGCCGACGTCGACAGCAAGTTCTCGCTCTCGATCCCGAAGCTGCCCGTCGGCGGTCCGATCTACCTCGCGCAGGCGGTGCGCGTCTCCGGGAAGGACTCCTACGGCGTGCGGGTGCGTGTGCACCCCGATGGCTCGGCTTACGTGTCCGTCGTTCGACTCACTGACCTCACCGGGGTCCAGAGCCTCGCCGAGCGTCGCCTTCCGGTGACCGTGAAGAGTGGAACCTCGCTGGACGTCGCGTTCCGAGTGACCGGCACCAACCCCGTCGCCCTCTCGGCGAAAGCCTGGGTCTCGGGTGCCGCAGAGCCGTCGGCCTGGCAGGTCTCGCACTCGGATGCATCATCCGCACGCCTGCAGAAGCCGGGTGGATACGCCTTCGCGCTCTACACCTCTTCCGGGGCGAAGTCGGCAGTGCCCGTCGGCATCGACGACATCCGCGCCACCGCCATCGCTGCTCCGACGCCTGCTCCGGCGCCTGCGCCGGCCCCTACCCGTCCGCCGGCACCGGCTCCGACTCCGGCCCCCACCCCTGCGCCGACCCCCGCGCCTGCCCCGACCCCTGTGCCGGCGCCCGTTCCCGTCACTCCCGCGACGCCGGCAGGCGTGCGCGGTGAGCCGGGTGCACGAATCCCGGGCTCGCTCTCCTACGACGCCCCGGCGACGGCGATCTATGCCGCTCCCACGGGCTCGGATGGCGCTGCCGGCACCAAGAACTCGCCGGTCAGGACGATCGAAGCCGCGCTGCGCCTGGTCCCGAACGGGGGGACCATCGTTCTGCGCGGAGGTATCTACCACGAGCAGATCGTGATCCCGCCGCAGAAGAAGGTCACCATCCAGCCGGCGTCGAACGAGGCGGTCTGGCTCGACGGAGCGAAGCCCGTCACCGGGTGGAAGCCCTCGGGAAGCACCTGGGTGGTCGACGGCTGGACGACGAAGCTCGACTCGAGCCCGACCTACACCAAGGGCGCCCCCGACTACACCCAGGCCGACTGGCGCTTCATCGACCCCGCGCATCCGATGGCTGCTCATCCGGACCAGGTCTGGGTGGCAGGCGCGCAGTTGCGCGAGGTCGGCACCGCGGCGCAGGTGAAGGCGGGGACCTTCTTCGTCGACGACGCGGCGAAGCGACTCGTGATCGGCACGAACCCCACGGGTAAGGCGGTCGAGGCGAGCGTGCTCTCGCAGGCCCTCTCGATCCGCTCGGCCGGGTCGGAGATCCGCGGGATCGGCGTGCGTCGATATGCCACCTCCGTTCCCGAGATGGGCACGGTGATCGCGGCGGCGGCCGACGTGTCGCTCACCGATGTGACGATCCGCGACAACTCCACCACCGGTTTCTACTCGTGGTCTCCGCGCACCAAATTGACCCGGGTGTCGTTGATCGGCAACGGACTGCTCGGCGGAGGAGCCTCGCAGGCCGACGGGCTCAAGGTGACGCAGATGCTCTCGACGGGGAACAACTCCGAGGGCTTCAATCACTCTCCGGTGTCGGGCGCCTTCAAGGTCACGCGAACTCAGAAGGTGACGGTGGCCGACAGTGCGTTCACCGCCAACAACGGGCGAGGCCCGTGGTTCGACGAGTCCGTCGTCGACATCGCCTTCACGGGCAACGACGTGATCGGCAACACGGGTCATGGTGTCATGGTCGAGCTGTCCGAGCGTGCGGTCGTCGCCGACAACATCATCGCGCGCAACGGCGACTTCGGGCTCTTCGTACTCAACTCCGGGAACGTGAAGATCTGGAACAACACCTTCGTCGGTAACGCGAACCGCAACATCAGCATCGGACAGGACGCGCGCAGCGCCTCCGATCCGAACGCGGCGGGCCACGACCCCCGGACGAGATACGCGCCGCTGGCGCCGTGGACCGTGCGCAACACCGTGGTGTCGAACAATGTCATCGCGGAGAGCGCCGGCAACTGTCTCGTGTGCGTGCAGGACTACTCGCTGAGATTCACCGGCGCGCAGATGGTGTCGAGCATCGACGGCAACCTGTATCACCGCACGGCGCCGGGCACACCGAGATGGTTCTCGGCATGGTCCCGGGGTGCGGCGTCGAAGGACCCCGCGGTCGCCGACACGCTCGCGGCCTTCACCGCCGCGACCGGGCAGGACCGTCGATCGCAGTTCGTCGAGGGCGCGAGCGTCGTCAACGGTGGGTTCACGCTGCTCGCCACCCGGGCGTCCGCAGGGGTCCCGGTGCCGGCGGATATCGCCTCGGTATCGCGACTCCCCGTCAACGGCGCGTCGCTGGGAGCCCGGCAGCGGTGACGATGTAGGTATGGGTTCACTTCTCGCTGTCGGCGCCCGCGCGCTGACGATGGTCATCGCGCTTGTCTGTGGCGTTCTCACGACGCGCATGATCATCGGAGGCGCGGGCGTCGACAGCTTCGCCCTCTACACACTGCTCACCACGATCCCCTCGCTGCTGACGTTCACCGACCTCGGCAGCGGGGCGGTCCTGGTCAACGCCGTCGCGACGAGCGACGACGTGCGCACCGACGAGAAGCTGAGGTACCAGCTCACCTCCGTCGGACGCGTGCTGCTCATGTTCGCGGCCAGCGCGATGGCGATCAACACCGTCCTCGTCCTCACCGGCGCTTGGGAGCTGGTCTTCGGAGAGGCCGGGGGACGCCCCGGCGCGTCGCTGGCGGCGTTCTACTGCGTGACGATCTTCTGCCTGGGGATCCCGCTCGGCGTCTGGGTGCGCATCATGCTCGGACAGCGTCGCAACCACGTCGTGATCCTGCTCCAAGGCTTGATCTCGCCGCTCACGATGGCCGGGGTGTGGCTGATCCTCACGTTCGGCGGGGAGAACCTCCATTCGTTCGTCGCGATCGCCTCGTTCGCTGCGTCCTTCCTCGTTTCCGTGCTGGGCCTCCTGATCACGGCGCGCACGACGTCACCGCTGATCCCGTCGGCCGTGCGGATGGTTCTGCGTCCGCGACGTTTTCCCGGCGTGCGCGTGATGGACGTCGGTTGGCCGATGCTCGCCCAGATGGTGACGTATCCCATCGCCGTGGGATCCCAGCGATACGTCATAGCTCAGCTCGGCGGACCGACCGATGTCGCCGAATACGGCGTGGCCGGACAGGTCTTCTTCGCGCTGAACGGGCTGGTGATGGCCGGTGGTCTGGCTCTGTGGCCGCATTTCGCTCGAATGCGGCACGACGGCGGTCTCCGGCGTGGCCCGTTCCTGCTCTCCGCCTTGTTCGCCGCCGCCATCGCTGCCGCGACAGTCATGGTCTGGCTGGTCGGACCGTGGCTCTTCGGATTCATCACGCAGGGCGAGTTGACGGTGCGTCCGAGCACCATCTTCGCCTTCGGCCTCATGATCATGATGACCGCGGCGGTGTACCCGCTGGGAATGTTCATCATGGACAAGCCCGGCATCCGCTTCCAGGTGATCCCCACCCTGAGCATGGCCGCTGTGGGAATCGGACTCTCCTTCGTCCTGACGCCCGTGCTCGGAATCGCCGGACCTCTGATCGGCGTCGCGTTCGCGTTGCTGGTGTGCCAGCTGATCCCGTTCTCGATCTACATCGTGCGGCACAAGACCCGGCTCACCGTCGGCAGCCAGGAATCGGTGCCGCAGCCGAGCGACGACGTCGCGTAGACGGGGGTCCGCGCGCTGCCGCAGCCGGTCAGGGCAGGACGTGTGCCGTGATGCTCGCGCGATACACGTCAGGCGCGTGGCGGCGGAGTGCCTCCGCGCGGCTGTCCGCGACGGTCGACACGATCTCGTTCCACCGCGCGTGGATGTCGGTCAGCGCGGCGGCGATCGATTCCGCATCGCCTGGGGTGACCAGTTGAGCGGTCGCGTAGCCGCCCGCTGCCTCTCGGAGCCCGCTGCTGTCACTCGCGATCACGGGGCGCAGAGCAAGGATGCCCTCGACCGCGGTGTTCCCGAACGGCTCGTCGACGCGGGACGGGACGACGAGCACATCCGCTTCGGCGAGGAACGGCCAGATCGTGGAGTGGAAGCCGGCGAAGTCGACGGAGACGCCCGCCGCTGCGGCCTGTTCGCGAAGGTCGCGCTCGAACCACTCGTATCCTTCGAAGACCGCACCGAGGAGCGTGACCTCGACCTCGCGACCCGTGGTGTGCAGCGCCGAGGCTGCCTCGATGACGAGGTCCGGACCCTTACGCGGAGACAGCCGACCGATGTAGAGCACACGGAGGGCCCGCTCGATGCGTGGACGGGGTGAGATCGGTTGCGGAGGCGAGGCGACGCCGTTGTAGACCACGTGTGAGCGGCGGGCGAGAGCGGGCAGCGCGGTGCGGATCGTGTCGAGACTGAACCGGCTGTTCACGATCGTGCGCTCAGAGGCCAGGTGGGGGGAGTAGAGGATGCCGTTCACCAGCTTGTTGCCCGACGCCTCGGCCTCGTGTACATGGCTCACCGAGCGGGTCCGCCTCAGCCGGGCGACCAGCGGCCACTGGGGGATGATGATCGTCGAGACGTACACGACGTCGGGGCGCAGCCGGCCGATCAGGCGCCAGGCTGCTCCGAGACCCCGGAAGGTGTCGCGGAAGAGGCGGGGCAGTCCGCGCGGGGTCAGCAGGACCTTGCGCAGAACGAGCATCGGGAGGATGACGACTTCGGCACCGGCCGCGCGCAGTTCCGGGACGAGAAGCCCCGAGCTCGGCAGTGCGACCACGACCCGTGCGCCCGCCGCGACGAGGCCGATCGCGCTCTCGAGCAACATGCGGTCCGAGCCGAACAGCTCGGCGCCGGGGTGTACGAGAAGGACCGTGCGCTGGTCTCCGTCGCCGCTCATCGCGTCGCCGGATCCGCTGGAGTGGGCGACCAATCGGTGGTGCGCCGACGTGCCTGTCGAGCTGAGGAGTGGATGCTCGATCCCTCCGCGAGCCTGCGCGCGAGCGCTTCGTATTCGTCCGCGACATCGTCCCAACGGAACCGGGTGCGCGCGATCTCCTGCACGGTCTTCCCGTGTGAGGCGGTCAGGTCCGGGGCGGCCTCCGCCGCGACGACCTGAGCTGCGACGTCGGCGGCGTCGGTGAAGAACCACCCGTTGCCGTCGAGCACTTCGCGGTTGAAGGGAACATCGAAGCCGATCACTGCCGTTCCGGCACCCATGGCGCGCAGGAGGGAAGGGTTCGTGCCACCCACCGAGTGGCCGTGCAGGTACGTCAGCGCATTCGCGTACAGGGCGTCGAGCAACTCCTGGTCGTATACGCCGCCGACGAGCCGGATCCGGTCGTCGCCGTCCGCCACGCGCTGGATCTCCTGGGTGTATCCGGCGCTGTACGGTGCCGACCCGACGACGACGAGCGGCAGCGTCGCGTCGCTGTCACGATAGCCTTCGACGATCTCCAGCACGTGGTTCTCGGGCTCGAACCTGGCAACGACCAGGTGATAGCCGCCCGGCGTGACTCCCATCTCGGCGACACCGCGTTCGGGTAGCTCTTCGAGGATCGGGGCGCCGTAGCGGATCATCTCCGTCGGGACGTCGAACTGATGGCGATAGTAGTCGGCGATCCCCGGCGCATCCGCGATCAGGGCGTCGGCGGTGCGGACGCCGAACTGCTCTGCCCAGCGATAGTAGGCCCTGCCGCGCGGACCCCATTTCGACCGCCTCCACTCGAGTCCGTCCATGTGCAGGGCGACGGGGGCGCGACGCAGGCGGAGGAGCGGGAGAAAGGGCGAGTTGGCGGCATTGAAAACGAAGGTCGCATCAGGACGGCGCCGAAAGACGAGGTGCAGCGCCGAGAGCCCGGTGTGGCTGAGCGTCTCGATCTGCTTCACGGGAACGGCAGGAAGGTGTACGACCCTCATGCCGAGGTACTCCTTCTCCCGTCGCTCCGATCCGCGGGTGTAGACGACGACGTCGTGACCGCGGTCCGCGAGACGGCGGCCGACTTCCTCGACCGCCGTCTCGAATCCGCCGTAAGCCGCGGGCACTCCTCGGGTCCCCACCATCGCGATGGTGAGGCGGTTCGAATTGCTCATCCGATCAGTATGCCCCGCTGGGCTGCACCATGACCTTGGCGGTGCGCCACATGATCTGCAGATCGTTCATCACGGACCAGTTCTCGACATACCGCAGATCGAGTCGCACGCTCTCGTCCCAGGAGAGATCGCTGCGCCCGGAGACCTGCCACAGACCGGTGATCCCGGGCTTGATGTAGAGGCGGCGGAAGACCGTGCCGTCGTATGCGGTGACCTCGCTCGGCAGCGGCGGGCGGGGCCCGACGACGCTCATGTCGCCCACGAGGACGTTCCAGAACTGCGGCAGTTCGTCGAGCGAGAGCTTGCGCAGCACTCGTCCTACACGGGTGACGCGCGGGTCGTCCTTCATCTTGAAGAGAAGGCCGGCGCCCTCGTTCTGTGCCTTGAGCGCGGCGAGCTGCTGCTCGGCGTCGGTCTTCATCGAGCGGAACTTGACTATCTTGAAGCGGCGTCCGTCGCGGCCGACCCGCTCCTGGAAGAAGAAGACCGGTCCCGGCGAATCGAGCTTGATCAGCAGCGCCAGCACCGGGGCGAGCAGAGCGATCGGGATGAGCGCCACAGTCGCCACTGCGGCGTCCAGCGCGCGCTTGAGCAGGTGCTGGCCTCCTTCGTACCGCGGGATCTGCACCTGGATGAGGGGCAGTCCTTCGACGGGGGCGAAGGAGATGCGCGGACCTGCCACATCGGTGAGTCGGCTCGACAGCACGAGTTCGGCAGCGGTCCCTTCGAGCTGCCAGCTCAGCTGCTTCACGAACTCGGGCTCGCCTTCGGGGCGGCTCGCCACGATGATCGTGTCCGCACCGACCTCGGCGGCAACCGACGACACGGAGTTCACGTTCCCCAGAACCGGGAACCTCGTGTCGCCGACCTCGATGTCACGCGCGTTGCCGTCGAGCAGCGTCGCGCCCACCACCTGGTAACCGGAGGCGCCGATCGGGTGCAGCGTGCGCACCACGTATTCGACGTCGTCCCGGTTGCCCACGACGAGCGTCCGGGAGGCGAACCGCCCGTGCGAACGCTGCGTCTGCAGCCAGTGGCGCCACATCCACCGGGTCACGAGAAGAGTCAACACACCGATGGGCAGCCCCAGCAGCAGCATCGGTTGCATCGACTCCCATGCGAGCAGCACCGCCACGATGGCGATGATCCCGAAGGCGAGCCCGCTGGCGTGGACCACGCCTCGGTACTCGGTGGCACTCGCGCGGAACAGCGCGGCGTCCCGCGTGTGCAGCCCGCTCAGCATGAGGTACCACAGAGCGGCGAGCGGAACGGCGCCGCTCAGCACCTCGATCGCCGAGACACCGATGGACAGCTGGACTGCTGCCGCCAGACCGACGGCGAACAGGATGACGGCTGCATCCGTCAGCCGCAGCCGGATCCGGTAGCGACGTTCCCACTGTCGGCGCCTCTCCAAGGTCGCCGAAGTGCGCGGTGTGACCACCGTGCGCGTCACCGACTTGGTGGCTCGCGGAGCAGCGACCGGCACGAAGCCCGTACGAGCGATGCTCAGAGCATCCTCGACGGAAGTCATGCCGAGGCCCCTTGAGCCGTGAATGTACGCAGAATTCCCCAGTGCGTCATTTGATTCCCCAGATTTCCCCAGACCATGAACCCCACGTTCACGGCATTCGTCTGCGTCCCGACCCCTCGGGTCCTGCTGAAACTCTCTGTGATTCCCACATCACGGAGGGCGTTTTCACCGTCCCACACGGTGATCGCTGACAGCAGGCACTGCAGACTTTCTTACTGTAGCGGAACCTCCCTATGAATCGGAAGTATTTCTTACGAATGGATGAAACCGGCCTCCGAACGGGTGTCGGGCGAGCGCTATTCTGTGGCGGTGACCGCCGAATCCACCGCCTCGCGCTTCCGGCTCCGCACGATGTCGCCACGCGATCCCGCACAGCCGCATCGCACCGCGAGCACCCTCGAGCTGTTCTTCGATCTGGTGTTCGTCGTGGCGGTGAGCATCGCCTCCGCGCAGCTGCATCACTCGCTCGGTCACGGGGACTTCCTGCACGGCGTCACGTCCTACGCGATGGTGTTCTTCGCGATCTGGTGGGCGTGGATGAACTTCACGTGGTTCGCCACCTCGTTCGACACCGATGACTGGCTCTACCGTGTGACGACGTTCGTCCAGATGGGAGGAGTCCTCGTTCTCGCCGCCGGCATCCCCGGCGCGTTCGTCGAGGGGGACTTCACGGTTCCGGTGCTCGGCTACGTCGTGATGCGGGTCGCGATGGTCGCGCAGTGGCTGCGTGCCTCGCGCTCCGCCGGAACACTGCGTTCGGCGACGCGACGCTACGCGTTCGGTATCGCGGCGGTGCAAGTGCTGTGGATCCTCTTCCTTCTCATCCCGACCGGACCCCTGCAGTTGACCGCATTCGTGGTTATCGCTCTCATCGAGATCGGTGTCCCGGTGTTCGCCGAGTACCGCCGGCAGACTCCGTGGCATCCGCATCACATCACGGAGCGGTACGGGCTGTTCACGCTGATCGTCCTCGGCGAGAGCCTGCTCGCGTCGGCGAATGCCATCATCGATGCGCTCGACGAGGTCGAGTCCCTCGGCCCGCTGATCGCGATCGCGGTGCTCACCCTCGTGGTCACGGCGTCGCTTTGGTGGATCTACTTCTGGCCTCCTCATCACCGCGCGATCACGACCTTCCGCCGGTCGCTCCGCTACGGCTACACGCACTACTTCGTGTTCGCGGCTGCCGCGGCCTTCTCCGCGGGGATCGAAGTGGAGATCGACGTGCTGACGGGGGAGAGCCATCTGTCCAACCTGGCCGCTTCCTTCACGGTCACTATTCCGATCGCGATCTTCCTCATCGGCATCTGGTGGATCGCGATTCGAGAGAACGCGGACCGCGTCGTGAACACCGTCGTCCCTCTGGGGGCGGTCCTGGTGCTGCTCGACCCCGTGCTCCCGGTCCCGGTGACGCTGACCGCCTTGATCCTCGTCGGCATCGTCGTGGTGCTCGTGGTCCGTCCGCCGGTGGCGCGGGAGCGCATAGACAAGGCATAGGCCGAGCAAAGGGCTCTGATCAGGTGCTCGGGGACCATGGTGACCCACCAACACCGGTCCGCCCGAGAGGAGCCAGATAATGAGCATTCCCGAACCCACCCAGACCCCCGACGGCCCCGCATACGAGGGGCGACTGCTCGACCGCGTCGATGAAGAGGTCGTCGACCAGGGCGCCGCATTCGACATCCGCACGCTGATGAGCAGGCGGGGCGTCCTGGGGCTCGCCGGTCTCGGCCTGGGGGCCGTCGTGCTCGCGGCCTGCGCGCCGGCGGCCTCTGGCGGCGCGTCGAGCACCCCCGCACCGACTGCTTCCCCCGGCGGTGATGCGGGCTCGGCGAGCGTGACCGAGATCCCCGACGAGACAGCGGGACCCTATCCGGGCGACGGGTCGAACGGCCCCGACGTGCTCGAGGACTCGGGCATCGTACGGCAGGACATCAGCTCGTCGATCGACGGAGCGGCGACCGCCGACGGCGTGCCGCTCGTCTTCGAGCTGCAGATCCTCGATCTCGCGAACGGCGGCGTTCCCTTCGCCGGGGTTGCGGTCTACGCGTGGCACTGCACTGCTCAGGGCGAATACTCGATGTACTCCTCCGGCCTGGAAGACGTCACGTACCTGCGTGGTGTGCAGGTGGCCGACGCCGACGGCACGGTGTCGTTCACCTCCGTCTTCCCCGGCTGCTACTCCGGTCGCTGGCCGCACATCCACTTCGAGATCTACCCGGACGTCGCGTCGATCACCGACTCGACGACGGCGATCGCCACGTCGCAGTTGGCCCTTCCGCAGGATGCCTGCGCGGCCGTGTACGCCGAGGCGGCGTACGACGGCTCTGCGCGGAACCTCTCTCAGATCACGCTCGCGAGCGACAACGTGTTCGGTGACGACTCCGGTGCCCTCCAGGTCGCGACGGTCAGCGGGAGCGTTTCGGCGGGCTACGCCGCCTCCCTGCTGGTCGGCGTCGACACGACGACGACACCCACTGCCGGCGCCGCGCCCGGCGGCAGCGAGGGAGGACCGGGAGGCGGCGGGGAGCCCCCGGCGAACTGACCGCGACACGGGCAGTTTCGAGGCCGGAGGATGGTCTGCTATGCTGATCATGCAACGTGTGTGCTTCGCCCCTCTCGGCCGCCACGTCGCCACTGATCAGGGCCGTAAAGGACCGCGCACATCGATGCGTGCGGTATCCGCCTCGATCTCACATCTTGCGGAGCGCCGACGCGTGTCCGCCACACAGCAATGAGCATCACCATGAGCACGACCACCTTTCCCCCATCAGATCCGTTGACCTGGAAGCAGGCCGACACCGATGTGCACGTCGCGACGCGTGCCGGCGAATTCGCCGGCTTCGTCGAGTTCGACGGCACCACGCACCTCGTACGCGACAACCACGGTGCCGATCTCGGTGCCTTCGAGGCCCTCGAGGATGCGTTCCGCGCACTCGAGGACGCGCACGCGCCCACGCGGAATGGATCCGCCTTCTCCCCGATCCTTCCGCGGGCATGGCGGCGCAAGACGCGCCGCGCTCGCGCCTGAAATCAAGGGCTTCACGCACACTGAACGCGGTCCGTCAAGGGGTGCGGATGTATTCCCGAAGGCGCATGCGGGCAGGGCTACTGTGAGGTAAGCGTTGGGCAGCTGCCTTGGGCTTCCACAGCTCAAGGGCTCCGATCGTCAGGAGAAGATCATCTCCATCACACAGATCGAACCGACCGCGGCAACGCTGGGTCCGATTCGTCAGACGTATTCCGGCAACGCGGACTTCCCGCCCATGGCCAAGGCTTACAAGCAGGTGTCGCAGGTGGTCAAGGAGACCGGCCTGCTGCAGCGCACCCAGTGGTTCTACGTCTTCGTGGCCGCCGGTATCGCTGTCGCCCTCGGTGGCCTCATCACGGGCTTCATCCTGCTCGGCGACAGCTGGTTCCAGCTGCTCATCGCCGCGGGACTCGGCATCGTCCTGACGCAGATCGCGTTCCTCGGACATGAGGCCGCGCACCGTCAGATCCTCACCACAGGGCCGGCGAACTTCAAGCTCGCCCGCATCGTCATCGCCAGCATCGGCATGAGCTACTCGTGGTGGGACTCGAAGCACACCAAGCACCACGGAAACCCGAACCAGGTCGGCAAGGACCCCGACATCGAGGTCGACACGATCTCGTTCCTCGAAGAGGACGCCGCGAAGGCGAAGGGCCTGATCAAGCTGATCACCCGCAAGCAGGGCTGGCTCTTCTTCCCGCTGCTCACGCTCGAGGGACTGAACCTCCACTTCCTCGGGCTGAAGTACCTCCTCACCACGAAGAACGTGAAGGGTCGCTGGACCGAGCTCAGCATCATCACGCTGCGATTCGCCCTCATCCTCGTTCCCGTGTTCATGATGCTTCCGCTCGGTATGGCATTCGCCTTCATGGGCGTGCAGTTCGCGGTGTTCGGCGTCTACATGGGAGCCGCGTTCGCACCGAACCACAAGGGCATGCCGATCATCGAGCCCGGTGCCCGTCTCGACTTCTTCACCAAGCAGGTCCGCACCTCCCGCAACATCAGCGGTGGATGGTGGACGACCTGGCTCATGGGCGGCCTCAACTACCAGGTGGAGCACCACCTCTTCCCGAGCATGCCGCGACCGCACCTGGCGAAGGCGCGCGAGATCGTGCGTGACTACTGCGCGGCGAACGACGTGCCGTACACGGAGACCAGCCTCGGCCGCTCGTACATGATCGTGATCGAGTACCTGAACCGCGTCGGACTCTCCGCCGGCGCCGACCCCTTCGACTGCCCCGCAGTGGCGCAGTTCGGTCGACCGTAAACCCCAGACATCACCGGGCCTGATCAGTCCGGCAACGACAGAGGCGCGAGCAGGAATCCCTGCTCGCGCCTCTGTCGTTCGTGCGCCTACTTGGAGGACTTCTTCTTGGTCTCCACCACGTCGATCGTGATCTTCTCGAGCGGGCGGTCGTCGTCGAGTTCGTCTTCGAGGACTTCGTCGCCGAGGAAGGTCTCCTCCGGCGCCTCGTCTGCGCCGGTGTACGCGGGCGCCGGGGCGGCGGGTGCGTCCGCTCCGGTGATCTCCGTGGGCAGCGAGTCGTCCGAGAAGATCCCGTCGGGACGGATGAGCTCCTTGACTTCAGCCATGAAGCTCGACAGCTGCTGCTGCTGCCACCGCAGCTGACGGGTGCGGTCTTCCGCGTCGTGCAGCACCGCGGTGGTGTGACCGGTGACCGAATCGACGATCTTCTGAGCCTTCGCACGAGCGCGCTCGAGGGTCTCGCGGGCACGCACCTGGGCTTCGGCTTCGATGGCCTGTGCCTGCGAGCGGGTCAGGCGCTCGTAGTCCTCGGCGCGAGCGGAGATGCGCTGGGCGTGCTCGAGCGATGCCGAGACCTGCTCGTTCGCGTCGTTGGTGATCCGCTCGGCGTGCGCCACGGCCTGGTTGTGCAGCACGAGGAACTCCTGCTGCGCGTCGTCCTGGCGGCGGGTGAGCGTCTCCTCGAACTCCAGCACGCGGGCGTTCATGTCGCGGACGTCGCGCTCGGCGTCGGCGCGCAGCTGAGTGGTCTCGCGGGTGACGAGGGAGCGCAGGGCTGCTGCGCCCTTCTCGGCCTCGGTACGGATCGCGGTGGCCTCCTGAGCGGCCTGGTTGACCTTTTCTGCGGCATGGGCGGCTTCGCGTTCGATGCGGGCCTCGTGTGCCGTGTACTCGGTGTCCATCTTCAGGCGCACCTGGTCGGCGTCGCGCTGCGCCTGGGCGGTGATCCGCTCGGCGTCGGCCTCGGCCTCGGCACGCTGCGCGGTCACCTCCTCGCGGGCGGAGGTCATCAGACGGTCGGCCTGCACGGCGGCGTTCTGGATGAGCACGTTCGCCTGCTCCTCGGCGACCCGCAGGATCGCCTCGAACTGCTGGCGCGACGGAGCCTCTTCGCCGTCGGGCTGCGGAGCGTCGACGAGTTCGGAGGTGAGAGTCGCGACCTGCTGCTCGGCATCGGATGCCTTTGCGTTCGCCGCCGTCAGCTCGCTCTCGAGCGCTTCGCGGGCCTTGCGCTCCTCTTCGCGCACCGCTTCGACGGCTTCCTCTTCGCGGGCCTGCGCCTCGGCGACGTCGGCGGCGGCCTGCTTGAGCTGGTTGCGAAGGGCCGCGAGCGCGGCGTCGACCTCTCCCTTGTCGTAGCCGCGGAAGCCCACGGTGAACGCGCCCTGCTGGTCACGGGGCGGGGTCTCGATCAGCTGATCGAAGAAGTCCGGCGAGCGCTCGCCGTCGCGGTCGGCGGTTCCGGAGGATTCGCTCATGAGGTTCATGCCTTTCTGGCGTGGCCACACGGCGGAGCTGCGGCTCCATCCCGATGGACGGGATCGTGCGACCGGAGGAGGAGGTCGTCTGGGCTCACGCCACGACCGTGACCCGGCGGAGGTCCGGCAGGGCGGGGCGTGCCTCCCAGCCTAGTTGCGGAGGTCGAATGTTGGGTGTGCGGTTTCAGCGGGCAGCTGCACGGTGCACCGTGGGTGAAGACGGATCCGCCGGTTCCTCGGCGGCGTTCGCGGAAGGATCGCGCAGCCCTGGTACGGTGACGACGGAGGGCATCACGTCCTTGGGGCCGCCGAGCAAGAGAGAACTTCGAGATGAAGCGACCGTCCCGCGTGCGCCTCGCCCGCATCGGGATCGCCACCGTGCTCGCGGTCGTGATCGGAGCAGTGGCACCGTCCCTGTCGGCGACTACCTCCGCGACTGCTGCCGTCAACGATCAGATGGTGTATCCGTCCTCGGGCAACATCCAATCGAAGGTCGGCGACGGCTGTCGAGGAAACTACCGTGCGCACGACGGCATCGACATCGGCGGCGGGGGCGGCACGCCGATCGTGGCCTCCTACGGCGGAGTGATCAAGTCCCGCACCGCCAACAGCGGCTACGGCAACTACACCGATGTCGAGCATCCCGGCGGTTACGTCACGCGATATGCACACATGGCCGCGCCCGGCAAGTACGCGCCGGGTACCAGAGTCGCCCGCGGGCAGCAGATCGGTGTCGTCGGCAACACCGGGAATTCTCCCGCGTACCACCTGCACTTCGAGGTGCGGCTGAACGGTGCGGTGTACACCGCGATCAACAACGGGTTCACCTGCCTGTCGAACGTCGCCCGCGGCGGCGTTCTCCCGCTGTATTTCCCCGGGCTCGGTTCCGGACAGGCGCCGGGCGTCGCTTCGGCCGACTACTCCGGCGACAAGAAGGCCGATCTGCTGACGATCGCCGGGAACGGTGATCTTCGGTTGCGCACCGGCACCGGTTCGGGCGGCTTCTCGGCGGCGAAGACGCTCTTCGGCGGCTGGGGTGGGACCCGCAGACACCTCACCCACTCGGATTTCAACAACGACGGCAAGGCCGACATCCTCGTGACCAGATCCGATGGTGATCTGGAGTTCTACGCCGGCAACGGCGCAGGGGGATTCGCGCCGGCCGTCAGCATCGGCAAGGTCTGGTACGACCTGCTCCACGTGACGTCGGGCGCCGACTACACCGGAGACGGCAAACAGGACGTGATCGGCGTCTCCGCGACCGGTCTTCTGACGATCTACCGGGGAAACGGTGCCGGTGCCTTCAGTGGACCGCACATCACCCTCGGCGGCGGATGGCAAGGGTTCCACTTCCTCGTCGGCGGCGACTTCGACAACGACGGCAGTGGCGACATCATGGCGATCGATACCGACGGCGCTCTCCGGTTCTATTCGGGAGTGCCCGGAGGCTTCCGCGCGATGCGCGTGGTCGGGTCCGGATGGGGTGAGTTCACCGCCCTCACCGGAGGGGTCGACTACAACGGCGACGGTCATGCCGATCTGCTGGCGCGAACCGCCTCCGGACAGCTCTATCTGTACCCCGGCCTCGGAAACGGCACGTTCGGCGGACGCACCCTGATCAGCGCCGACTGGGCGGACCACCTCGCCATCGAGTAGCGACGACCCTCCCGCAGCCCCGCCGGACGGCGCACGGCGTATCGTGGGCGCATGGCCGGCCCGACGTTCGAAGAGATCGCCGCAGCCCTGTACGCCGGTCCGCCGGAGTCGTTCGTATCGTCGCGAAAGACCCACGCGGAGAGTGTCGAGGACCGCGTGCTCGCGGCACGTATCCGCGCGTTGCGAAAGCCGTCGGTCGCCGCCTGGGTGGTGAACCTGTTCGCCCAGGAGCGCGCCGGGCAGCTGGGGGAGGCGCTGCAACTGGCCGCAGAGCTTCGCGAAGCGCAGGAGGACCTGGATGCGCCGGCGCTGGCGAAGCTCGGCAGGGAGCGCCGTGCGCTCACGAGACGCCTCGCGGAGATGGCGGCCGAGTTGGCGGGATCCCGTGGTGAGAAGATCACGTCTGCGACACGGGAGGCAGTGGAGGGCAGCATCTCGGCCGCCTTCTTCGACCCCGCAGCGGCGGGCGCCGTCGCCTCCGGGCGGCTGATACGGGCGATCGAGGCCTCGGCATCGTCCGACGACATCCGGGATGCCGTGGTGGGGGAGATCCCGGAGCTGGAGTCGGTGCCGCAGCGTCCGCCGGATGAGCTGCAGGCGCGACGCCTCCGCCGCGACGCGGAGCGTCTGCTTGCGAGCGCGGAGAAGGAGCACAAGGCTGCGGAGCGCGCGCTCGCCAAGCAAGACGCGGCTCTGGAGGATCTGCAGAGCAGAGCGACGGAGCTCGCCAAGGGCGTGGCGGAGCTCGAGGGTCAGCTCGCGCGCACCCGCGCGGAGGCGGAGCGCGTGGATAAGGACCTGCAGCAGGCGAAGGACCGACAGTCCGATGCGAGGCAGCAGTCGGAGGCTGCGTCGGGCGCCGTCATGCGCGCCCAGAAAGCGCTGGAGGAGCTGTAGGGCGATCGGGCGGCCCGATCAGCCGCGGCTGTGGCCGAGGCGCCCGGGCAGGAAGGGCAGCATCGGCGCCCGGTACTCCCACGCGGCGCCATCCTCCGGATCGAGGGTGGCCTCCGCTCGGCCGAAGCGCCACACGCGGTTGAAGAGGTAGACGCCGATGGCGACCGGCTGGTCGGACGGAACCTGCCACGTACCTCGACCCCACTGCGTGGGCTGCCCACGCTCGCCGATGACGAGAGTCGGCTTGATCCCCGCATAGAGCGTGAACCGCGGGCGTCGCATCGTGAGCTCGATCCGGCGGCTGTTCATCCCGGTCTGTCGCTCGGGCGCAGGTCGGGCGGAGTCATCCATGATGACCGAAGCCTAGCTGGGAAAAGCAAAACCCCCGCCATGTAGAAGCTAGGCGAGGGTTTCTAAGGTGATTGTAATGATCACCCTGTGGCTCCGACGGGCGTCGATCCCGTGACCTCACGATTTTCAGTCGTGCGCTCTACCAACTGAGCTACAGAGCCGTGGTGCGACCGGCGAACCTGTCGCGTCCTAGACGAAGAGCCCTCTCCGAAGAAAGAGCTCAACGCACGGAGCGACCCTGACGGGACTTGAACCCGCGACCTCCGCCGTGACAGGGCGGCACGCTAACCAACTGCGCTACAGGGCCATACTTGTTTTCAATTGTATCGGAAGGTGTGACCCCAACGGGATTCGAACCCGTGCTACCGCCGTGAAAGGGCGGCGTCCTAGGCCGCTAAACGATGGGGCCGAGTCAGTCCCGGGGGACTTCCTTGCCGACGCTCAAGCATAAGGGATGTTCTGGGCAAATCGCGAATCGAGGGCGCGGCGCCTTCCCCCGGGCGTGTTTCAGGAGGACGATGGACCCGTTAGGCGTGCGCTGGCGACCGCATGCTCGGCCTGGTGCAGATGTGACGGTTGTTGTTAGTGTGGCATTTGTGAAACCGGCGGAAGGGGCCGTGTGAACGACGACCAGAACACTCTGGACGCTGCGGTTGCCGCGGCTTCAGATGATTGCGGCTGCGCGCCCAGCCCGACCGAACGCCGTGCGTTCAGCAAAGACGGCCTCAGCCGCCGTGGTGCACTCGGTCTCGGCGTGCTCAGCGTCGTGGCGCTCAGCGCCTTCGGCATCTCGAACGGGGTCTCCGCCGCCTATGCCGCCTCGTACCCGAGCTGGGACGACGTGCAGCGCGCGAAGAACAGCGAAGCCGCCAAGGCCGCCGAGGTCACCCGCATCGAGGGACTCATCCAGTCGCTGACCCAGAAGGTCGCCGAGACGCAGGCAGTCGCGAAGGCCACCGCAGACGAGTTCTACGATGCGCAGCAGAAGTACTTCGCTGCAGCCACCGAAGCCGATTCCCTGCAGGCAAAGGCCGACGAGCAGTCGGCGAAGGCCGCCGAGTCCGCGAAGAAGGCCGGGCAGGTTGCCGCGCAGCTGTACCGCAACGGCGGTGACGACACCTCGCTCGAACTCCTCTTCACCGGTTCTGCCGACAACGCAGACGAGTTGCTCGCGCGGCTCGGCACGATGGACAAGCTCTTCGAGTACAACCAGTCGGTGTACGACGATGCGGTCGCCGCCCGGAACTCCGCGCAGTCGATGAGCGACCAGGCCGTGGTCGCTCGCGACGAGCGCGATCGGCTGCAGAAGATCGCCGAAGAGAAGATGGTCGTGGCGCAGCAGGCTGCCGACGCCGCTCAGGCCGCGCTCGACGAGCAGTCCGCCAACCTCGCCACCATGCAGGCGCAGCTCGCAGCCCTCAAGGACGCGACGGCGAAGACCGTCGAAGGCTACAAGGCCGGCGTCGCCCTCGAGGAGAAGAAGCGCAAGGAACGCGAGGCCCGCGAGGCCGCAGCGGCTGCCGCCGGTAACGGCGGCGGAGGCGGTGGCGGTGGAGGCGGTGGAGGATCCCAGGGCAGCGGCGGCTGGTGCCGTCCGCACGGTGGGGGCAAGAGCTCGGGCTACGGTCCGCGATCGCAGCAGTGCGGTCCGCAGGGCTGCTCGTCGAGCTTCCACTACGGCACCGACTTCGCGAACGGCTGCGGCGCCGCGATCTACGCCGCGCAGTCCGGCACCGTCGACTACGCGGGCTACAACGGCGGTTACGGCAACTACATCCGCATCCAGCACGGCGGCGGGATCGGCACCGGCTACGCACACATCCGCAACGGCGGCATCATCGTCAGGTCCGGCCAGTGGGTGCGCTCCGGGCAGGTCATCGCCTACGCCGGCAACACGGGTCGCTCGTTCGGATGCCACCTGCACTTCGAGGTCTATGACCGCGGCAACGCCATCAACCCGGTGCAGTTCCTGGCCCGGCACGGCGTCTCCGCCTGATCGCAGGCTCACAGCAACCGAAAAGACCCCCGGCCGCTTCTGCGGGACCGGGGGTCTTTTCGTGTCTGGTGACTCAGGGGGTCAGTGATCCTGCTCGCCGAAACGGACGATCGCCTCGTCGAGGATGCGCTGCGCCTCGGCGGCGTTCCCCCACTCGTCGACCTTGACCCACTTGTTGGGCTCGAGGTCCTTGTAGTGCTCGAAGAAGTGCGAGATCTCCTTCTTCGTGTAGTCGGCGATGTCGTCGATGTCCTGGATGTGTGCCCAGCGCGGGTCCTTCGACAGGACGGCGACGAGCTTGTCGTCTCCGCCGGCCTCATCGCTCATCTTCAGCACGGCGACGGGACGGACCTCGACGACGACGCCCGGGTAGACGGCGTGGTCGAGGAGCACGAGCACGTCGAGCGGGTCGCCGTCCTCGCCGAGCGTGTTGTCGAAGTAGCCGTAGTCGGCGGGGTAGCCGAAGGTCGTGTAGAGCACGCGGTCGAGGTGCACTCGTCCGGTCTCGTGGTCGACCTCGTACTTCACGCGGCTGCCGCGCGGGATCTCGATGACGGCGTCGTGTGCGCCCATGCGTGTGCTCCTCAGGAAAAGTTCGGTTGGATGCCGCGGACTAGCCTACCTGCGGCTCGCTCCGGCGCTTTCGGAGGAGACGATTCAGCAGACGGCTCATCGGGTCGCTCAGGAGCAGCAGGAACAGACCCGTGTATCCGTTCGGCGAAGCCGCGACGGCGATCGCGAGTGCAGCGGCGAACAGGATGATCGCGGCGACGTCGCCGATCGCCCCCAGGCGGATGGTCTCGGTCGACACGGCGCCGAGGTCGCGATGGCGCGCCAGGTAGAGCCATCCGGCGAGGGTGGTCACCTGCGTCATGATCAGCGTGCCGATGTACACCACGGCCTGCAGCGGGTCGGTGTCCATCTGCCCGATCATCGCGGTCGGAACCGGGAGCCACACGATCGTCGCCATCCACGCGACGTTGATCCACAGCAGGGGCCCGGTCACGAACTCCACGTCCCGGTACTGGCGATGGTGTCCCATCCAGAACGTCGCGATCAGGAGGAAGCTCAGCCCGAAGCTCAGCAGCTGACCCGAGTGCTCGTCGAAGAACTCGGCCGTGCTCGTATGGTCGGATGCGGCCTCGGACACCGACTCCATGAGGGGAAGGATGAGCAGCGTCATGGCGATCGCGACCACGGCATCGACGAAGGCCTTGAAGCGTTCGGTCCGGAAAGGCTGAGTGCGCGGGTGATCGTTCACGGCGTCAGGATAGACCCGTGCTCGTGCCGCCCGCATGGGGTGCGACCGTGCCCTACCGTGGAACCGTGCCATCACTCTCTCCCGCCATCGCCGAGATCCGCCTGGCCGTGCGCACCGCGCTCGTCGACCTTCCCGAAGGTTCGACTGTGATCGTCGCGCTCTCCGGGGGCGCCGATTCTCTCGCGCTCGCCGCGGCGACGGTGTTCGAAGCGTCGAAGCTCGGTCTCCGTGCGGCATCACTGACCGTCGACCACGGCCTGCAGGACGACTCCGCCGAGGTCGCGTCGACGGCGGCACAGGCGGCAGCGGCGCTCGGACTCGACCCGCTGATCGTGCGCGTGCAGGTGGATGGCGAAGGCGGACCTGAGGCCGCAGCGCGCGACGCGCGGTACCGTGTGCTCCGTGACGCGGCGGCGGATGTCCGCGCCGCTGCCGTTCTGCTCGGCCACACCCTCGACGACCAGGCCGAGACCGTGCTCCTCGGACTCGCCCGCGGCTCGGGCGCCACCAGCCTGCAGGGCATGGCACCCTCGCGGGAAGACGACGACGGGCTCCGTTGGCTGCGTCCGCTGCTCGGGGTGCGGCGGGAGACGACACGGGGGTTCTGCGCCGCATCCGATCTCGAGGTCTGGGACGACCCTCACAATGTCGATGACCGCTACGCGCGGGTGCGGGCGCGGGAGCGCGTGTTGCCGGTGCTCGAGGCCGAGCTCGGCCCGGGCATCGCCGAGGCGCTCGTCCGCACCGCGGAGCAGCTGCGGGAGGACGCCGAGGCCTTCGACGAGATGATCCACGAGACGATCGAGGACATCGTCGAGCATGCGGAGGCGGGGATCTCGGTGAGTGTCGCAGCTCTCGCCGCCAACCCCGCAGCACTGCGCAACCGCATCATCCGCCTCGTCGTCGACAGCGAGTTCGGGGTGAGTCTCACGAGGACGCAGACCATCGAGGTCGCGCGGCTCGTCACCCATTGGCGCGGTCAGGGGCCGATCGATCTGCCCGGGTGCGCGGCTGTGCGCCAGGGCGGCCGCATCGTCTTCACCGCATCCGGTCGCTGAGAACCCTCCGCCGAAGCGCATTCGCCTCGCGACCGGAAGTGCGGGGTGTGACTACTTCTTGCCGCCGAAGAGTCCGCCGAGGATGCCGCCGAGGTCGATGCCTCCGCCGGAGCCGCCGCTCTTGCCACCGCCGAGCAGTCCGCCGATCACGTCGCCGATTCCGCCTCCGCCGGCCGAGCCGCCGCTGTTGCCACCGCCGAGGATCCCACCGATGACGTCGCCGATGCCGCCCGAGCTCTCGGCTCCGGCATCCGCCTTCGCGGTCTTGTCCTTCGTCGCGTTCGCGATGAGGCCCATCACGATGGGGGCGAGGATCGGGAGGAGCTTGCCGAAGTCGATGCCGGGAGTCGCCTTCGACTCGGTGAGCTCCTTCGTGACCTCCGTCTTCTTGGAGCCGAGGATGTGCGCGACGATCTTGTCGCCGTCGGCCTGATCGATGTCGTCGACCTTCGAAGCGCCGGCCGTGCCCTCGTGCTTCTTCAGCGCGTTCTGGATGGCCGCGGAGCCCTCGTCGGTCTCTGCGTTCTTCGCGAGCCCGCCCAGCAGCACGGCGCCGCCCTGCTCGACAGCGACCTTCGCCTCGTCTCGCGAGACACCCAGTTTCTCGGCGATGTCGTCGATCGGAACCTGCTTGAGGATGTCGTCAAGAGCCATGGTGAATCCTTCCGTCCGGGGCGTCCGCCCGCATCACCGCTCACAGTAGTGCGGATCGCTGGGCATGGGGAGATCTGCCCATCGGCGGCGTCGGACGCGTGACGTAGGGTAGACGGGTCCGGGGGGAAAGGGGCATCGGTGACCGATCTCGATGTTCAGAAAGAAGCGCTCGATGCAGCGCAGGCACGGCTCACTGCGGGGGCCGCGCCGATCATCACGTCGTGCCTGTCGTTCGGAGGCACCGGGTCGTCTTCGGTCGAAGGTGCGCTGGGCGAGGCCGAGTCGCTGGTGACGCAGATCCTGTCGGCCCTCGCGCAGACGGCGACCAACTCTGCGACCGATGCGGCATCCGTGGCATCGACCTTCACCGCCAACGACGAGGCGCTCGCGCAGCAGGCGGCGCAATGAATCTGCCGGGGCTGATCGACGATCCGGCTCGCGGTGATGCGGGCGCCGTGAGTGGGTATGCGACCACGTTCTCCACGCGGGCGGCGTCGTCGCGAGAGCGCAAGGGCGATGCGGATGCGGCGCTGGCGAGCATCACGTCGATGACGGCATCTGCCGCGGATGCCCTCGGTGCACGGATCGTGCTCCTGTCGCAGCGCATGGGCGAGGCGGCTGAGGGGCTCGACGGCATCTCGACGGCGGTGTCGGCGTATGCGACCGACCTTGAGGGGCTGAAGAGCGATGCTGCGCGTCGGCTGCGTGCCGCGCAGAATGCGTACGACCACATCTTCGTGCGTCGGGCCGAGGCGTTGAGCGCGGCGAGCGAGTTCGTCACGGGCTGGGCGCTGCCGTGGGACGCGGTGCTGCCGTCGTGGATGTACGTCGACGACCCGAGCTACCTGCGTCGCTGGCAGGATGCGATCGACGACTATTACACGGCGCGGGCGTCGTACAACGCGCTCGGCGACGAGCGGGCGGAGATCGACCGGCGTGCGGTGAACGCCATCGCCGCCGTGCCGCTCATCTCCGCCGTCACCCAGGGCGGGAAGGTCGGCGGTGCAGGGTTCGCTGCGGCGAGCCTCGCGTGGGCGGGGAACGTCAATGCGATCACGGCCGAGTCCCTGGCCGGTCTCGGGGATCCGGACATCATCCGTGAGACGTGGAACACGATGGATCAGGCGACGCGGGATGCGCTGCTTGCCGCATCCCCGATGATCCTCGGGAACCTCAACGGCATCCCGATCCGTGACCGGGTCACCGCGAACCACACCAACATCCGCGACGAGATCGCACGCAGGGAAGCCGAGATCGCCCGGCTCCAGGAGAAGCTCGACGGGATGACGGCGCGGAACCACTGGAGCGCCCAGCGACGGAAGAGCCTGAGCGACGAGATCGCCGAGCTGCGGGAGCCGATCGGTGCGTGGAAGGATCTGCTCGATGAGCAGCCAGTCTGGTACGACGAGTCCGGCCGCGAACACAAGCACAGTGGAGCTCAGGTCGTCGTCTTCAATGCTGATGCGAATGCCATTGCGACCTATCACGGAGCAATCGACCCCGTCACCGGCGACATCCCGGTCTGGGTGCAGAACGTGGCGGTCTCCGTGCCGGGAACGACGACCACAATCAGTGAATTCGGTCACGGAACCGGAGCAAGTCTCTATTCCGCGGCTATCGATGCGAACGGCCCGGGGAGCGCAGTGTTCCAATGGGCTGGCGGTAGCTTTCCGCAGCTGGAAGTCCCCGGCCCCACGGATGCTTCGTACTCCCATGATCTCGCTCCGAAGCTGGTCGATTTCGTCGCGGGCATCGAACGCCCGGCCGATTCCACTCTCACCGTTATGGGACACAGTTACGGCGGCGCGACCGTGGGGTTGGCGGAGCAGGCCGGTTTGAAGGCCGACCGTATTCTCTACGTCTCTGCGGCCGGCATGGGGGCTGGGGTGGCCGGCGTCGAAGATTTCCCGTACACATCCGGCGTTCCGCACTACTCGATGATGGCTAGGAACGACGCCGTGGTGGGGATGATTCAGGGTGATCACGACGATTGGTATGCGATCCACGGCCAGTCCCCGTTGTTGGCCGACGACGTTACGCGTCTGGAGACTGGATGGATCGACCATGCAGATCCCGATAGCGCCGACCTCGAGGACTACGGCTTCCCGAATGGGATTGAGAGTCACAGCTCCGTGCTCAATCCGCGGTCGACCGCGTTTCACAACATCGTCGAGGTCATCACCGGCGGCGAGGCGATCAGTTGGGCTCCGAATGAGTACGTCACGGGTGGATACTCCAGCATTGCGATCGATGGGATCGATGCTTCGGACTATGAGCCGCACTATGTGAGGATCGACTGATGCGGAGATGGTGGGGAATCGTTGCACTGCTCGCGTCGGTGGGCTTGATCGGAGGGTGTGCCGTGTCGGCTGACAGTCGGTTGGATGAGTTTCGAGCTGAAGGCGAGGCGATCTCGCAGCAGGTCGTGGAGTCCATTCCCGCAGCAGTGATTGCGGATGAAGCCCCGGATAGTGCCTCCGCCGGGCGGCTGGCGCAGAGCATGGGAGACACCCCTCAAACGCCCGCCTGGTGGGAAGTGAAGACCTCGGTGGTCATGCTCGACGAGCCTGCGGCGTCCGAGACCGCGGCCACAGCAATCGAAACCGCGCTCGTTGACGACGGATGGAAGAAGGCTGAAGAGTCGGGCTCCCCGGATCCGGTCTACAAGACGGATGAGTACCGACGGGACGGATGGTATGTGCGTGTCGCATGGGTACGCTCTACTCCGAAAACGATCGAGAGCTTGAGGGTCCTCGTGGTGAGCCCTGACACGATCCGTGGCGATCACGACGAGATCCATTCCTGAGCCGAATGGTGCGAAGACTGACGGGAATGATGATCGCGCTCGTCTGCGTGCTGATTCTGGGAGGATGCGCGGTGCCACCGACACCGGAGAGTCGACTCGACGAGTACAAGGCGGAGAGTGAGACGCTCGCGATGAGTGTCGTCGAGCTCATCCCCGTTCACCTGGAGCCGGCGCTCGATACTGAGCTGGAGTCGCGGGGGCAGGCGCCGCAGAACGGTGTCACCGCCGAGAAACGTCCGGGCGATCCCGCCTGGTGGCAGGCTCGGGCCTACGTCAGCCTTGTGGAGTGGGAGGGTGCAGCGGCTGAGGCGATTGCCGCCGTCACGGAGGCCATGAAGTCGGATGGTTGGACGGTGGAGCGCGTCCGCGAGACAGGCGAAGGCCGCACGATCACGGACGGCTTCCGACAGGACGATTGGTACGTGGAGATCGCGTGGGTGAAGTCTGAACCAGGCAAGGTCGAACGGTTCGACATCTCGGTTGTCAGCCCCACGACGGTGCGCGGAGACCATGATGACATCTCCTCTTGACCGAGGCCGAACAGGGAGCCAGCGCGTCCTCATGGTGAGCCCGGAGATGGTGCGCGTCGACAGCGACGAGCTGTCGTCCTGACGCATGAGGCGTCTCTGGGGTGCGTTGGCGGTGCTTGCTGCGGCATGCATCGTGGGAGGGTGTGCGCTGACGGCCGAGAGTCGCCTCGATGAGTATCAGGTGAAGGCGGAGGCGCTGGCGGAGGAGATCGTAGGGATGATCCCGGCGGACCTCGCGCCGTCGACGCCGCCTGATGTGGAGTCCCGAGGGCGGATGCTCCAGAACCCGGTATCTGCCGAACCGTCTGCCGAGGACTCTGTCTGGTGGCAGGTCGACACCTATGTTGAGCCGGTTCAGCGCGACGGGGCTTCTGAAGAGGCCGCGAAGGCGATCGCCACCCAGCTGCTCGCAGACGGGTGGGAGCACACGGACGCTCGTGAGACGTCGGAGGGGCGACGCACCGCCGACGCCTACGGCAAGGACGACTGGTATGTCGAGGTAACGTGGGTGCGCTCCGAGGAGGGCAAGTACGAGACCATCGAGATCGGCGTGCTCAGCCCGAAGACCACCCGCGGCGACCATGACGAGATCCATTCCTGATCCCCGCGCGGAACTCCTGAACCGGAGCACCCGGTTCCGTCACCTAAAATCGATCCATGCGCGCCGCGGAGATCCAGGACGACCTTGCTCAGATCCTCGTCACAGAGGAGGAGATCCTCGCCAAGCTCGATGAGCTGGCGACGCAGGTCGCCCAGGACTACGAGGGCAAGGACCTCGTGCTCGTCGGCGTCCTCAAGGGGGCCGTCATGGTCATGGCCGACTTCGCCCGCGCCCTGCCGTTCCACGCCCCGATGGACTGGATGGCGGTGTCGAGCTACGGCGCCAGCACCAAGTCGAGCGGTGTCGTGCAGATCCGCAAAGACCTCGACACCGACCTCAACGGCAAGCACGTCCTGATCGTCGAAGACATCATCGACTCGGGTCTGACCCTCAGCTGGCTGCTCGAGAACTTCGGATCCCGCGGCGCCGAGTCGATCGAGGTGCTCGCCCTGCTGCGCAAGCCCGAGGCCGCGAAGGTCCACATCGACTGCAAGTACGTCGGCTTCGACATCCCCACCGACTTCGTCGTCGGATACGGCCTCGACTACGACGAGCGCTACCGCAACCTGCGCGACGTCGCGGTGCTCGCCCCGCACGTCTACTCCTGACGGGCGGCACGCTACGCCGTGGGTGAACGCACAGCGACCCCCTAGGGCGCGCGCGATACGCTGATCCGATCATGGATGTGAAGAAGCTCACCCGGAATCCGCTGATCTACGTCGCGCTGATCGGCCTGCTGCTGTTCGGCGGCTTCCTGCTGATCTCGAATCTGGGTGCGCCCAAGCAGATCACGACGCAGGAGGGGCTCAAGCTCCTCTCCGGCACCACGGTCACCGAGGTCGTCAACACCGACGGCGACCAGCGCGTCGACATGACCCTCTCCAAGGCGTTCGAGGGCTCCGAGAACGTGCAGTTCTACTACGTCGACGCCCGCGCCGACGAGGTCGTCACCGCGATCAACGAGGCTGCTCCCAAGGACGGCTTCAACGACGCCGTGCCGCGTGCGACCTGGTTCGACGGCTTCCTCTCGCTCCTCCTCCCGCTCGTGCTGCTGGGCCTCCTGTTCTGGTGGCTGCTGTCGTCGATGCAGGGCGGCGGCGGCAAGGTCATGCAGTTCGGCAAGTCCAAGGCCAAGCTCGTCAACAAGGAGACGCCGACCGTCACCTTCGCCGACGTCGCCGGTGCCGACGAGGCCATCGAAGAGCTCCACGAGATCAAGGAGTTCCTGCAGGATCCCGCGAAGTTCCAGGCCATCGGCGCCCGCATCCCGAAGGGCGTGCTCCTGTACGGCCCTCCCGGAACCGGCAAGACGCTCCTCGCCCGCGCCGTCGCCGGCGAGGCAGGCGCCCCGTTCTACTCGATCTCCGGATCGGACTTCGTCGAGATGTTCGTCGGTGTCGGTGCCTCCCGTGTGCGCGACCTCTTCGGCCAGGCCAAGGAGAACGCCCCCGCCATCATCTTCATCGACGAGATCGACGCCGTCGGCCGCCACCGCGGTGCCGGCATGGGCGGCGGAAACGACGAGCGCGAGCAGACCCTCAACCAGATGCTGGTCGAGATGGACGGCTTCGACCCGAACGCGAACGTCATCGTGATCGCCGCGACCAACCGCCCCGACATCCTCGACCCGGCACTGCTGCGCCCCGGCCGCTTCGACCGCCAGATCGGCGTCGACGCCCCCGACCTCAAGGGCCGCCAGCGGATCCTCGAGGTGCACAGCAAGGGCAAGCCGCTCTCGAAGAACGTCGACCTCGAGGTCGTCGCCCGCAAGACTCCCGGGTTCACCGGTGCCGACCTGGCCAACGTCCTCAACGAGGCCGCGCTGCTCACCGCCCGCTCGAACGCGCAGTTGGTCGACAACCGCGCCCTCGACGAGGCCATCGACCGCGTGATCGCCGGACCGCAGCGCCGCACCCGTGTGATGCGCGACAAGGAGAAGCTGATCACCGCGTACCACGAGGGTGGACACGCCCTCGCGGCGGCGGCGATGAACTACACCGACCCGGTCACCAAGATCACGATCCTGCCCCGCGGCAAGGCCCTCGGATACACGATGGTGCTGCCGCTGGACGACAAGTACTCGGTCACCCGCAACGAGCTCCAGGACCAACTGACCTACGCCATGGGCGGTCGCGTCGCCGAGGAGATCATCTTCCACGACCCCACCACCGGTGCATCGAACGACATCGAGAAGGCGACGTCGATCGCCCGCAAGATGGTGCTCGAGTACGGCATGACCACACAGGTCGGACCGGTCAAGCTCGGCAGCGAGGGCGGCGAACCCTTCGCCGGTCGTGACATGGGCCGTGGCCGCGAATACTCCGAGCGCGTCGCCGAGCGGGTGGATGCCGAAGTGCGCGCGCTCATCGAGCAGGCGCACAACGAGGCGTACGAGGTCATCAGCGCGAACCGTGACATCCTCGACAAGCTCGCCCTGGCGCTCCTCGAGGAGGAGACCCTCGACCACAACCAGATCGCCGAGATCTTCACCGAAGTGAAGAAGCTTCCGGAGCGTCCGCTGTGGCTGTCGAGTGAAGACCGTCCGGTGTCGGAGCGACCCCCGATCGAGGTGCCCAAGAAGGACGTCTCGCTCGCGGCATCCGTCGAGGCACCCGCCGCCGCACCCCGCGCGCAGCAGGGCTCGGCGGGAGCCGGGAACCCGCGACCCGCGACGGCGTGACGTGACCGTCGACAGGCACCGTGTCGAGCGACTCACCCGCGAGCTGCTCGAGGCCATCGGCGAAGATCCTGATCGACCGGGGCTGAAGCAGACGCCGTCGCGCATGGCCGAGCTGTACTCCGAGTTCTTCGCGGGGGTCGGGGAGGATCCCGCCGAACCGCTCGCACGCACCATCAGCGTCTCGCGCGGACCCGCGCCCGGCACCCTGCCTTCCGGGGCCGTGCTGCTGCGCGACATCCGCTTCCGTTCGGTCTGCGAGCACCACCTGCTGCCGTTTGCTGGGCACGCTCACATCGCGTATCTCCCGGGCGAGCAGGTCGTCGGTCTCGGGGCGCTCGTTCGCGTGGTCGAGATCCTCGCCGCCCGTCCGCAGGTGCAGGAACGCCTCGGCGAGCAGATCGCCGACACGATCGCGGAGCATCTCGACACCCGGGGAGTGCTCGTCGTGCTCGACGCCTCGCACGGCTGCGTCACGATGCGCGGCGGACGCCAGAGTGAGGCGTCCACCCTCACGATCGCGGCGCGCGGAGAGTACACGGATGCCGTCGCCAGGGCCGAGCTCATCACGCTGATCGGCGCGTCGGCGGGATCCGGAGCAGTGCGCTGATGACGAGCATCTGGGGCATCGTCAATGTGACCCCCGACTCCTTCAGCGACGGCGGTCGTTACCTCGACGTCGATCGGGCGGTCGCCCACGGTCTGCGCCTGCGGGCCGAAGGCGCCGCGGTGCTCGACGTCGGCGGTGAGTCGACCCGGCCCGGCGCCGACCGCATCGGTGCCGATATCGAACAGCAGCGCGTGATCCCGGTGATCGAGCAGCTCGCCGCGGCGGGCGTGCCCGTCAGCATCGACACACTCAATGCGGCCACCGCCGCCGCGGCCGTGCGGGCCGGCGCGCGGATCGTGAACGACGTCTCCGGAGGGCTTGCGGATCCCGACATGCGGGCAGCCGTCGCGGAATCCGGGGCAGACTACGCGATCGGCCACTGGCGCGGATTCTCCTCCGACATGTATGCGAACGCCGAGTACCGTCGCGTCGCGCGCGAGGTGGCGGGAGAGCTGCAGGAGCGCATGGGCGAAGCCGCCGCATCCGGGATCGCACCGTCGCGACTGATCCTCGATCCGGGTATCGGGTTCGCGAAAGCCGGCGCGCAGAACTGGGACGTGCTGCGCGGACTCGACGAGATCGTCGCTCTGGGTCCTCGCGTGCTCATCGGCACCTCGCGCAAGCGCTTCCTGGCGGAGGCGCTGCGTCAGCAAGCCGGCGCGGACGACGAGGTCTCCGAGTCGCGCCGCGATCTCGCGACGGCCGTCACCAGCGCCCTGGCGGCCCGCGCCGGGGTGTGGGCGGTGCGCGTGCACGACGTGGCCGGCACCCGCGATGCGCTCGCGATCACGCACGCCTGGGCAGGCTGAACCCCCACCCAGCCGAGGGGGTGGGTCCCCCGTACGCTAGAGTCATGGATTTCCTCGATGAGATCGTCCTCACCGGTCTGACCGTCTTCGGCCGCCACGGCGTCTACACGCACGAGCGGGAAGAGGGCCAGGACTTCACGATCGACCTCCGCCTGCGCTTGTCGCTGGATCAGGCCGCGGCCTCTGACGACGTGACCGACACCGTGCACTACGGCGAGCTCGCCGAGAAGGTGGCGGCGATCGTCGCGGGCGAGCCGGTGAATCTGATCGAGACGCTCGCGGAACGCATCGCGTCGGCGGCGCTCGAGGACGAGCGGGTGCAGAACGTGACGGTGACCGTGCACAAGCCGCACGCCCCGATCCCGCTGAACTTCGCCGATGTGGCGGTCACTGTGAACCGCAGCCGCCCGCCGCAGGCGCTCGAGGACATCACGATATGAGCCGGGACCTCGCGAAAGCGCCCGAGCTGCCCGACCCCCGCCCGGCACGCCCGGAGACCGTGGCCGTCGTCGCCCTCGGCGCGAACCTCGGTGACCGGCACGAGACGATCCGCGCCGCGGCGCAACGGATCGCCCGCCTGCCGCTCGTGAGCGATGTGCGACTCTCCGACCTGTTCGAGACCGTCGCACTCCGCCTCGACGGACCGGATCCCGAGGCGCCGGGGTACGTGAACGCGGTCGCCCTGGTCACCACGCGTCTCGCCCCGGAGATCCTCCTCGGGATGCTGCACGCCATCGAGGACGAGAACGGTCGGGAGCGCCGCGAGCGGTGGGGCGACCGCACGCTCGACCTCGACCTCATCGCCTACGGGGACGTCGTCTCGGACGAACCGCGTCTGCAGCTGCCGCACCCGCGCGCCGCGGAACGCCTCTTCGTGCTCGACCCCTGGCTCGACGTCGACCCGGATGCGGAGCTTCTCGGACGAGGGCGCGTGGCCGACCTCGCGGCCGATCTGCGCGGCCGGGGCGAACGATGAGGCGCACCTCTGCGGGGCTCCTGCTTCTGCTCGCACTGCTCGCGGCCGGTGGCGGTTTCCTGCTCGATCATCTGCTCACGGCGTCCGGCCGGGTCACGTTCACGCCGTCGCTGCTGCTCCCGGTGCTGCTTCTGCTCATCGCCGCTGCCTCCCTGGGCGTCGCCTGGCCGGTGCGCCGCAGCGTGCGCTCGGGCGTGCGTATCGATCCGTTCCGCGCGCTGAGAGCGGCGACGCTCGCCCGTGCCTCGAGCCTGCTCGGTGCCATCATGGCGGGCTTCGGAGCGGGGCTGCTGGTGTTCCTCCTCTCGCGGCCGGTCGATCCACAGGTAGGGTCGACTGTGGCCATGCTGGCCCTCATCGGTAGCGCGATCGTCCTCACGATCGCCGCGCTCGTCGCCGAACAGTTCTGCACCCTGCCGAAGGATCCTGATGACTCAGAACCCAGAGACCGCGCCCCTGAACCCGGCGGAGGGCACTGACCTCGACGCCCTCGACCAGGGCACGTACTCCGAGCTGCGGACGGCTCGGAACGAGGCCCGGCTGGAGCTCGACGGTGCGTGGCACCAGATCTCGCCGCGCTACGTGGTGTCGCAGATCGTGCAGAACGTGATCTTCCTCGTGATCGTCGCCGCCGCGGCGCTCGTGCTCAGCCTCGTGCTGGACCAGCAGTGGGTGTGGATCCCCGCCGGAGTCGTCCTCCTCATCACGGTGATCGCGCTCATCATCCTCCCGCGGCAGGCGAAGGCGATCGGCTACATGCTGCGCGCTGACGACATCGTGTTCCGCAAGGGCATCCTCTGGCAGCGCATGATCGCCGTGCCTTACGGCCGTATGCAGCTGGTGGACATCACCCAGGGTCCGCTCGACCGCGGCTTCGGCATCGCGCAGCTCAAGATGGTGACGGCCGCCGCGACGACCGGCGTGCAGATCCCCGGCCTCACCCAGGAGGCGGCGGAGGCGCTGCGCGACACCCTCATCCACGTCGCCGAGACCCGCCGGACCGGCCTGTGAGCGAGCCGCAGCTCCCGCCCGCCCCGAGCACGCGGGCGACCGGCGTCGACTCGTCGACCACCCTCGCCAACGGCGAGTGGCACCGCATGCATCCGCTCACGCCGCTCTTCAAGGGCGGGCTGGTGCTGATCATCGTCGCCGGCATCGTGATCACGAACATGCGCGATCGTCTCATCACCTGGGCCGTCGCGCTCTTCGCGCCGGAAGAGGCGCACGTCGGTGACTACTCCGGCGGCGATCCCGTCGACTGGGTGCTCTCCAACAACCTGATCCTCGTCGCGCTGCTCAGTGTGCTGGGACTCGTCATCGTTCTCGTGCTGATCTTCTGGTTCGTCTGGCGCTTCCATCAGTTCCGGATCACCGGCGACCACGTCGAAGTGCGCAAGGGGTTCATCTTCCGCTCGCACCGCCGGGCTCCGCTCGATCGCGTGCAGGGCGTCAACCTGACCCGTCCGTTCCCGGCGCGCATCATCGGACTCGCGAAGCTGGAGGTCGTGGGCGCCGGAAACGATGCGAACGTCGAGCTCGAGTACCTTGCGACGTCGCGCGCCGAGTCGGTGCGCTCCGACATCCTGCGCCTGGCATCGGGCGCCAGAGCGGCCCGCAACGCCGCGCTGAACCCGGGTTCCGTCTCGGCCCCGGCTGCGACCGCGCCGGGATCCGCGCGTGCGCAGCTGGTCGGATCGGTGAACGCCGGAGTCAACGACCTCCTCGCGGGCGTCGACCTCGCCGACGTCGTCCCCGAGAGCGTCGTCAAGATCCCGACCGGGCGCCTCGTCGGATCGCAGTTGATCTCGGGTCTGCTGTGGGTCGTGTTCTTCGGCGCGATCTTCGCGATCGCGTTCGGCAGCGCGCTGATCGGCCTGTTGATCGATGGCGACACCGACGGTGGCGTCGTGTTGCTCGGCCTGGGCTTCGGCATGGGAGTACCGCTGGTGATCGCCGTGGTCGGTATCACCTGGGCGCAGATCTCGAAGTCGTTGCGCTACTCGATCGCCCCCACCCCCGACGGCGTGCGCATCACGTACGGGCTCCTCACGACCGTGACCGAGACGCTCCCGCCGGGGCGCATCTTCGCCGTCGAGGTGACGCAGTCGCTGCTGTGGCGCCCGTTCGGCTGGTGGACGATCAAGATCAACCGGATGAGCGGCAAGAGCGCCGCTCAGCAGTCCTCCGGCAGTGGACAGCAGTTCAACGTGGTGCTGCCGGTCGGCAAGCGCGCCGACGTCGAGCGCGTGCTCGCGCTGGTGCTGCCGAACGTTCCCGCCGAGAGCATCCACTCCCTCTGGGAGCAGGGTGTCGTCGGCCCGGTCGAAGGCGACACGTACCGCACGATGCCGCGGCGCGCGTGGTGGCGGCGTCCGTTCTCGTGGAAGCGCCACGGCTACCTCGTCGAGGAGTTCGGCCTGCTGCTGCGTCGGGGCATCGTCTGGCGCAAGCTCGCCGTGTTCCCGCTCGCGCGCCTGCAGGGCGTCTCGCTCAGTCAGGGGCCGATCGACCGGTCGCAGCGGGTCTCGGGCGCACAAGTGCATTCGGTTCCGGGACCCATCACCGGCTACCTCTCCGGCCTCGAGCGCGCCGATGCCCTGGCGCTGCTCGACGACGTCAGCCGGGCGGCCGCCGAGGCCGCATCGCGCGACACGACCCACCGCTGGAGCGAGCATGCGGCCGCCGCATCCGAG